>CAZZGJ010000017.1:373-6617 GCA_964654175.1 uncultured Candidatus Saccharibacteria bacterium
CCAGAACGTGACACAGCAAAGCCTTTCCTTATGCCAGTTGAAGACATCTTCACTATCGAAGGACGTGGAACTGTAGTAACAGGACGTATCGAACGAGGTATTCTTAAGCTTAACGAAGAAATTGAAATCGTTGGTCTTAAAGATACTGTTAAGACAGTAGTAACTGGCATTGAAATGTTCAATAAGTCTCTCCCAGAAGGACAGGCTGGTGACAACGCGGGTATCCTTATCCGTGGTATTAAAAAGGAAGACATTATGCGCGGACAGGTACTTGCAAAGCCAGGTTCTGTTAAGCCACACACACAGTTTGAATGTGAGGTGTACATCCTTAAGAACTGGTGAAGTTACACTCGCTGCAGGAACAGAAATGGTTATGCCAGGAGATACAATCAAGTTCACAGTTAAGCTTCTCGCCCCAATCGCTCTTGAAGAGCAGGGACGTTTCGCGATTCGTGAAGGAGGTAAGACAGTAGGTGCGGGTGTGGTAACAAAGATTCTCGCGTAATCTTTACGTTCGTAACGAACACAATTATTCTCATGGCAACTACAGCAACAAAATCTACAAGCAGAACAAAGAAGACGAAGGCTACTTCAGCTGAAATTCAGAAACTTCGTATTCGTGTTCGTGCGTATGAAAGTAAAGTGCTTGATGCATCGGTAAAACAAATTATCGATACAGCACGTCGCTTTGAGGCTGTGATCTTGGGCCCAATTCCTCTCCCAACAGAAATTAAGCGCTACACCGTAAACCGCTCAACATTCATTTATAAGAATGCTCGTGAGCAGTTCGAGATGCGTGTTCACAAGCGTCTTATCGATATCGTTAACCCAAACGCGAAACTTATCGAAGCGCTCACTAACCTATCACTTCCATCTGGAGTTGATATTGATGTAAAGATGGCATAAAGGTCGTTAAGATAACACACACGTATGAAATTCACTCTTGCTACAAAACAACACATGACTCAGTTCTTTGCTGCTGATGGCTCTGTTCATCCTGCAACAATTCTTTCTGCTTCACCTCTTACGGTCACAGCAATTAAGACAAAAGAAACTGACGGCTATGAAGCCATTCAAGTTGGTTCTGGTATTCAGAAAAAAGAGCGTACCTCAAAAGCTCTTCAGGGTCACTTGAAAGGGGCGGCATATAAAGTAGTTAAGGAATTTCGTACAGCTGGAGGAGACCTGGCCCCAGGAGCAACTATTGCATGTGATATTTTCCAAAAGGGAGATGTTGTAGCAGTATCTTCTGTTTCAAAAGGTAAAGGTTTCCAAGGTGTTATGAAGCGTCACGGTATGCACGGAGGATGGCATCAGCACGGACAGAAGCACTCAATGCGTGAAATCGGTTCTATTGGTGCGACAGGAGCACAGAGAGTATTTAAGGGTAAGCGCATGGCTGGCCGTATGGGTTCAGATCGTGTAACTCAGAAGTCTGTTCAGGTTCTTGATGTGGATGTTGAGAACGGTATTATTCTCGTTAAGGGTGCAGTTGCAGGAAAGCGTGGAACTGTTGTAGAAATTCGCGGCTAATTAATCAAGTATGAAAGTAAACGTCTATACAACAGAAGGAAAGGTAGCAAAAGAAATTACTCTCCCAGAGGAAATCTTCGGAGTGGCATGGAATGCTGACCTCGTATCACAAGTGCTTTACGCGCAAGGTTCTAACCGACGTGCTGGTACTGCACATACAAAAGACCGCAGTGAAGTTGCCGGAGGTGGTAAAAAGCCTTGGAACCAGAAGGGGTCAGGACGTGCTCGTCACGGTTCGTCTCGTTCTCCAATTTGGCGTCACGGTGGAGTAACGTTTGGTCCACGTAACGACAAGAACTACAAGAAGATTCTTCCTCGTGGTATGAAAGTCGCAGCTCTGTATTCACTTCTTTCTGCGAAGGTTGCAGCTGGTAAAGTGCTCTTCGTTGACGCTTTCTCTGAAACAACAGGTAAAACAAAGGCTGCAGAGACAATCATGAAAAACCTTACTGTTGTTGAAGGATTCAAGACACTTGCGTACAAGAAGGTTGGTAACGTCTATATGACAACAAAGAAGGGAGATGCAACAACTAAGCGTGCATTCCGTAACCTTCCATACGTAACTCTTCACAATATGGAAGACCTAAACCCTCTTGATATTGCAAATGCTCGCTACCTGGTAATTACTAACCCAGAAGAGACTATTGCGTACCTATCTGGAAAAGTAGCAAAGTAATTATATGGCAACAAAGAAAACGACAACCGAAGAAACAAAAGTAGAGGCGAAGAAACTTATCATCGCTCCTCATATTACTGAGAAAGCATCAGCTCAATCAACTGCGAACGCATATACATTTGCTGTTGAAAAGCATGCAACAAAACTTTCTCTTGCTGCTGAGATTAAAGCTACATATAAAGTAACTCCAATCAAAATCAACATCACTAACATGGTTCCACAGTGGATCTTTAGTCGAGGTAAGATGGGTAAAACTGCTGGAATGAAGAAAGCGATTGTCTTTCTCAAGAAAGGGGACACTATCTCTCTTGCAAACTAGTTAGATTATTTAAGAAACGACCATGAAGACCTACAAACCAACAACTCCATCAAGACGCAAGATGACTACGGTAACATACCGCGGTGTTATCACAACGAACGAACCGTACAAGCCGCTTACAACAGGTTTTAAGCGTGGTGTTGGACGTAACGCCTTCGGACGTATCACTTCTCCTTACAAAGGGGCGGGACATAAGCGTTCGTACCGAGAAATCGACTTCAAGTATGACATCATGGATATTCCAGCGAAGGTTCAGACTGTTGAATATGATCCGAACCGATCAGGATTCATTGCACTTGTTGCATACCGAAACGGTGCTAAGCGCTATGTGCTTCTTCCTCAGACTATTAAAGTAGGTCACACATTTATTGTATCTGAAAAGGCTGACCTTGAAGTTGGTAACCGTCTTGCGCTTAAGAATATTCCAGTAGGTACATTTGTATACAATATTGAAGTTAAACCACGTGCTGGAGCTAAACTCGTTCGTTCTGCGGGTGTATACGCACAAGTGGTGGCTCATGATAACGGATACACTTCAATTAAGCTTCCTTCAACAGAAGTTCGTAAGGTGGTAGACACTTGTTACGCTTCAGTAGGTGAGGTTTCAAATGAAGAATATCGTCTTCGTAATGTTGGTAAGGCTGGTCGTTCACGTCACCTTGGACGCCGTCCAAAGACACGTGCGATGGCTAAGAACGCCGTTGACCACCCATACGGTGGAGGTGAAGGAGCACAGCCTCGAGGAACACGTCGTCCAAAGACTAAGTACGGTAAGACTACAGGAGGGCACAAGACACGTACTCCTAAGAAATACTCAAACGTACACATTGTGTCTCGTCGAGTTGTTCGCAAGAAGAAATAAGCCTTTACTTTCAAGGAAAATCTGATATAATTAAACCCCATTAACCAATCCCATGACACGATCACTACACAAAGGTCCATATGTTGATGAACGAGTACTCAAAAAAGTACTTGGAAAGCGCCCTGAATCAACGGGTGTGATTAAGACATGGATTCGTCGTTCTGATATTGCTCCTGAAATGGTTGGATTTACTTTCGGGGTATATAACGGAAAGACTCATGTTGAAGTATTGATTACAGAAGACATGGTTGGACACAAACTTGGAGAATTTTCTCCAACACGTAAGTTCGTAAGACACGGAGGTAAGATGCAGAAGGAAATCGACCAGAAGAAGAAAGAGTCAGAAATCGCAGCAGCTAAAACCGCTAAAGCAACTACTGATACTAAGAAAAAGTAATTTAGAACTATTGTATGAAAGCCTCACTTAAAAGTTATCGCCAAGCACCTCGAAAAGTTCGTCTCGTTACGGACCTTGTAAAGGGTAAACGAGCAGACATTGCTCAGGGTATTTTGGCTACGCTCGTTAAGCGTGGCGCTCTTCCAATTAAGAAGCTTCTTGATTCTGCTATTGCAAACTCAGGTGTTCCTGCAAGCGAACTTGTTGTGAAGAATGCAACAGTAGACAAGGGGGTTGTTATCAAGCGTTGGATGCCACGTGCTATGGGTCGCGCGTTTCCTATTCATAAGCACACAAGCAAGGTAGCAATCGAGCTTGCTAAGGTTTCTAATAATACAAAGTAAATTTATGACACACGTAGTACATCCATATTCACATCGTCTTGGAATCATCCGTGATTGGAAATCACGTTGGTTCGGGAAGGGGCAGGCTACATATGTAGACCATCTTCGTGCGGATGTGCTTGTTCGTGCATTCCTTACAAAGAAGCTACGTGGAATGTACCTTTCTTCAATTGAAATTGAGCGTTCTGAGAAGCAGTACCGTATTATGCTTCACACTTCACGCCCAGGTATGATTATCGGTCGCGGTGGAGATGGTATCGAAAAGCTTCGTGCAGCACTTAAGAAAGAAATGAATCGTCTTAAGATTATCGTTCCTCAGGACGTAAAGCTTGATATCGTTGAAGTTACAAACCCAGAAGCTGACGCAGCAATTGTGGCTGCTATGGTGATGGAGGGGATTGAGAAGCGTCTTCCTTTCCGCCGCGTTCTTAAGACAACTATTGAGAAAGTGATGGCAAACCGTGATGTACAAGGTGCGCGTATCTCAGTATCAGGACGTCTTGGTGGAGCTGAAATGGCTCGCCGTGAAACTATCAAGCGAGGTGGAATTCCACTTCAGACACTTCGTGCAGATATCGACTTTGCTCGAGAGCGTGCGAACATGACATACGGTGTGATCGGTATTAAGGTATGGATCTACCGTGGAATGAAGTTCGATAAGAAGGAAGGTAAGTAATTAATTTTTTAAAGCAACGAGTATGTTATTCCCAAAGAAAGTAAAACACCGAAAATGGCAGACAGCGCGACTTTCGCCTGAAAAACTTGCCCGCCCTGAAACACGTGGAATCACGGTTGCTTTTGGTTCTTTTGGTCTTAAGGCTGAAACACCTGCTCGTATTGCTGCTAATCAGATTGAGTCTGCTCGTCGCGCAATGACTCGTCACGCCGGAAAGACTGCTAAGGTATGGATTCGTATTTTCCCAGACCGTCCAGTTACTAAAAAAGCTGCTGAAGTGCCTATGGGTAAAGGTAAAGGGGATCCAGATCGATATGTATTCGAAGTGCGACCAGGACGAGTTCTCTTTGAGGTTGATGGAATCCCAGAGGAACAAGCTCGTGAAGCGCTACGTAAAGCTGGAACAAAGCTTCCTGTTAAGACTCGTGTAGTAGCTCGCTAACTTTAATTATTACCATGACAAACACTAAAACAACCCCAAAGAAGCTCACAGGAAAAGTCGTCTCAGACAAGATGGACAAGACTGTTGTAGTGAACGTGCAGCGCTATGTTGCTCACAAGAAGTATGGAAAGTACTTTAAGATCGACAAGCACTACAAAGCTCACGACGAGAATAACGAGTACAAGATAGACGATACTGTTATCATAGAAGAGTGTCGCCCAATGTCAAAAGACAAGAACTTTGTGGTAGTCGGCCGCAAGTAATTTAATCACCTAACAGAACTACTATGATTCAAGCTGGAACAAACGTAATAATCACAGATAACTCAGGCGGAAAGCGTGGGCGAGTGTTTAAGGTGCTCGGAGGGTCAAAGCGTCGTTACGCTTCTCTTGGAGACATGGTGGTACTTTCTGTTAAGGTTGCTGAGCCTCGTAAGCAAACAAAGAAGAAGGATGTGGTATACGGAGTGGTTGTTCGTACCACAAAGCAGGTTCGTCGTGAGGACGGTTCTTATATTTCATTTGACGATAACGCGGTTGTTATCGTAGATAAGACAAAGAAAGAACCTAAGGCTGGACGTGTGTTTGGCCCTATTCCTCGCGAACTTTCTCAGAAGGGTATTGATGGTTACAAGAAAATCGCTTCACTTGCGCCTGAAATCATTTAAGTAATTATACATATATGCACGTAAAAAAAGGAGACAAAGTAATAGTGATTGCAGGTAAGGAGAAGGGGAAGACTTCTACTGTTTCTCGCGCTATCCCGACAATGAACAAAGTAGTTCTTGAAGGACTTAACATGGTTAAGCGCCATACTCGCCCAAAGAAAGCTGGAGAAAAAGGTGGAATTGTAAGTATCCCTCAGCCGATTGATGTTTCAAACGTAAAGCTTGCTGAAAAGAAAACAAAAAAGACTAAGTAATCTTGTAAGCCGAGTAGAAAAGCCCCTCATGCGAGGGGCTTTTCTACTGTCGTTTTTTGTGGTTGAGTGGTACG
>CAZZGJ010000017.1:6627-10688 GCA_964654175.1 uncultured Candidatus Saccharibacteria bacterium
CAAAAAATATATGACAAAATCAAGTATTAAAAGTGTTCAGGAGATTGAAAAGGCTTCATTTGAAAAGCTTTCAAAGGTGTTTGGATACACAAACACAATGGCTGCTCCACGTCTTACAAAGGTAACCGTATCTGTTGCGACAGGTACTGCGATGAAGAAAGATCGTAAGCGAAATGATCTCGTTATGGATCGTCTTGCAATTCTTACAGGACAGAAGCCAACTCTACGTAAGGCAAAGCAGTCAGTTGCTTCATTTAAGACTCGCGAAGGGGATCCAATCGGTGTTGCGGTAACACTACGTGGTGCGCGTATGTACGGGTTCTTAGACAAGGTGTTTAATGTAGCGCTTCCTCGCACAAAGGACTTCCGTGGTCTTAATCGTACATCAGTAGACGCTATCGGTAATATGACCTTTGGTATCAAGGAGCATACTATTTTCCCAGAAATCAAGGACGAAGAACTTAAAGATATCTTCGGTATGGCTATTACTATGGGGACTACTGCAAAGACTAAAGAAGAAGCGACTGCATTCTTTGAGCTTATTGGAGTACCTTTTAAGAAGGATAACTAGTAGCGTTTACTTTTTTCGCCAAAAACCGCTCGTAAGGGCGGTTTTTGGTGCACTTGACAAGTATTGTAAAATAATGTAGGGTTAGGGGCATGAAAACAGGAATTAAACATAGTATTGTCGTACTAGGCATGTTAGTAGGAACTGCCGGCTCTGCATTTGCAGGCTATTTTAACCCTACTCCAATTATTAATTGTAACGTTCAAATTACAGCAAATCTAAGCACAGGATCAGAAGGGAGTCAGGTTCTTATTCTCCAGAATATTCTTGCTCGCGGGGGATACCTACATGCAACACCAAATGGTCATTTTGGTCCATCTACTCGTGCCGCGGTTGTTGCTTTCCAGGCAGATAACTATATTTCTCGTACGGGTACGGTTGGGGCTGCTACTCGTAACGCACTTAATGAACGAGCGTGTGACAGTGATGTAACAGCAAACGGCTACTCATACGGTTACTCATCTGGTTCTACATATGTTGAGGCATACGATCCGTACGCTCAGGTGATTTCTCCAATCACTCAAACTCCTGTTGTGTACAATACTCCAGGTACTGTTGTGGTTAACTCTTCAACATACACAGGTGGATTTACTCTCCCGACAAACGTCAATACATACTCAATTCCTACTACTCCAGTGATTCCCTCAACAAGTTCTGGAATTTCAAGTACAAATATTGTGTACAACCCATCAACTGGATATACATACGGTATCGTGCCAACACCAGGAACACTTACTATTACAACTCCTTTCGCTAACTCAGTCTACAAAGAAGGGGATGTGATTAATGTTGCTTGGACAACAACTAACCTACAGGCTGGTTCATTCCGTGTGTTCCTAGAAAATACTCAATCTGGACAGAGTAAGGAAGTTGCGCAAACACTAGGAAATAACACATCTTTTGTTCTTACAAAAGAAATACTTGATGTCGTATGTTCAACTTCATGTTCAACTATCTACGGGTACTCAAGTAAAGATGCGTTCCGCATTATCGTAGCGACTCCGCTTACAGACATTGCAGGGCAGACATCACTTTTCCGTGCAACTGTAGCCCCGATTACTATTAATCGCCCGCAAACCCCAGGTATTGTAAGTGTTTCAACAAGTAAGACACCGGTAGACTCAGGTGAAGTATTCCGTCTCTATGTAAATATGCCAACAGGACTTTACTGGAATACAGGACTATACGGACAGTATTCATACCGTGTAAGTGCTGTATGTCAGACCGCCGTACAAGTAAGTATTGCTGGTGCTCCATGTGGACAAACATTTTCACTGCCGGTAACCGCTAACTACTCTCAGCAGGAAGTTCCAGTACGAGTTACTAATACTTCTTGGTATCGTCAGGATGCGTCATTCCGTGTTGATGTGGTAGATACAATAGGTAATGTCGTTGCGACATCTCAGACCTCAGTAACTATTAACCCGGCACCATTTAACTGGTAAGGGCAAGAAAAACAAAAAGCGCGGCAGTCGGCCGCGCTTTTTGTTTTTCTGTTAACCGAGTAATCCTTTTATGTAAAACATAATTGCACTTACTGCCCCCACAAGTATTGTTCCCCAGACTATGTCTACAAGGGTGAGGGACCACGGGTAGTCTTTCAGTGTTGCAAGATTGGTAAAGTCATAAAATGCGTACATAACGAACCCAAGAAGTGCACCGTACAGAAAAGCTTCAGAGATGGTTGATACTCTGGAAATTACAAACACCCAAATACCAATCGCCCCCACAAGGTAGACCAATGGCACAGCAGGGAGGTACGGTACCAGGCTTCCATTTTCAATTGATACGTGACTTTGTAGTTTTTCTAAGTAAAAGCCCTTTGCAATATTTGCTAGCCAAATGTAATCAAGGACTATAAAGCTTACGATTCCAGCACCAAGCGAAAGTATAATTTGTAGCATATGTCTATAGTATAGACTATTTCAAAGAAGAGTCTTGTAATAAGTCGATATTTGTGGTATTATCGCCTAACTGTCTGTAATCCGTGTATCTCCGCAAGTTCTGGACATTCTCTAGTATTTGCGCACATATTCGCGATATTCAGACAGTTAATTAACTAACAACAACAATGGCAAAAACATCAGTTATTGCACGTAGCCGAAAAACTCCAAAGTTTAGTACTCGCGCTACTAACCGTTGCTTTAAATGTGGTCGAAAGCACGGGTACATGCGTGATTTCGGGCTATGCCGTATCTGTTTCCGCGAACTCGCGAACGACGGTATGATCCCGGGTATTAAGAAGGCTTCGTGGTAATCAAACAAATCTATGGATCCTATCGCAAACATGCTTATCGCTATTAAAAACGCTGGTCTTGTAAAAAAGGCCACCGTTGTAATCCCTCATTCAAAGATGAAGGAAGCGATTTGCGCACTTCTCAAAGAAGAAGGGTATATCAAAACATTCCACACAGAAGGGGATGCGAAGAAGACGCTTGAAGTCGTACTCGAATACAAAGGTGGAAACCCACGTATTAACGAAGTAAAGCGTATTTCAAAATCTTCAAAGCGTGTCTATACAGGAGTGAAAGATATCACTTCAGTTAAATACGGTCATGGCCTTCGAGTGCTTTCGACACCAAAAGGTATCTTGACTGACAAACTTGCCCGCAAAGAAATGGTCGGCGGTGAAGTATTATTCACAATCTGGTAACAATAAACGTATGAGCAGAATCGGAAAACAACAATTAAGTATTCCAGCAGGTGTTGAAGTAACATTCGATGCCCATGCTGTACGTGTAAAAGGTCCTAAGGGAGAACTTACTCGCGCACTTCGCGACGAAGTATCATTTAAGACTGAAAACAACACTATCACTTCAGAACCTCGCCGTAACGATAAGTTTTCTCGTTCACTATGGGGAACATACATGTCTCATGTGAAGAACATGATTACAGGTGTGGTTACTCCGTTTGAAAAGAAGCTTCTTGTAGAAGGTGTTGGGTTCAAGTGGGACGTTAAAGGTACAGACCTTAACCTCTCTCTTGGTTTCTCTCATCCAGTCGTGATGAAGATTCCTGAAGGGTTGACAGTAACTGCGGAGAAAAACGCGCTTACTATTTCAGGTATTGATAAAGAGGCTGTCGGACTCTTTGCAAACAAGGTGCGCCAAATGAAGAAGCCGGAACCGTACAAGGGGAAGGGTATTCGTTACAGTACTGAAGTTATTCGCCGTAAGCAGGGTAAGAAGTCTGCATAATCTGTAAGATCAAAGTAACTATATGAAAACAAACATCAAAACAGAAAAGCGAGTACGTCTTCATAAGAAGATTCGTTCTCGTGTGTCAGGGACAGCTGAGCGTCCTCGACTTGCAGTCTTCCGTTCTAACCGCTACATGTACGCACAGCTTATCGATGACATCGCAGGGGTAACTCTCGCATCTGCATCTGATATCTCTCTTACAGATAAAATCTCAAAAGTAGAGCGTGCGAAAACGGTAGGGAAGAAACTTGCTGAAGAAGCAAAGGGTAAAAAAATTACTGCGGTTGTATTTG
>CAZZGJ010000018.1:0-8193 GCA_964654175.1 uncultured Candidatus Saccharibacteria bacterium
AAAAGTATATCAGAAAAAACAAAAGGAGCCTTTGCTCCTTTTGTTTTAATAATTTATTCACCCAACACTTCCTTTTCTTTCTTTTCAAAGAGAGCCTCCAGCTCTGCATTTGCAAGATCAACAAGCTTTTGCATTTCTTCACGATAGTGCATACGGTCATCTTCTCCGTACTCCCCGGCTTTTGAGCGTGCATCAATATCTTTATTAGTGTCTTCACGAAGAGCACGAACCCGGACTCGAGCCTCTTCCAAGCGTTCCTTTAGTAGTTTTACAAGTTTCTGCCTTGTCTCTGTGGTAAGCGCTGGAAAGTTTACACGTAACCCTTGGTCGTCAGAAGAAACAGATAGACCAAGATCTGCTTCGTTAATAGCTTTTTCGATATCGCGAATAATTGTCTTATCCCATGGAGATACACGAATAGTGCGAGGGTCTTCGATAGTAACAGACGCGGCATGAGCAACTGGAGTACGTGAACCGTACATATCAATATGTACAAGATCCAACACCTGAGGAGTGGCGCGACCTGTTTGAATAGAACGGTACTCACCTGCTAACCACTCGAGAATTTTAGTTTTGTCTGCCTGTGCAGAGGTAAATTGATATGACATATAAAATAGGAGTTGATGAATACAAATTCTACCTTATGACGTTGTCTGTGGCAATGCTAAGGAAACATACTCAAGTAATGCCTTGCCTGAAGACGATGGGTCTGCGGCATAAGATGCAACCTCAAGCGTATCAGCAATATGGTACCCAGAAAACGTTTTTTGGTCTTTTGCCATACATGTTACGAGTCCCAATAAAAAAGATCTTAGCCCCTCTCTGTCTTTACGACCCTCCTCATCTTCTTGGTTAAGAAGAGTTGTAATGTAAGGAAGTGCCATGCGCATTTGTGGGCGCGTTTCTAAAAAAACAGATACCTCGCCTTGATTAACCCCCTCTTCACTTTCATGGAGCACACGAACTCTTGAAAGCACTGTATCGATAAGCTGAGCTTTACTGCTAGTAACAAGAATAAACTTCACACCAGCCCGGGGCTCTTCTAACATTTTAAGCATAGCGTTCTGCGCAGGAATACTCGCGGAGTGAAAAGAGATTAATGCCGTCTTCTCACCGTTATATGGGGTTTGTGCCCAACTCATTACAGAACGCGCAGTATCAATATCAAGTACGGTATTAATGAAAAATCTGTGCGCAGGAGAAAGTGCTTGAAGCTCCTCTTTTAGAGCAAGTGTAGCCGCTTCACGATGTGTATGCACCAAAAGCACTGCATGATGTTCTGGTAGGTCAACTAGCTTCATAGGAATAGTATAGAGTATAGCAAAAGCCACTTTACTAGTAACACTCGTTCTTACTTGATATCATACTCTCATATGAACAAACTAGAAGAAATCACTCAAGAGATCGTTGCATTTAGGGACGCTCGCGACTGGAAACAATTTCACAACCCAAAAGACTGTGCAATTTCTTTAAGTCTTGAAGCAGCCGAAGTACTAGAGCACTTTCAGTGGAAAAGCCCTGAAGACACAGCAAAACATATACTTACACATAAAGAAGACATTGCTGACGAACTCGCAGATGTTCTCTACTGGGTGCTTCTCATGAGTCATGACCTTAACATAGATATTGCGGCCGCCTCAGAAAAGAAATTAGAAAAAAGTGGACTTAAATACCCAATCGAAAAAGCAAAGGGTGTATATACAAAATACACTGAGTTATAAAAATACTTAAGGCTCCGCAACAAAGCAGACATCTACTTTTTATCTTTTGGCGAAAATGGAACGCTTGTAGGTGTCTAAGTGTTCCAATGCAATACCTGTACCCTTTGCCACACAATAAAAAGCATCTTCTGCAAGAACTGCTTTTACCCCTGTGCGTCTCTCCACGAGATCCGGGAAATGACGAAGCATTGAGGAGCCGCCAGACATAATGATTCCATTATCAATAATATCTGACGCGAGTTCTGGAGGAGTTTCTTGGAGCACATCCTTAATTGCCTTAATCATAAGCCGCAATTCTTTATCTATCGCTTTCACGATTTCATTTGTTCGTATCTCTACAGTGCGAGGGAGTCCAGCAATAAAGTCTCGGCCTTTTACTTTCATAGATAGTTCTTCTTCTATCGGAAGCGCTGAGCCAATCTTCATTTTGATTTCTTCTGCAGTCTGATCTCCAATTGCGAGATTGTATGTCTTTTTTATGTAGTCAACGATTGCCTGATCGATTTTGTTTCCCGCACATTTTACTGACGTACTACACACAATACCTCCAAGCGAGATCACAGCTACGTCTGTAGTCCCACCTCCTATATCTACAATCATCCGCCCTTGTGCTTCGTGAATTGGAATACCTGCACCAATTGCAGCAAGAATTGGTTCCTTTACTACATACGCATTTCTTGCGCCTGCTTTAAGTGCTGCCTCTATTACCGCGCGGCGTTCAGTTGAAGTCACTCCCGCTGGAACAGACACCATCACATCAGGCTTAAAAAAGGTAAATCCCGTTAATGACTTATTAATGTAATAGCGAAGCATCGCTTCTGTAACACGATAGTCTGCAATGACACCGTCGCGCATTGGACGGTATGCAATAATTGAATCCGGTGTTTTACCGATCATGTCTTTTGCTTCGTTTCCCACCGCAAGAATCTTGTTATCAACCTCAGACACAGCAACAACAGAAGGCTCAACCAACACAACACCCTTCCCTGGCACATAGACAAGAGTGTTAGCCGTTCCAAGATCAATACCTAATTTCTTAAAAAAGAATCCCATAGTAGGAGCATTGTACCACAAGGCTAGCAAATGAAAATGTAAGCCCTCTTTGACGGCTAGATTGGAAAAAGCCTATATTTAAAAGCTTTTTGATGTTCTTGCCTTAAAATAACCCCATCTCTTAAACCCTATACCCTCATAATCTGAAGCTGTATACTAGACATATGCAGGTTCTCACGGTCGCACCACTCACACAGGGACTTCCTTATGAAGAACTCTCCTACTTTTCTAAAGACGACATTGAAGTTGGTGACCTTATAGAAATAACAATTAAACGACGAGTATCTCGTGCAATTGTACTTAACAGACACAGCGCAGAAGAAGAGAAGCAGTCACTTCGACACGCGAGTTTTAATATCAAGAAAAGCGGGAAGGTTATTACAAAACATCTCCTCCCACCAAAACTATGGACAGCACTTATGTACAGCTCATCATACTTACTACGCTCAATAGGTCCAATGCTCTATGACTTAATTTCTGAAAAAGCATTTGGAACACTCACACCATTTAATCTTCCAAAAAACTCTTCTGGATTTGAAGTGCAGTTACTGCAAGAAAAATACGAGAACAGAATTACTCGCTACAAGACGACGATACGTGAATCCTTTTCAAAGAAAAGATCACTTGTTATTTTCTTTCCAACGATTACAGATCTTGAATACGCCAAAGGTAACCTCACTAAAGGTATCGAGGAATACGTAGTAAGTCTTCACAGTAGTCTTACCGACAAACAAATGAGCCAATCACTTGAAACAGTAGATACTCATGAACACCCACTCCTTATTTTGGCTACACCGTCACTACTACCTTGGAAGCGAGCGGACTTAGGGCTTGTGATAATTGAACGTGAACACAGTCATTACTACTATACACACGGAGATAACGGCTACGATATGCGTTTTGTTCTTGAACAACTCGCAAAACAAAGTAACATCCCCTGTTTACTTGGTTCACACATGCTTTCACTACGTGCTCACCTACTCTACAAACATCACGATGCCCATGAAGTTATGCCTCTCCATTTTCGCAACGACGCACCAATTGACATCATCCCGATGCATGAGGAAAACCGTAGTGCGAGTCCCTACCTTTCTCGTAAGACACTCGCGTTGCTTCATAATGCAAAACTTGAAGGTAAGGGACATTATTTTTTATACGCCCACAGAAAGGGTATGTACCCGACCACAGTCTGCTCTGACTGTGGAACTGTATTTGCATGTCAAAAGTGTAACCGTCCGTACGTACTCCATAAAATAGCAGGAGTACGCACCTATATCTGTCATGGGTGTGAACACATTGTGCAAATTGACAAGGAAAGCACACTCACCTGTCATCACTGTGGCGGATGGCGCATGCAAACCCTTGGTATAGCAACAACAGGCGTTGAAGAAGAACTAAAACGTCTCGGTATCCCTCTTTTTGTGATTGATGGTGAGAACACCCCAACACGTGCAAAAGTAAAAAAAGTATATAAAGAGTGGAAGGAGGCGCCATATGGCGTACTTATCGGAACGGAAATGGCTCATAACATTTTAGAAAGCTGTGACGGTATTACAATACTTTCTTTAGATTCACTTTTTGCCCTTCCCGAATATAGAACCGACGAAAAAATAGTAACACTTGTTACTGAGATGGCAGAAAAACTTACACAGGGAGGAGATCGTGGTGGACGACTCATTCTACAAACACGCCTTAAAAAAATGCCTGTTATAAAGCAGCTCACCTCTCATACTTTTGCAGAGGTCTATGCCTCTCTTCTAAAAGAACGCGAAGAACTACTACTGCCTCCGCAGTACGTTGTGATTAAAGCTTCTTTTGACAACTTACAGGACTCACTTCGTGCACGTATGGAACAAGAACTTGAACCGTACGTTGTAGAATGGTTTGAGGCTGGACGTGGAACCACACTACTTTTCATACACATAAAAGAAACGGAGTGGGCAAATCAAGAGACGGTACGTAATAGAATCAAACGAATTATTTACAGCGGAAAACCCCTTGTGAACCCTTTACACTTTTTTATCTAATAACACTAAAAGAAGAAGTTTCTTCTCTTTACAAAAATATGATAAAGTAGTCTTATGAAAAAGCTTGGAGAGATAGTACAAATAGACGAACATAAAGATAACCCTCTTAGGCAGGTGGCTTCCCCTGTTTCTGAAACAGAATTTGGCAGTAAGGAACTACTGCAAATTTTAGACACAATGAAGACCTCTCTCGCAAAAGAGGAGGATGGTGTTGCGATAGCTGCGCCACAAATTGGGATCTCGAAACGTATTTTTGTTGTGTCTCCTCGTGCCTACGAAGAAGACACGAAGTGGAAGCAGCTCATCTTTATAAATCCAAAAATCATAAAGGTTTCAAGAAAGACACAAGATATGCAGGAAGGATGCCTTTCTGTGCGCTGGATCTATGGAACAACAAAACGACACGTAGGGGCAACCGTTGAAGCATTCGATGAACTTGGTAATAAGTTTACCTATGCTCATATTTTCCAACATGAAATAGATCACCTTGAAGGTATATTATTTGTCGACCACGGAAAAGATTTTGAAGAATACACAAATGAAGCAGATTATAAAGAACGTAAGGGTGCAAAAAAATAAATATGAACTTTGCTTTTTTTGGAACAGGGCCACTTGCAGAATCAGTACTTGCAGCACTATATAAAGCTGGGTATACACCGACACTTCTCGTCACTAAGCCAGACGCTCCACAAGGAAGACATATGGAGATAAAACCCCCTCACATTAAAACGTGGGCACAATTAAAAAATATTTCTGTATTCCAACCGGAAACACTACGAGACCTTCCAAAAAACTCGCCACTTCATACTGGGTCTTTTGATGTGTTTGTCGTTGCTTCCTATGGGAAAATTATTCCAGACGAAATACTTGGACTAGCAAAAAAGGGAGCGCTTAATGTACACCCTTCCCTCCTCCCACGCTATCGTGGACCATCCCCAATCGAATCAGCTCTATTAGACGGCGCCATGACTACTGGTGTTTCGATTATGAAACTAGACAAAGAAATGGACCATGGACCGCTACTACTACAAAGTGCTTTCATTATTGATGCACAGGCAACCGCAGGAACAATGGAAGTTTCGTGTGGAATACTTGGAGGAGAACTACTTGTGCAAGCGCTACCTCACTACATGGAAGGAACCTTAGTTCCAAAAGAACAAAAACATGAAGATGCAACTCTGTGTAAGAAAATAACAAAAGAGCTTGGTGAAATAACACTTACAACACAGGCGAGTGAGGTACAGCGTAAATTTAGAGCCCTTACCCCTTGGCCAGGTCTTTACTTTTTTATTACACACAAAGAAAAAAGTATTAGAGTAAAAGTCACGAATGTAGATCTCACACTTGCTACAACAGATACACTCACAGCTGCAGATATCATCACTCATGTAGTCCCTGAAGGAAAAAAGGAAATGGATTTCGAAAGTTTCAAAAGAGGTTATCTTAACCACTAGAGGAGTCAAACCAAAAACGTGAGGCCTCCGGCCTCACGTTTTTGTATATCTTGATTTCTAGTTAACGAATCTCAACTTTTTCTAGAATGACGTCCTTAACTGGTTTGTCAGAACTATCTGTTTCTACGTTTTCTATCTTAAGCACAATATCCATACCTTTGATTACTTTACCAAAAATAGTATGTTTTCCAGCAAGCCATGGCGTACCCGCTTCTGCCGTTACGATGAAGAATTGACTTCCGTTTGTATTAGGCCCTGAGTTTGCCATAGCAAGTACCCCTTGAGCAAAAACATCGTTTGGAGAAGTCTCATCTTTAAATGTGTACCCAGGCCCCCCTGTACCCCACACTGGTTTTTTAGTTATATCTTTTGAGAATGGGTCCCCTCCTTGAATCATGAAGTCTTTAATAACTCTATGAAAACGAGTGCCGTCATAAAATCCAGAGACTGCTAGTTTTTTAAAGTTTTCTACAGTTACTGGAGTATTTGCCGCTAAAGCAACTTCTACTACACCCATATTTGTAGTAAACACTGCGGTAGTTACGTTATCTGGTGTTGTCATAGTTGATGAAGAATTAGTTGTTGTAGATGTAATTACTTGTGAAGTCGTAGCAACTGAGTTGCTGTTACCGTTAGTAGCTGTTACCTGTTCACTTTCTGGCCTCTTGTCTACATAAGACATCTTACCTTGGAGGAAGTACGAGACACCAGCTAGAAATATCACCAGTAAAGCAATGACAGTATACGTAATTTTAGTATCGGTTTCCATGAGGCTTTAGTCTGTTATTCGTTTGAGTAATGATTTAAGTTTGTGAGCACTTCGTCTAACGACTGAACGCTCTTTATCTTTGTGAGATGCCAGCTCTCGCACGAGCATATCCTTTAATACATCCACCGCTTTATAAAGGTCATCCTGCGTTGTACGGTGAGATGTTGTTAGCCCTCTAATATGCAACTGTGCTTCTGCTTGAAAGATGTCGCCGTGAATATGATGCGCTGTTGTTCTTGAAAGCTCAATCGTCAGTTTTGCACTTGAATCGTTAGCAATATATTTTTCAAGATGCGACATCTTATCAAGTGTATATGTACGAATCGAATCAGTAATATCCATATGTAGCCCAGTAAGTATGATGTGCATATAGTTAAGTTAGTCTTATATACTGCAGTATACCAAATATTTCTCATCTTAGGACGCAGACACATTGTGTATAAAGAGCTTATTTTGATATACTTTTGATATATGACAACACATAATTTTAATCAAAGACAGGTTCTTGGGCAAGCGTGGAGTAAAACAAAAGAGCATTTTTGGTATCTACTTGGGGCTGGTTTAGTAACTATTATAGTAGGTTCAGTAATAGACTCAGCACTACCGATACTTGGTTCTATTGGTATGGCTCTAGCCACAACCACCGTAGCCCTTGTTATTATGCACGGGCACAAGCCTGGATATGACGACCTACTGACAGGGTTTAAAAGCTGGAAAATCATGTGGCATTTCGTGGTTGCTGAAATTCTGTACGCAATCATCGTATTGCTTGGACTGATCTGTTTTATATTCCCTGGAATCTACATAGCAATTCGTCTACGTTTTTTCAGATTTATGATTGTCGAGGATGAAAACCTAGGTCCAATTGACGCACTTAAGAAAGGCTGGGCAATGACCCGTGGAAAGTTTTGGAAGCTTTTCTGGCTAACAGTAGTTCTTTTGGGTATCAACATCCTTGGGGCACTACTTCTACTAGTTGGACTTCTCTTTACAATTCCGTTCACTATTCTTGCTGGAGCATTTTTGTACAAGCAAATGAGTGCAACACCTCACGAAGAGACAGAGAAAAAATAATTCTCAAAAAAATAATAGCCCCGGGGCCGCCGGCGGCCGGGGGGGTTTTTTGGGTTTAGTTTAACCACGGAACAAGATGGTAGGTTGCGTGTGGC
>CAZZGJ010000018.1:8203-10670 GCA_964654175.1 uncultured Candidatus Saccharibacteria bacterium
CATTTTGGAACAAGCAAATGAGCGCAACAGCTCACGAAGAGACACACAAAAAATAAATCTCAAAAAAAATAATAGCCCCGGCGCCAACGGCGCCGGGGCTATTATTTTGCTATACTTTAACCCATGAAACTACTAGTATCTATCCTTCTCACATTTACTTTTCTTGGAAATACCTCTGCCGCAGAAATCATACAAGACATTCAAATTACATCAAAAGCAAAAGTTATCAGCGCAACTGAAATACCTTCGGAGATGCTTCCAGGTCTAACCACTGAAACTAAGCGACAAAAAATAACAGCTATATTTTTGCAGGGAGAGGATAAAGATATGACAGTCTCTTTTGAGAATGACTATACACAACTAAAGACCGGAGACCTTTTCTTTCTCACCAAAACAATAAGCGGACACGACGGGAGTGTCATGTACGCAATGTCTGAGCCAGATCGACTACCGACCATTTACTTCTTTACTGCGCTTTTTGTTCTACTGGTTATTATCTTTGGAGGTAAACAAGGTTTGCGAGGATTGATAAGTTTAGCCGGGAGCTTGCTTCTCATACTCTACGTTCTAATACCAAGCATCTTACACGGCTACTCCCCTGTACTAGTAAGTGTGGGTGTTGCGTCTCTTATTATTATTCTAGGTTCATATGTCACACACGGTTTTAATAAGACAACTACTGCCGCAGTATTTGGAATGATTGCAACAGTCATCTGTTCAGGCATTCTAGCCTACTATGCCACCCACAGCGCAAGGCTCTCGGGCTTTGCCAACGAAGAAGCTGTATACCTAAACTTCAACACTCGAGGTACCATTGATTTCGTAGGGCTACTTTTAGGTGGAATGCTCATTGGTCTTTTAGGAGTGCTTTATGACGCAGCAATAGGTCAGGCAATTGCCGTAGAAGAACTCTACCGCGCAGGACTTAATTCTAAAAAAGAAATCTACGCACGAGCTTTACGAATAGGAAAGGAACATATTGGCGCTCTTGTTAACACATTAGCGATAGCCTACGTTGGTGTCTCACTACCACTTCTTTTATTGTTCTCAATGTCAGACTCACCTGTTTTACATATCATTAACAGAGAAGTATTTGCGACGGAACTTATAAGAACAATGATTGGAAGTATTGGTCTTGTACTAGCTGTACCACTTACTACCCTCATAGCAACGCTCATGCTTATGGGAAGTAAACACGATAAGACGTCTGAAGGTCATATCGGACATCGACATTAATAGCAAAAAAACAAGAAGCCGCCAATCCTTGGCGGCTTCAAGACACAGGGCGAGAAGTCAGTCTCGCGCAAAACTCGTCCTCTCCTTTGCCAACGACGTTGGCTCAGAAAAGGCATTGAGCACTGCGAGTAAAAATATCAACACAATCAGGGTGCAAACAACAATTTGCACCCCTTCAGTAAAAGTTGGCATAGAGCCTCCGTAAAAAGATCTTCGGACGTACATAATACACTAGAGATAACCAAATCAAAAGTCTCCATTTCTGGAGACTTTTGATTTTATATGCTCCGTGGGTAGGGATATCGATCACAAATCTGCCTCGCGTTGCTCGAAGCAGATTCGCGACCCCGTATTCGATCCCTAACGTAAGCCAAGCAGTTGGCTTACTCCTTTAGAAATAAAATGAAAAGACCAGAGATTGCTTCTCTGGTCTTTTCATTTTGCTCCGAACCTGGGAGGATGTTCGATTAGCTATTTTAGAGGAGAACAAATAAATAATGGTGCTATAATTATTTTCATGTCATATATCTTTATAGATGAAAGTGGGGACCTTGGCTTCAATTTTAATAAGAAGAAGACTTCGAAGTATTTCGTTGTCACCTTTCTCTTTACTGATGATAAAGCAAGTTTAGAAAGAATTGTTAAAAAAGTATTTAAGGGGTTTTCAAAAAAAGAAGTTCAGTCACATACTGGTATTTTACACTCCTATAAAGAACTTCCTAAGACAAGACATAAACTACTTACATTGTTCCATGAAGGTAAACATGGCTCTGTTATTACTATCTATCTGAATAAGAAAAAAGTGTACACAAAACTAAAAGATGAAAAGCATGTTTTATATAATTATGTCACCAACATATTATTAGACCGTGTATGCACCAAAAAACTCATCCCAATTAACAAAAAGATAAGTATAGTTGCTTCACAGCGTGAGACTAATAAGTTTCTAAATGAGAACTTTTCGACCTATATTAGAAACCAAGCAAACGGTAATCATAAACTAGATGTAGAAGTTATCATAAAGACACCAGCTAAAGAAAAGGGGTTACAAATAGTAGACATGATAAGCTGGTCTATTTTCAGAAAACATGAACACGGTGATGAGACATACTACAATCTTTTCAAATCAGAAATAGTTGAAGAAAACCCACTTTTCCCATAAAAAGCAAAACCCCAAACGCTTTTTAGAGGAACCATACGGAGCCTCACGTTTGGGGAATTACTTGCTTTA
>CAZZGJ010000019.1:0-6019 GCA_964654175.1 uncultured Candidatus Saccharibacteria bacterium
CTTCAATCGCCTTAACGAGTTCGTTAAGTTCGATTACTGACATATTCTCAATCTTTGTGAGAAGATCTGCAAATTTTTCCATACGTTTTTAGATTACCTTTAATAAGTTCACGTTTATCAATAGTTATGCCGCCTTTGTCTTAGCAACTTCAGAAACCGCAATTGCAATTCTTTGCATTGGTGATTTAAGAAGGTATGCAAGCTGTGAAAGAAGAACTTCACGTGGAGGAATTGTCGCAATCGCTGTCATAGCTTTTGCATCTTTAAATTCTCCATCAAAAATTCCTCCTAGGATTCCAAACGACTCCTTATGAGTTTTTGCAAATTCATAAGAGAGACGTGCAGGAATGAGAAGATCTTCTCCCCAAACAACCGCAAGCTCTTCACCAACTACTGGTGCTTCACCTTTGATTCCTACCGCATCCGTCGCACGCTTCCAAAGTGTTTTCTTCACTACTGTGTAGTGAGTATTCTCACCGAAAAGTGTATCGCGAAGCTCCATAGTCTCTCCTACTGGAAGACCACGAAACTTTACATATACTGCAGACTTTGCGCTTTTAAGTGCATTTGTATAACTATCGATAAGTTCTGCTTTCTTAGCTTTTTTGAGTGCCATAGAACGTTATCGATTACCTTGATAATGAGCATCTGTAAAACCGAGATTTTACAGAAGATAAACCTATGAATCAGAGTAGGTAAGCTATTTTACTAGTTACGAACCTCCGCAGGGCTTATGTCTTTTACTTTCGTTTGAGACGCCTACTTCTTTGGCTTATGAGAGCAATACTACCACAAGAACCATTTTTAGGCTAGATAGTGCTTCAGATACGCGGCTTGGGAAAGGTTTACGACTAAAATGTACCCAAATGTACACTGCAGGAAAAAACCTTTTCCCAACAAAGTAAATGAAGTGCTAACTGGTCTAAAACAGCAAAAGCCCCCTTGCGGGGGCTTTTGCGTTACAAACATCAACAGTAGAGTTTTAATCTAACCGAGATATTCTTTACA
This sequence comes from uncultured Candidatus Saccharibacteria bacterium, assembly GCA_964654175.1. GTDB lineage: Bacteria > Patescibacteriota > Minisyncoccia > Phycocordibacterales > UBA5272 > UBA11704. The sequence continues at coordinate 1,009 of CAZZGJ010000019.1, forward strand.
GAATATTGTGGCGCAGATTATCGCTGTGTTGTGTAGCTGTTTGTTGGGAAGTTGTAGATGTCAGCACCTGTTTGACCAGTTGATCCACCAACAACGTCGTACCATACGAATGAAGCACCAGATGTTAGTCTTGAAGCTACATAAGGAGTGATACTTGACTGAGCAGAACCGTTAACAACTGCGTAGAGAGAGAATGTCTTTGACTGACCAGCTCCAATCTCGTAAGGAGTTGAAAATGTTACCGCTGCAGTTCCTGATGAAGTGTTAAGATCCACTGAGCTGTTTGAGATTGTTGTGTTTCCATCAGCAATACGTCCAGCAGAGTATAGAGGAGTTGTTACACCAATAGCTGAAAGGCTAAGTGATGTAGTTCCAATTGAGATCTTACCATTTGCGTCAGCAGATACAGTGAATTCACCGATCTTGTTTTCAGCACCTAGTACAAGTGAACTTGCAGTTGCACCACCAGCGGCTACTGTTACTGTAGGCTTTGAAGCAACAAGCTTCATAGCACGAGAAGCAACGAGTGTTCCGTTTGTGATAACTGTTCCAGATCCTGAAGTAGCTTCGATGTAGCTAAGAGTAACTACAGTTGAAGCGATTGATGTCTGGAGTGATCCACCTGTAGTTGAGTTCTGGAATCCAGAGTACTTAACTGTTACAGGAACATCAGTACCTGTTGAACCGATAACAAGGTTAAGACCAGTTACTGTTGATGTACCTGATACAACTGGAGCAGTTACGCCACCAACTGTAATAGATTCAACAGCATCTGTACCTGTAGTAGAGAAGCGAAGTTCACGAACTGTCGCTACTGTACCAGCAGTTGCAGTCTTAAGGTTGAATGTAGCTACTCCGAATGTTGTACCACCCACAACGTATTGTGCTACTGGTGATCCAGATCCTAGAGTTGCCGCAGACAATGTAGACGCAGCTGAAGTGATAGCTACACCGGCAGCTGTTGAAGTTGTCGTAGTGTTGCTAACAGATCCACGGTAAGTAATATCCATACCTGTAGTTACAGAACCAGATGCAGCACCACCGATATCTGCATACACATCAAATGTCATTGTTGAGTTTGCAGGGATAATGATGTCAGCAAATGAGAATGTAGTTGTACCAGCTGATGGATTTCCTACTGGAGTACCAACAAGTGTTGACCCTGTCATAACCTTAAGGTTAGAAACGTTTGTCTGAGCATATGTTGCTACAGTTGGGTTAACACCGATTGAGTTCACCTTAATATTCTCAGCTGAGTTAGCCTGAATCGTGAATGATCCAATCTTAACGTTGTTTGTGTTTGGAGCTACTGATACTGCAGTGAATCCTGAAGTACGAGCAAATGTTCCAGCACCAGATGAGATAGTAAGTACATTACCTGTTACAGCAGATGACGCAACTGAAACGATTTCGTTTGAGCTCTGTCCCTGTGCATTGTTTGAATCTCCACCAACGATAGCGGCAACAGTACCTGATGTGTAAGCAGCATTGTTTGTATCAACAATGTCAGCCTTCACAGTAAGAGTTACTGTCTGACCAGCAGGGATGATAAGAGATGAACCAAGTGTGAATGTAAGACCTCCTGCAGTAGCGGCTGCTACTGTGAAGTTCTGTGATGTTCCTACCTGTCCACCGTTTACGTATAGAGATACGTTATTAAGTGTAGCGATAGTAGTAGTTGCAAAGTTGACCTTAAGAGTCTGAACTTTTACATCTTCACCGTATGACTTCATTGTGAACTGTCCAACTGGAACGTTAGTCGCACCACCTGTTACTTTGTTAGCAACGAATGATGGATCAACGTTTACTGTTACTGATCCCTTGTTTACAGTGATAGTACGGTAAGTTGAGTTACCCTGTGAAAGAGTAGCTGAGTTAACAGTTGCAGCAATGTTCACGCCCATAAGCTGTGAATCCTCAAGCATAAGGTCCGCAAGGTTTTCAACTGAAATAGTGATTGTACGGTTTGAACCCTTTACAACATCACCACGTACGTCGATTGTGTGTGAACCTGTCTTAAGAAGGTAAGGAACTGATCCAAGATCGAATGTAAGCTTATTGTTGTTAGCAGCATTGATCATAGCTGGACCTGCAACCTTAGAACCGTCAACGTAGAGGCTAAGATTAGACACTGCGTCAACTGGAGCTGAACCTACGAATTTGAAAGTAGCAGCCTTAAGGTATACATCATGTGTACCTACAGAAGCTGTTCCTGTCCAAATGTTGTAGTTAACTGTACCAGCGTCTACTGATGTAGAAGCGGCAGCAATTGTTGAGAAGTTAACGGTAGCTGGAGTAGCTGATCCAATCTGAAGAGTGTTACCCATCACATTAGATACAGAAACTGCAGATCCACCCATAGCAGTTACGCTGTTAACCTTCACTCCTACTGACTGACCATTTGTTGAACCAGCGATGTCAGCACGAACTGAAATGTTACGTGTGCCATTTACTGCAAAGAGTCCAGTAGAAGAGTTGAAACGAATGTAACCACCTGTTACTACAGACGCTGCATCTGAGATGCGAGTGTTTCCATCATACAAGTACACATTTGTGAGTGCAGAGTCTGATGAAACACCAGTACGCTGGAGTTCAAGGCTAGTAACTGTTCCCATTCCTGAGAATGCAAAGTTAGCTAGAAGTCCACCCGCCTGTCCCTGAACAAGCATACCTGTTGGCTGTGAGCCAGCAAGCATTACAGATACTGGACCTGATGTTGTTGGGTTAGTAGGGTTTGTTGGGTTTGTAGGATTTGAAGAACATACCTGGTTAAGGAGTCCACGTGTTCCTGCAAACACATTACCAGTAGGAGCTGTAATTCCAAGTTCTACTAGGTGTAGAGCCTGGAACTTATTAGCAGCTGCACGAGTAGCTGGACCAAAGTATGAAGTTTCCATTCCTGGAGAACCTGCACCTGTTTCAGCTACACGTGTTTGTGGGTAGGCGTTAAGAACCTTTTGAAGATTCATAACATCTACTCCAGTAGAGCCGAGCTTCATGTTCGTATTGAACACGTAAGAACAGCTCTGTGTTGGAAGGTTGAGAGCAGCAGATGCAGAAACTGCACCAGCGATCATACCTCCGATAACTGTTGCAACTGCAACAGTCTTCATTGAGTGTTTAATCATAAACTAATGTTTATAAGATTTGAATGGTTGTTACACCATCGTAATGCGTTTATTTAGTTTCGACATAACTAAACGTATTACTTCTAATGACAGACGATCTTTGACGACCGAATGCAACTTTAAGAAACAACCTTTAAGAAGTTCTTTTTAAGGAACTTCCCTTAGGCTAATCTGCGTCACTATTCTGTTGTCAACGATCTTAAATCTGTCTTCAAGATACCTTATAAATGTATCTCAAATACCAGAGGACGCTCTCAAACAGAGACGTCTGCAGACAGTATAGATGTTCCACATACAATTGCAATTATAGAATCACCAAAATATGTGGATAATACTGCCTGAAGTACAATACCTGTACTTAACCTACAGTATCTCATTTTTAGCAAGGAAAGTCAAAGAATCGGGTTCATTAAAAGCTTGAGACATCTACCCTAAAGAGGGCTTAGGAGGGAAATCAAAAAGAAGACCTTCGGCCTCCTTTTTTATTTTAAGCCCCCCCCTCTAGAACTTGTAGTCCCCCCTATCTTAAGATATATCTACTCCATCTCTTTTCACCTATGCGCTCAATCACGTTGTCATACACGAGAGCGTTAAGTTCTCGTTGAATAGTCTTTTCACTACAGCCTTTAATACGGGCAGCAATGTCCTTTATGCTCACGTCTACGCCTTTTACAAAGAGGCTTACTATTTGTTCCCTTCTTGTCTGCTTACGGTTTTGGAAAGAAGAAGGCAATACCTGTGGGGCCGGGGTAGCATGCTGTAAAAGGACATTTCTAACAGAAGGGGCAGGAACTTGTCCTTTTTGATTTCCTTCATCTTGTCTTTTTGACTGAGCTGCTTTCTCTTTTGTTTCAACACCTACGCCACCCTGCCCTACGGAGTGTCTTTTAAGCATGTTAACTGTTTCAACTTGTGCGGACTTCTCTTGAGCACGAGCCATACCTAAGGGGGTGAGAACATCATACGACGTCGAAACAATACCTGAGTGCTGCGCGACAGAACTAGAGAGGGCTTCCTCACTATCTATAGTAAGCATGTCTCGAGTAAGTATCGGCTGCTTCTTTTCAAGTACAAGCTGGAGAGTCCTAAATCCCTCGGTCAAAATTATTCCGTTCATGTCTGATATAAGCCCGGTAGTAGAGGCAACATGTAGTAAAGAGATGATTTCTGTAACAGAACGTAAAGACATCTTAAACTCAGTAAGCTTGTCTTTTACGTCAAGCTGAGCGAGGGCGTTCATTGAGGACAAAAGTGCTACACAGTTTTTACGTAAACCGTTCTTAATTGGATCACTGCCGTCTATTAGGTCTGTAACCAAGTAGAGGGCTGTAACAAGCCTCTCCGACTATTTTGCAATCATCGTACCGTAATCATCCCTTGTTTCTTCTTGCATAGTGTCTCTTAATTGTTCTTTATTAAAGTAAGAATCTTGTCGTTTTTATTTATGACTTTTACAGAAATCACCTGATACTGTCTCTTATGGTCTGTTTGCAAAAATCTTATAATTACACTGTCCATTCTATGCCTTTTATATAGTCTGTAAAGACTTGTCTAATAGTATTTTTATGTCCCTGTGATTAGGCCCACTCATCTTTCCCTTCAAGCTCTTTTCTCTAAAGACATAACCCTGAGTGGGCACCCCTGGGCATACTCATGCTTATCCCTTTATATATAGAACTTATTCTTGGTACACTCTATACATTAACTACGTATATTCTACCTATGGCGAAAGATGATGCTTACAGCGAAACAACCCCAAGAACTCGGAGGCGAAAATCCCGTGACCCAATACTCACCGAGACAATCTTAGGCGTGCTTGCTGTCATCTCAGTAATGCTCGCAGCGTTTCTGTTATTCTCAATGGTGCTCGCAGGAGGAGAAGG
>CAZZGJ010000019.1:6029-8790 GCA_964654175.1 uncultured Candidatus Saccharibacteria bacterium
AATACTTTTCAACGGATTACAATCAATGATTGGTATATTTACATACTTCACTCCTCTTCTTTTCTTGGCGGCCGCATACTACCTATGGAAAGAAGAAGTCCCGAGCATAAGTTTCATGATGTTTCTCGGCACAACACTTCTTCTGCTTGGCATCGCCGGGCTTGGAACAATTATCTCTCCAACTTTCAGTGGACTTCTGGGCGCGCTTTTGGTTGGGCCACTTATCAAGTACTTTGCAATCTACCCAACCATCGCACTTTTAGTGGGAGTTACCTGCATCGGAGGACTCATTATCATAAACAAAAAACCTTCCCTGTCCCCTATTGCAGCGCTTAGCTTGTATCCGTTTAAACGCCTGCTATCACTCCAAGCTTCACGTAAACAAAAAACATTTGATGACGAAGAAGTCATCGAGGAAGTCGCGCCCGTCATCTCAGAAACGTTTGAGGAAACCCCTGAAGAAGACACCGACGCAACATCTAATCTTCGAAACGAACTCTTTGGCGAACTTTCTGACGAAGAAGAGACCCCTACTCCAAAGAAAGAGCTCAAAGCAAAACCTATCGTTCTCACACCCGAGTTCGTGCCACCTCCACTGGATCTCCTTAACTACGATACTGGGAAGTCAGGCGCCGGAGACAGTCGCGCAAAGATGGTAACCATCCAACGAACACTTGAACATTTCAAGATACACGTGGAAATGGGAGAGGTTACCGTAGGACCAACAGTAACTCAATTCACCTTAAAACCAGCTCAAGGAGTCAACCTCTCGAAGGTGGTAGCGCTTCATGACAACTTAGCAATGGAGCTTGGCAGTGAATTCTTGCGTATTGAAGCTCCGATCCCCGGAAAAACACTCGTTGGTATCGAAGTACCAAATGAACGAAAAGCAACACTTGGCCTTCGGTCAATGCTTGAGCTTGAAGAATTCAGTCAAGCAGGAGCACTTACAATAGCGATTGGAAAATCGATCGTTGGAAAACCACTCTTTGGCGACCTTGAAAAGATGCCTCATCTTCTGGTAGCCGGAGCAACTCGCACAGGTAAATCTGTAACTCTTCAGAATCTTCTCATTTCCCTTCTTTATAAGAACTCCCCTTATGACCTCAAACTCATCATCCTTGACCCTAAGCGTGTAGAATTTACCGCGTACCACAACCTGCCCCACCTCTATACTCCGATCATTAAGGAACCAAAGAGTGCCATAAAAGCACTTAACTGGGCCATTCAGGAAATGGAGAGACGTTATGAAATCCTGGCTGAACATGGTCAAGTAAATGTAAGTGATTACAACAAGAAAATACTAAGCCCTGCGCTTGAAAAAGCTCGTAAGAAAAATAAAACAGGAGATGAAGTTACAGGTCTTCCTCCAAAGATGCCTTACATCGTGATTGTCTTTGATGAGTACAACGACTTCATGCTTTCATACCCTAAAGAAATATCTCCTCTCATTACTTCACTTACCCAAAAAGGTCGTGCCGCTGGAGTACACCTCATTTTGGCAACTCAACGTCCTGATGTAAAAGTAATTACCGGAACAATCAAAGCAAACATCCCTGCACGTATCGCTCTTAAAACAACCTCACAGATAGATTCTCGTACTATTTTGGACGCTTCAGGCGCAGAAGATCTACTCGGAAACGGAGATATGTTGTACATGGCGTCAGACAACCCTCGCCTTGTGAGACTGCAGGCACCATTTATATCTGTGGAAGAAATAAAAGCCGTTGTATCCCATATTAAGCAGGCCCATGTAGAATTTATTCCTGACCAAATCGATATTACAAAAGTAAAAGTTGGTGTTGCGAGTGGAAATGTAAGTGGAGATGATGGGGACGGAGGACAGGAACCGGAAGATGATGAAGACTACATGTCAGCAAAAGATTACGTGATTTCAACCGGTAAGGCCTCAACCTCCTCGCTTCAAACAGCCTTTCGTTGGGGATACAACAAGGCTGCGCGCATTATGAACGATCTTGAAAGACATGGTGTTATCGGACCAGCACGACAAGGAGAACGTTACCGAGAAATATTAACAGGTGGAAACACCACCGAAACCTCGCCAGAAGAGACAGAAGGGCGAGACACAAGCGCTGACGACATCTTCAGGAGTTAGTAATAACCACAAAAAGCTTAGAACCTCCGCCATGTCAGAACTCTACGACTTCAGAAAACGACTCGAGCTATTCTTTATTTTAGGATTGGTTATTATTGTTATAGGGTACGGAGCTTTTAGAGCTTACCCCCTTCTTATTGGCCCCACTATTAACGTTACAACCCCTACAGATGGCGATTATGTCGCAACTAGCACCTTCGAAATTTCTGGCACAGTAAAGAGAGCGACAAAAATAACCCTGCAAGGCCGTCCAATCACCATTGACGACCAAGGTCATTTTACCGAGACCTTGGTAGCATCTCCCCCCTATACTATACTTGTACTAGTTGCCACCGATAAGTACGGCGCGACAGAAACAAAAACGCTTAGAGTGGTCCCCCACGAATAACAGAAGCTACCCCCCAGTTACCCAATTAATTACTTATACTATTACACACTATGATGAAGAAAAAAGTAGCGAAAGCTCCAAAAACAATCGGAACGAAAGACAAGGCTGAAAAAGGAAGCGCGCTTGGAAACTCAGACGCACTTCTTCGTGAAATTCAAAGTAAATTTGGTGAAGGGGCAATGATGAAGCTTGGAGACACTCCAAAAGTAGACATCGGCATCGTCCCTACCGGTTCGCTTGGACTTGATACAGCACTT
>CAZZGJ010000019.1:8800-10317 GCA_964654175.1 uncultured Candidatus Saccharibacteria bacterium
AGTTGGGGGGCTACCGCGTGGCCGTATTGTAGAGATCTTTGGACCAGAATCATCTGGTAAGACCACCCTCACCTTACACGTAATTGCAGAAGCTCAAAAAATGGGTGGTATTTGTGCATTTATAGACGCCGAACATGCAATGGACCCAGAGTATGCAAAAAAACTCGGAGTAAATATTAATGAACTACTCATCTCTCAGCCAGATAACGGTGAACAGGCACTTGAAATTACAGAATCAATAGTTCGAAGCGGAAAAGTAGACGTGGTTATTATCGACTCAGTTGCCGCTCTTACACCAAAGGATGAAATCGAGGGAGATATGGGAGCTCAGCACGTAGGGAAACAAGCGCGCCTCATGTCGCAAGCACTTCGAAAACTAACGGCAATCGCGCACAAATCACAAACGGTTATTGTGTTCATTAACCAGATACGTATGCAAATCGGAGTAATGTTTGGAAACCCTGAAACAACTCCAGGAGGTAAGGCGCTTAAGTTCTACTCCTCTGTTCGTATCGATATCCGCAAAATTGCACAAATTAAAAAAGGAGAGGAAGTCGTTGGAGCACGTACAAAAGTAAAGATTGTGAAAAATAAAGTTGCGGCCCCTTTTAAGACAACAGAGTTTGATATCATTTACAACGAAGGAATTTCTCGTGAGGGAGAACTGCTTGCGCTTGGTGAGAAGTTTAAACTTGTTGGAAAATCCTCTGGCTCAGTATATGTATACGGCGACGAAAAACTTGGACGTGGTTATGACGCTGCGCGTACATTTCTACGTGAAAACAAAGCGGTTGCCAATAAACTAACCAAAGAAATACAAAAGCAACTAAACGATGGAGGCCTCTCCTACTCAGGAGCAGCTGACCCAGAAGAAAACGAACAACCTGAATAAGAAACCCCTTTTGTCAGAAAGGCTTATTCTATGGTAGAATCTCAGCATTCACATTAGATACTTCTATTGGCTCAACATCTAATGTTTAAACATTAACCCCCTATGGCAACACTCGATTACGATGAAATTAAACCTCGCAAGTTTATTCTTGTTGACGGACAACCTTTTGAGATTCTTGAGTCTCACGTAGCTAGTACACAAAAACGTAAACCGCAAAACCAGGTAAGAATGCGAAACCTTCTTAACGGAAAAGTTGTCCCTGGGACTTTCCATGCATCTGACACGGCAGAAGAAGCAGACATCTCACGACGTGAGGCCCTCTTCCTTTATGCAAATAAAGGTGAATACTGGTTCTGTGACCCAAAGGACCGTGCAAAGCGTTTTCAGATTCCTGGAGACGTTATTGGAGATGCAGCACGATTCTTAAAAGATAACACCGTTGTGGACACAAAAATATTCGAATACGATGATGAAGAAAAAGTAATCGGTGTGACACTTCCGATTAAAATGAACTTCGTTGTAAAAGACGCACCTCCTGCAATAAAAGGAAACACCGCTTCAGGAGGAGGGAAGCTTGTTACAATTGAAACAGGTGCGCAAATCACAACCCCTCTCTTCATTGAGG
>CAZZGJ010000020.1:0-1279 GCA_964654175.1 uncultured Candidatus Saccharibacteria bacterium
TGGGGACCTATTCCTCTTCAGGGAAGCGCTCTACCAACTGAGCTATCCAAGCATAGTAGAACACATTATAACATATTCTACAGCCTCAGAAAAGATTCAAAATTACTGCGCAGGAGAAGAGGTTCCTTGGTGGAAAAATTGCTGAAGTGCTTTTGTTTCAGGGAATTGAGCACGGAGTTCTTCAAATTGACGTAGTACTCCGTCTGCTTTGGTGCTACTGTGTCTGATTGACTCAATAAACGGGCTGATGAAGTAGTAAGCTCCTCCAAGCGCTCCAATAATGATAAGCCAGTACACGATACGGATAATAATAGTAATACGTTCACGATTCTGTATCTTATGCAGAATGTGGTTATTTTCGAGAGTGATCTTGTAGATTTCCTCTAGCTTCTCCTGGTTAGTCAGGTCTTGTTCTTTCATTAGATAAGTATACCCTATAGCATGTATTTAGCAGTGGATAAAATGTGCTAGAATCCAGAGTACGCCCTTGTAGTTAAATGGATATAACAGCTCCGTCCTAAGGAGTAGTTCTAGGTTCGATTCCTGGTGAGGGCACATTTAGGAATAACAAAAGCGCCCGTTGGGCGCTTTTGTTATTTACTAGATACTTTTTACTTTCAACTTTGTCTGTCGAGCCTTGTCTACTTTTGGAAGGCGTATGATGAGGAGTCCGTGCTTTTCTACTGCTTCAGCTTCCTCAATCTCTACTTCGTGGGGAAGGAGAATACTTCGAGTGAAACTTCCCCAGTACAGTTCTTTATAGAAGTAGTCATCATGGGTTACTTGAGTATTTCCATCGCGACGTCCTTTGATAGTTACCATATCACGAGTGATTGAGAGGTGTAGATCCTCTGGCTTTACCCCAGCAACCATTGCTTCAATGATAATCTCGCTCGGAGTTTGGTATACGTCTACAGAAAGCTCTCCTTCTTCCATGTCCATTTCCTCGTCATCCTGTATATGTGCTACATGTGTACGATTCTTTGGCATTGGACTAGACATTTTAGCCTTTGAGCCTGACTGTACAGGAATTTCTTCCTCGTACTCTTCTTCCTCTGGCATGATGTCCAATGGTTCATCTTCATCATCAACGCTGATAGAGCCAGCGAGACGTTCGAAGAATGATTTTTTTTCTTTAAGCATAATAAATAGACAATTATATGTGTATAAGGACAGTATACAGCCAATAATGTCAATGTATATGTAAAGTTATACACATGTAAAGAAGAAGAGCGACGTCGTAGACGTCGCTCTTCTTGTTTTATTATACCAACGAGTA
>CAZZGJ010000020.1:1289-10189 GCA_964654175.1 uncultured Candidatus Saccharibacteria bacterium
AAGTGGCGACAGGATCGAATTGATACAAATTATCACGAATAATAAACGAAGAGCAACGAATAATAATTAGCCCTTTTTTATAGAGTCAATTACTAAAACATTTGATCAATCATTTAGATAAAACACACACTTAAAAAAATTAAACAAAATCTAATCACTCAGCCGCTCTGGTATGCCGTCCCTCTTCTTCTTTTTATCTACCACCGAGTAACAAGTAGCATGTCGTCAGTCTCTTTCTTTAAGTGTTTCCAAAGTTCTTCAGTGATGAATGGCATGAATGGGTGAAGCACTATAAGTTGTTCACGTAGGAGTGTAAGGAGTAATGTTTGCGCACTCTCTTTATCTTTATTTTCAAGGATGCGTACCTTACATGTTTCGATAATGGTATCGCAGAATGTTTTCCAGAAGTAGTCGTATATCTTTTCTGATGCGAGGTGTAGACGATAGTGCTCTAGGTCGTTTGTAATATCGTTTTTAACTTCAATCCAAGCAGTGTAGGTGGCCTTATCCTCTTCTGTTAGTTCTACATCTGTTTCATGGTCTGCTGTACGTTCCATAACGAATCGCGCCGCGTTCCATACTTTGTTCGCAAATAGTTTATACGCTTTTACTTTATCCTCCCCGAGTTTGAGATCGTTCCCTGGGCCGTTACCAACCATAAGTGCCATACGAAGCGCGTCTGTTCCGTATTTTGATGAAAGGTCTCGTGGGTCAAGTACATTTCCAAGGGACTTACTCATTTTGCGTCCTTGTGCGTCGCGTACGAGTCCGTGCAAGTATGCACGTTTAAATGGTACTTGATTGAGTGTGTATGTCGACATAAGAATCATTCTTGAAACCCAAAATGGCAAGATGTCATACCCCGTCTCAAGGAGGTCCGTTGGGTGGAACTGTGTTAAGTCTTTTGTTTCGTTCGGCCAGCCAAGTGTAGAGAAGGTCCACATACCTGAAGAGAACCATGTATCCAATGTATCTTCATCTTGTGTCCAACCTGGTTCTGTTGGGGCTTCAGTTCCACAAAAGATTTCCTCGTCCTTGTACCACACTGGAATACGATGTCCGTACCAAATCTGTCGTGAGATACACCAGTCGCGTAGGTTATCCACCCAATGGAAGTACACTTTTTCAAAACGATCGGGGAGGATTGATGTCTCTTTGCTCTCTACCGCATTTCGCATGAGCTGTTTAAGTGTGGTTGTAGTCCCAAAATGAGAGAACTCTTTGTTAACTGCTACGAACCATTGCTTCATGATCTGCGGCTCGATAATACCGCCTGAACGTTCCGCTGTTGAAATATTGTGAGTGTAGTCTTCAACTTTTTCTACCAAGCCTTTTGATTGTAGTTTCTCTACAATTTTTTCTCGAGCATCTTTTATCTTCATGCCAGCGAACTCTTCTCCTGCGACAGGGAGTAATTTCCCATACTTGTCGATAATTTGTTCGTAGTCGAGATTATATTTTTGTGCAAGGTCAAAGTCCACCTGTGAATGCCATGGTGTAATTGTCATCACACCTGTTCCAAATGTCGGGTCTACTGACTCGTCTTTAATGATCGTAGCTTCAATTGGACCGTTAATCCATTCAACAGTAAGTTTCTGTCCATGTGTGTATTCTTTGTAGCGTTCGTCAGTTGGATGCATTACTACATACTTGTCTCCAAATTTAGTTTCTGGTCGCGCAGTACCGATAACAAAAGGTCCATATTTGAAATAGTAGAATTTTGTTTTTTCCTCTACGTATACAACTTCATCGTCAGAGATAGTGGTCTGACCTTTCGGATCCCAATTCACGATACGGTTACCACGATAGATGAGTCCATCGTTGTACATTTTTGTAAACATAGTTCGCACTGCAAGGTTGCGCGTGTCATCAATAGTAAAAGCGAGTCGCGACCAATCAAGCGTTGCTCCCATTGAACGGAACTGCGAGAGAATTGTAGATTGGCTATCTAGTGCGAATTCGTTTACGCGCTTTAGAAATTCATCGCGTCCGTAGTCATGACGAGATTTACCTTCTTCTTTTTGTAGTTTTTTCTCTACTACCGACTGAGTAGCAATTGCAGCGTGGTCAGTTCCTGGTAACCACAGTGTTTTGTAGCCCTGCATTCGTTTAAATCGAATCAAGGTGTCTTGGATCGCAAGCATAATCGCGTGCCCTGTGTGTAGTGTTCCTGTTACGTTAGGTGGAGGCAGAATAATAGTATAAGGACCTTTGTCAGCATGAGGTAAGTTGTCTGGATTAAAGTAACCACTTGCTTCCCATGTACTATATAAAGAAGCTTCAACGGATGCTGCGTCAAAAGGCTTAGTAAGGCTTTCTGGAACTTGTTTCATATAGTCTGTATCCTAACATCTTTTTAGCTTTTTTTCTCCTATAATATTCTTGTTTTTATTATTTCGTATATGGTAGTATGAGTCTTCATTATGTTGAACAAACAATCAAAACTTCTGAAGACCGGTTCTAAAAAAGGAAAGACACTTTCAAATCCTGAAAATCATCTTCCAGCACATCACTTTAAGTTAGTTAAAGTAAAGCGTGGGCTATCAGGGCTAGGCCTCTTTGCTGCTGAGCCAATTAAAAAAGGTGAACTTATCATTGAGTACATTGGGAATATTCTTACTAAGGCAGAAGCAGATAAGATTACGACTAATCAGTATCTGTTTGATGTCTCTCGAAACAAGACAATAGATGGTTCACCAAGGTGGAATATCGCACGATACTGTAACCATGCATGTGAAGATGCAGCAAACGCAGAAAGTGAAATAAAGAAGGGGCGAGTATTTATGCGCGCAATTAAACCGATACAAGAAGGAGAGGAAATCGTTTACGATTACGGAGAGGAATTTGTCCAAGAGTACATTCTTCCGTATGGATGTAACTGTAAAGCAACAAAGCACTCATATGGTGCATCTGCTCCGGTGAAGTAGATAGGGTCTATAGAGAAAATACAAGATAGAAGAAGCGGCGCCTACGGCGCCGCTTCTTCTATCTACTCCTTCATTTTATGCAACTGCAATGCATCTGCATCTACACTCATTTACTTTTTATGTATAAAATTTTTTTCACAAAAAATATTTTTGAGTTATCCACATACAAAAAATATTTTTCTCTTGTATGTAGTTGTATGAGTGTCATACTTATATGTAGAGAGTACTGGTCATGGTCGTGATCAAAATTTTATAAACAACTCTCTGATTTGCATAATAAAAAATAAATTTATGGCAGCAAAGAAGAAAGCAGTAAAGAAGGTAGCAAAGAAGGCTGTTAAGAAGACAGCAAAGAAGGCTCCTGCAAAGAAGAAAACTGCAAAGAAGTCAGCTAAGCGTGCATAGTCATCGCTTAGACGAAATAAAAACACTCCGCTCCCACGGAGTGTTTTTATTTTCTTTTACTAAAAATTATTTCATTGCTAATTTCAGTGAAAGATTTTTGTGGCTACATGTTCTGGGTTAGTTGTGTACAACTATTTTACATAATCTATAGAAAGGAGTAGTATTAACGACAGTTGTACGTAAGTGTGTTCGCACATTTACCTAGAGCTCGCTTACGGTCGTCCGACTTTAAGTGAACCCAACCTTTCTGGAGAAACCCATGAAACACCGTTCCCGTCCGCAAGGTCTGGCACTGATTGCCCTGGCCGCCACGCACCTGTCCAACCTGAACGCCACAACCGGCGCTGCGAAACCGTTTGCCAGCTTCGACGCCGGCGACGCGCACATCTCTGACGGCAATGGCGCCAAGAACGAACGCCCGACCGCGAAGAAGCAGATCGTCATCGGCGATTCGCCCAGCATCGGCCGTGAAGTCAAGTTCGCCGCCGCCACCTTCAAGCCTGTCGCGACCGGCCTGGCCATCATGCCGGCGTACCACGAAGGCGCTGCCGCCAAGAAGGCCTCGGCCAACGCACATCACCGCCGCGACTCCACCAGCCAATTCGGCGGCCTGGGCGTGAAGAACCATCACCACCGTGAAGTCGGCGTGCTGGACCTGGTGGCAGGCGCCGCCATGATGGCCAAACAGCACGGCTGCCACAGCTCCACGCTGCTGCGCTCCTGACCGGTCCAACAGGGGAAGAAATTCCCCGGAAAAGTCCACCGCTTGCGGTGGCTTTTTTAATTTTTATCCAATGGGAAATATCATCTTTTTATGCTATAATTACTCATTATGTCTCTATTTTCTAAGGGGTTAAGTGCCATTTTCCCATCTGAATCAAAAACACTTATAAAAAAGCTACAGCCTTTGGCAGATAAGGTCTTTCTACATGAAGAAGAATTGAAGGCTCTCACAGACGAAGAATTGAAAGCACGAAGCCTTGCACTTAAAGCTCAAGTCCAAAAAGACATTGAAGGTCTCACAGGCGAAGCTTTAAAAGAAACTGAGAAAAAAGTACTCGAAGCGGTTTTGCCTTTAGCGTTTGCGCTTGTTCGTGAAGCTTCACGTCGCACGCTTCGCATGATGCACTACCGTGTACAGGTAATCGGAGGAATTCTTCTTCATCGAGGACACATTGCTGAAATGCGTACAGGAGAAGGAAAGACACTTGTGGCGACACTCCCTGCGTACCTTAATGCGCTCACTGGACGTGGTGTACATATCGTTACTGTTAACGACTACCTCTCTCGTCGAGACTCAGTATGGATGGGGCAGGTGTATGACGCCCTTGGACTTTCTGTGTCTGTGATCAACCACCAGTCTTCATATATATATGACAGCTCTCATAAAGAAGAAGACACTCTAAAAGACGAACAGCGTGATGATGTAGGAGCATATAAAGTAATATATGAATTCTTAAAGCCATGTAGTCGTCAGGATGCATATGCTGCGGATATTACATATGGTACAAACAACGAGTTTGGGTTTGACTATCTGCGCGATAACATCGGTTACAACAAAGATCAGCTTTCTCAGCGTCAACATCACTACGCTATCGTGGATGAAATAGACTCTATTTTGATTGACGAAGCTCGTACGCCGCTTATTATTTCTGCTCCTGCTCAGGAATCAAGTGAAATGTATAAGACATTCATGAAGATTGCGGAGAAGTTGGTAGAAGGAGACCACTATACGGTAGATGAAAAGCAGCGAGCAATCGCACTTACTGAGGCGGGTATTAGTAAAGCCGAAGAACTTCTCGGTGTTTCAAATATTTATTCAGTACAAGGAATGCAATACGTGCATCACCTAGAAACAGCTGTAAAAGCGAAAGCACTTTTCATACGTGAGCGAGAATACGTAGTGCGCGATAACGCAGTGGTCATCGTAGATGAATTTACTGGGCGCATGCAGCCAGGGCGACGCTGGTCAGATGGGTTACACCAGGCCGTTGAAGCAAAAGAAGGAGTAAAGATTGAACAAGATTCTCGTACGCTTGCATCTATTACGTTCCAAAATTACTTCCGTTTCTATGAAAAGCTTTCTGGAATGACAGGTACAGCGGAAACATCACGAGAAGAATTTTATAAAGTGTACGGCCTTGTGGTTACGCCGGTTCCAACTCATAACCCAATCAATCGTATTGACCATGAGGATCTTATTTTCCAAAGTGAAAAAGGTAAGTGGCAAGCACTTACTCGAAAAATCAAAGAACTAAACGCAAAAGGCCAGCCAGTCCTTATCGGTACTATTTCTATCGAAAAGAACGAAGTACTCTCTAAGTATCTTGAACGTGAAGGTGTCCCTCACGCAATTCTTAACGCGAAAAACCACGAAAAAGAAGGAGAAATTATCGCAGAAGCCGGAAAGAAACACGCAGTAACCATCGCGACAAACATGGCGGGTCGTGGAGTAGACATCAAGCTCGGCGGTCCTCAGGCAACGGATGCTGAACGTGAAGACGTGCTCGCGCTCGGTGGGCTCTTTGTAATCGGTACAGAGCGTCATGAAGCACGTCGTATCGACAACCAGCTTCGTGGACGTGCTGGACGACAGGGAGATAAGGGTGAGACACAGTTCTTCGTATCGCTTGAAGATGATCTTATGCGAGTGTTCGGTTCAAGTAATATTAAAAACATGATGGGTCGCTTTGGTATTCCTGAAGACGAACCAGTCGCATCAAAGCTTGTATCGCGAGCACTTGAAGGAGCTCAGGAAAAAATCGAAGGATTCCACTTCGATACTCGTAAGCACACACTGCAGTATGACGATGTACTTAACCATCAGCGTCGTAGTATTTATGAAAAGCGTCGCAAGGTTCTCTTTGGAGATGAAGCATACTTTAACGAGTTGCTTGAATCACTCATTGCACAGAAACCAGAACTTGATGCACATATCGCTACCAAGCGAACACAATATGGGGAAGAGGCATTCAAGAACGTGGTATCGATGATGACGCTACAAGTTATTGATACGCTTTGGATGGACCACTTGGACCAGATGGAACATATGCGTTCAAGTGTTAACTTGCGTGCGTACGGTCAGCGTGATCCGCTTATTGAATACAAAAAAGAAGGTCTTCGTATGTTTAAGGGCATGGAGAATGCAATGCTACATGATCTTACACTCTTTATTGAAAACATTGACGGCGTGCTTGCGATGCAAAATGGTGGCGCCACTAGAGCCGCTTCAACAAATGCTATTGAGGAAAAAGTTGGACGTAATGATACTTGCCCTTGTGGATCTGGTAAGAAGTGGAAGAAATGTGGTGAGCTAAACACCGAAGAACATCAGCAGTTAATGGCAGGAAAGAAACCAGAAGCTGGAAACTAACTCACACACTATGTCAGGCACTGAACGATTTAAACTCATTTCAGCCGTCTACTTACTCCTAATCAAAGATGGAAAAGTCTTACTTCTAAAACGTTTTCAAACTGGATACGAAGATGGGAATTACAGCTTGGTGGCTGGGCACTTAAATGGAGGTGAGTCTATGAAGAGTGCTATGGCACGTGAAGCAAAAGAAGAAGCAGGGATTGTTGTAGACGAGGCAGATATTACTCACGCACTAACTTTACATAGGTTAGCTAATGATGAACGTGTAGAACTTTTCTTTACTGCTAAAAAGTGGGAGGGAGAAATCACTAACATGGAACCAGAGAAATGTGATGACTTATCGTGGTTCCCACTTGATCACTTGCCAGAAAATACTATACCGTACATACGAACAGTTATTGAAGCGTATACTAAAGGTGAAACATATGTTGAGGTAGGTTGGAAATAGTAAAACTATGACAGTTGTTCACAAAAAAATTAACAAAGAGTACTTTGAAGCAATTATTTCAGGAAAGAAGAAGTATGAGCTTCGACTTAATGACTTTGAAATTGCTGAAGGGGACACATTGGTGTTGGAAGAGTGGGATAATAATCTCGGAGAATATACTGGACGAAAAGTAGAAAAGAAAGTTACATATGTTCGCGCGTTTAAAATAGATGAACTTTTCTGGACGAAAGAGGAGGTTCTCGAAAAAGGAATACAAATTATTTCTTTAGAATAAGCACACAATGAGCGGCAACGAAGTTGCCGCTCATTGTGTTAAACTATACGTTATCGATTAGCCGTATCAATTACCTCATGAAAGATTTTCTGAAACCACTTATTGTTCGAATGCTTACCTGGGAAGCAAAACTCGTGCTTGCCCGACACAAACCTTTCATTATTGGAGTTACTGGTAACTTAGGTAAGACGTCCACTAAGGATGCAATCTACGCTGTTCTAAAAACTAAATACAATATACGCCGAAGTGCGAAAAGTATGAACAGTGAGTTTGGTGTGCCACTTACTATTCTCGGAGAAAAAACCGGTTGGAGTAGTCCACTTCGTTGGCTTATGATTCTTGTGCGTGGATTATTCGTACCGTTTACAAAGTCATACCCAACACACCTTGTACTTGAAATCGGTGCTGACCGCCCGGGAGACATTAAGAGTATCACTTCATGGGTAAAGCCAGATATCACGGTAGTAACTCAGTTTGGTCAGGTGCCTGTGCACGTTGAATTTTTTAAAGATAGAGATGCGGTAATTGAAGAGAAAGGATATCTTGTAAGTGCGCTAAAAGAAGAAGGATTATTTGTATACAACGCTGATGATCATGACGCTGAAAAACTACTAGGGAAAACAAACGCACGTAAGGTTGGTATTGGTATTCACAAGGTTACTGATGTAAAAGCAGATAATGTAAAGCTTTACGGAGAGCCACTTGAAGGTACAGAAGCAGATATTACTATAGACGGTGTGTCTTACCATGCGGTGTTTCCTGAAGTGATTGGCAAATCTTGTGTCTACTCGGCACTCCCTGCGTTTGCTATCGCACGTGAGCTTGATGTCGAAATTGAAATTGCATGTGCTGCGCTTCGTGATGCGGACAAACCAAAAGGTCGTATGAGGTTGCTACCGGGGATGAATGGGTCAGTTATAATTGATGATACGTACAACGCTTCTCCAAAGGCAACAGAGCACGGACTTCAAACACTAGGTGATATAGATGCTAAAGGAAGAAAGATTGCAGTGCTTGGAGACATGCTTGAGCTTGGGGAATTTACACGAGATGAGCACTATAAAATCGGAATGGTCGCGGCTAAGTCAGCTCATAAATTATTTACCGTTGGTATTCGTTCACGGGCTACAGCAGAAGGTGCGCTTGATGGGAAAATGCTTGATGAGAACATCATGCAGTGTGATTCATCTCTTGAGGCGGGTAAGGAGCTCGTACAGCTAGTTGGCGCAGGGGACGTTATATACGTAAAAGGATCTCAAAGTATGCGTATGGAGCGTGCTGTGAAGATGATTCTGGCTGAGACGCATGACCCACGAAAAGTACTTGCCCGTCAGGAGCGCGAGTGGCTTCTTAAGAATTAGAAAATAGTACAGAGGAAATGAATAAGGGCCGGTGGGGGATTTTGGCGGCCGGGCGGGCCGCCCTGTCCAGCCCTTCGCTGGCCCAGGCGGCGGTGGAGCCGCGCTTCCG
>CAZZGJ010000021.1:0-9976 GCA_964654175.1 uncultured Candidatus Saccharibacteria bacterium
TTGTAGGTTAGTTCATAACACTGTTACCGCTTCGGCGGGGTTATTTTGAAAGGACACCTCATGATTGAGTACGGTACATATGGCATTCTTTGCGCTTCCCGCAAGGGCGAAGAGATGCATCAGAGCCTGGTCGGCTTTCTGCGGGTACGCGCCAGCGGGTCTCTATTCTTATCAGACCGCAGCGGGGAAAAAGAATGGGAGGCAGAAATTGTCTCACCGACCTCACTACCAGGGCCAGGGGCTTACGCCTTTGCTCTCAAGCAGCGGTCTGGGCGTAACAAAGACATCAGCTGCTTTCTCAGAGGCGAAGCGGGATGGCGGCTATATGTTTACCGTACGGACGGAGAACTTATTCCCTTTGGACAGATCGCTGTTTCTCCAGAGCTTCGCCGGGTTTTTGAGGCACTGGAAACAAGGGCAGGTCGCCTGGCCTAATCAGCAGGCCGCCGCTTCAAGAGCGTACCCTCGGGGTGCGCTTTTGCTTTATGTTGACGAGAGGTTTACACTTGGTGTTAACAGTTCCTGCGTTGTGTGGGAATACAAACAAGGAGACAAAGATGACAACTGCAAAGTATGCCATCGTTACATCCAAGCAAGGTATCACCGGACATCATTTGTTTCGTTTTTACCTTTGCTGGAAAAATGCCGACAGCGTTGGTCTTTACCAGCTTGGAGATAGGTCGTCGACGCTGTATATCTTTGAAGGCGTTGATGGCGCAGAAGGGCACCACGATCAGTACTCCGTCTATTTAGACGAAAGTGATGGCGGCACGAAGATCATTGTTCGGCCGCATGAGGCACATCTCCGGGACCAAATAAGACAGCAGATGTTTGTATTCCTGAGACTCGAAGGCGGGTGGGTCTGTGACGAGTACTGGCCGGAAGAAGCGGTCATACACGACTCAATTCAGTGTGGCAGCGACGGGCTTGATGCGCTAGCGCAAATTGCTTCCTCAGCTCGACGCCACTACAAACCGCACTAATGCAAGACACTTGCGTTGGTGCGGTGTTTTGTTTTTCCATGATAGATGTTAGATTAAGTCGATGAATGGTAAGAAAGGAAAAGTATATGTGGGGATGTCAGGCGGAGTAGATTCGTCGCTTTCTGCTGCGTTACTTAAAGAAGCGGGTTATGACGTTACTGGTGTATTTATTAAAGTCTGGCAACCGGATTTTATCGAATGTACTTGGAAACAGGATCGATTAGACGCGATGCGTGTTGCGTCGGATCTGAACATTCCTTTCATTACATTAGATCTCGAAACAGAATACAAGCAAGGAGTGATTGACTATATGATTGAGGAATATCGTATCGGTAGAACACCAAATCCAGATGTGATGTGTAATCGAGAAGTAAAGTTCGGAGCGTTTTTACGCTGGGCAAAAGCGGCTGGTGCGGATTACATTGCTACAGGGCATTATGCACAGACAGATAACGAGCATCTCCTGGTAAGTAAAGACACAAATAAAGACCAGACATATTTTTTATGGACCCTTACAAAGGATGACTTGCAACATGTGCTTTTTCCGGTGGGGCACTTAAATAAAGACGACGTTCGTAAGGAGTCTGAAAAAAGAGGGCTGTATACAAGTGGAAAGAAAGACAGTCAGGGGTTGTGTTTCGTGGGGACTATTGATGTGAAGACGTTACTAAAAGAATATATACAAGAAGTGGAAGGTTCTGTGGTCACTGAAGAAGGAGAGGTAATCGGTACTCATGAGGGGGTGATGTTTTATACGATAGGTGAGCGTCACGGTTTTACTGTTACAAAGAAATCTACAGACGAGCGTCCGTACTATATAGTGAGAAAAGAATTTGATACTAATACGCTCGTTGTGTCGCATGATAAACCGCAGACAGAAGCAAGTGAGGGTATTTCCCTTGAGAGGGTTTCTTTTGTAAGCGGTGAACCAGAGGATGGAAAAGTATATGAAGCACGAGGAAGATATCGAGCACCGCTTGCGAAGATGACTATACGAAAAGAAGATGGCTGGAAAGTGTATGTAAAAGAAGGCGAGCTTGTTGCGACTCCTGGGCAATCATTGGTCATCTATGATGGAGAAAAGTGTATTGGTGGGGGAATTATGAAGTAAATACAGAAAAAGAAGAAATGAAAAAAGGGCCGCCGAAGCTGCCCTTTTTGTCGCCAGAGTCCTTTCGGACCTTGTGGGTTACTGGCGTCCCCAGCGCGTGCGGCCCTGCTTGATGACGCCGGGTTCCGTGCCATTCGCCAGCTGACTGGTGGCCGATCTGGGAACCCTGTTGTCGCGCAGGAATTTCTGTTTTTTTCCGCCGGGCTGCTTGATGGTCATACTGACTCCTCTGTTACATGATGCGCGGAATGCGCAGTAGTTATCCGAACCAATTTCCGAACAACTTGCACCATCCTACCACGCTTTTTGAAAAAGAAAAATGTGGAAAGGGGTTGTCGAATTCGACAGCCCCTTAGAAGCGAAACAATCCCGTTGGGGCTGCGTCGCATATTGCTTTGATTTCCTCACGATGAGGGAGAAGTAGGGTGATACCTTCTTCGTCCGTCATGTGAAGCGCCAAGGAGAGTTTTTCGCGGAGTGCTGGTGATGCCACCGCACGTAGCTCATCCCTCCAGGGTTTATACCAAGTATCCGAAAGCACGTGTTCGACGTGCAGTGGGTGCTCGGCTTTTCCACATGGCCAAGTTACAAGTACATGGCTTTCGTCCCAAAGACAGAGTCTAGGGAATTTGAGCCAGGTATTATGTAACACGGTACATAGTTGCTGCATGTCAGCAGTCGACCATGTCTTGTCGCTGTGCGAGCACTTGCGACCGAAACGAGGTAAAGATACTGAGGAGTCGCTCTGCCTCGTGGTCGCCGACGACGGCGATCGCGGCCGAGCAGCAGAGGCGGAAGCCGGTTTTCACTTTGCAGCCGAGTTCAATCGACAGCCATTCTTCGTATTCGGTACGGATCGCGTCAGCTGCGAAGAGTTTCGCCATTTGCTTCATCGTGTCCGGGTCCGAAGACGTGAACTCGATGAAGCCAACACTCTGCATGTGGTCCGAAGGAGCATCGTCTGCACCGTAAGCCACACGCACTTTGTGCTTGGCGATTGCGCCCTCGAAAAGGGCGATAGCCAGTGGGAAGGACTGTGTGATGACTTGCAAGCGTGCAGGGTGGGAAAGTTTCTCGCCCTGTACGCACTTATCAATCGCCCAGTCTGGGACGTTGAGACTCATGTGGTTCTCCTTGGGTTGGTAGTGAACTTCAAAATATCATGCTTTTGCAAGCATGTATTTGTGTTTAAGGTTTTTTATAACTAAAACACAAATACATGCTAACAACTAGCTTTCTTCTGCTTCACCCGCTTTGATTTTGTGGAACTCACGCATAGCGGCTAATCCTCCACGTCTTTTAAGTGAGTTAATATTCGTAATTATGTTTTTTGCTGCCAGGAGTGTCACTTCTTTTAGTTTTGAATAGTCGTAGTAAGCAAAACCTTCATCAAGTGGAATCTCGCCAAGAATGTTATCTTTGTGCATTTCTGTGAGCTCCTTGTAGAACTCATTATTCATAGGTTTATTGATGATGAGGTGGCAGGGGATCAGAGCTTTTTTACAGAGGGTGAGAATTTGCTCCATTACTTTTATGCTATTTCTGTGTGGCTCAACTACGACGATAACTGCATCAATACCCGCATAAAGGCCGTAGTTGATCATGTCGACTCCTGCAACGCTATCAATTACTACCCAAGCATCTTTCTCGTCAAGAAAACCTAGATAGTATTTAAGGGGACCTGAAAGACCATGTGCACACTTCCCGCGGTGCATAACGTCAGGGTCTCCTAGTCCTACGTTGATGAGAGAAATATTATCTGCTACGTTTGTTGCAATTGAAGCTGTATAAGCATCCGCTGGTTCTACTGAAAAGTGAGGGAGAGATGCATCATCTTTATCCAATATCGAAGTAAAAGCTTTTCCTTGTTCGTAAGCCACGATGTCAAAAAACTCTTTGTCGGTCTTTTGCATCTGAGGGAGTTTTTCGTAGTCTAGACCTAAGTTAGAAGTCAGGTCCATATTATGGTCAGCGTCAACAGCTAACACACGACGTCCTGTGTCGGCGAGAGTATTGCTTATGAGCCAGGAAACAGTACTTTTACCACTTCCTCCTTTTCCAACAAAAGCTATCTTCATACGGGTATATTTATATGCAAGTAATTCGCATGTAAGTATGCTACCATACGAAAAGGCCATATGCAAGTAATTTGCATATGGCCTTTTCTATTTCTCTACGCGTAGTAGCTATACGTGGTCGTGATGAGCGTGCTTTCTGTGGTATCTGATTTCTAAGTAGAGAATCCAAAGCACTACCGCACCGAGTGAAGAAACACTCGCAATTTCAAGTGCATGAAATTGCTCATGATCAAGCTGTTTTCCAAGAAGATATACGAATAGTGCGGCAATAGGTGAACCGGCTTGCGCGTATATTCCGTAGAGAATTGTCTTTTTGATTGAAAGTCCAAGTGCGCGAAAGAGTGTGAGTGTGCCCATTATTTTTGGTAGCTCGTGAATGATGATACCAATTGTGGCCGCAGAACCAAGGACCGGGCTCACTAAATAAGTTGCTCCGATAACCGCACCATCTATGAGTGAGTGAAAAGCTTCACTTATCACAATACCTTTTGCACCGCCTTCTTCCTTGTTATGTATATGGTTGTGATTAAAACGAGACAGAATAAAGACAGTAATAAGCGCTGTTATCCCACCGATAAATGTGTCTTGCAAAGTGAGCTCAGAGCCGTGCTCCTTAAACGTCGCAAGTACTGTGTAGAGTAGGGCTGCGATACCAAGTAGTAGAAATAGGTATTTTGTTTTACCTGTGAATAGGTTTCGTCGAAGTAAAATTGCGAGTAACGCAAGAAGTGGTAATGCCGAAGCACTGATAAACGTGAGAAGAAGAGATGAGTCCATATATCTTAGTAGTCTACGTTATTGTGTGTATATTTGCAAATGCGTTGCATATAGAAATACACGTGATATACTGTACGCATATGGCAACCTACTCAATCGCTGATCTGGAAACACTTATTCGAGAGGCTGGTCTTCGTGTAACAGATCACCGAGTTCTTGTACTTCAGACAATTGCTAAGGTAAAGCAGCCGATTACTGTGTACGAACTCGTTGATGAGCTTCGTAAAAAAGAAAACATAGACCAAGCTACTGTCTATCGAAACCTAAACTCACTCCATGAGGCGGGTATTTTACGTCGTCTTGATTTTAATCATGGTCATGCACACTATGAATTAGAAACAGGAAGAGCGTCATATCAGGTAGTATGCGGGAAATGCGAAACAATAGAAAAGATAGAAGGTGTATCAATGGACGAGACGATAAAAAAGATGCTTCGCAAAACCAAGAAGTTTCGTACGACAACGACCCACTCGTTAGAAGTATATGGACTCTGTAAGTCCTGCGCCTAGTATTTCGCTAAACCAATTTTAAAAATACTTTGTGGTGGTATACTGGTCATATGATAAAAGTTGGAAATAAAGCACCCTCATTTTCTCTTTCAGACCAAGACGGAAACATTCATAATCTTTCAGACTACGCAGGCAAGAAAGTACTTCTCTACTTCTATCCAAAGGACGACACTCCAGGGTGTACTACTGAAGCCTGTAACTTTCGTGATGGGTATGCAGAATTTAAAAAGATGGGGCTTGTGATTCTGGGGGTGAGCAAAGACGGAGTTAAGAGTCATAAAAAGTTTGCAGAAAAATTTGACTTACCTTTCCCACTTCTTGCTGATGAGAGCACAGAAATAGCTAAAGCCTACGGTGTATGGAAACTAAAAAAGTTCATGGGGCGCGAATATATGGGAATTGATCGTATGAGTTTCCTGATAGACGAACAGGGGAAAATCGCCAAAATTTACGAATCTGTAAAATCTGCTGAACACGCAGAAGAAGTAAAAGGGGATTTGAAATAGAAATGAAAAAGCCGCCTGTGAGGGCGGCTTTTTTGCGTGTGTTGTCCAGGACTAGTGGACAGTCGCCAGTTGCGGCGGTATGTACACGGTGACGTTTGGCGGGCCAAACTGGCCAACGAAGTCCCGGTGTTCGCTGAACAGTGGCTTCTCTTCAGGTGGCAACCTGGACCACCTGATGAGTTCTTGACGGTCGCGCGTAGTGGCTGTCCGATAGGTACAACCGGCGTGTCTAAACGAGATCCAGGCGCCGCCATCAAGCACATTGCTGATGCTGCCCAGGAAACGTTCCGGTTTTTGAACCCCGGATTCTTCGCCCAGGGCTTGCGCCACGGTGATGGTCATTCCTCGGGTTGTTTCCTGATTCATGACTTCTTCGAGAAACGGATCTGCGGTCGGCATGATTGACTCCACAATTGGTTTAATTTTAGCACCGTAGAAGGTACCACCATTTTGACGTGCCATTAGTTGCCATTAGGAACGTCTTCGGTAATCCTATACCTCACCATTACAATTGTAAAGAGTCAATTATGCACAAAAAAACAAAGTGGCCAGCGCGAAGCGCCGGCCACAAAGGAAAGGACTGTTTTCATTGAAAGGGCAGGATGTCTGCAAGTTCGGGATAACTTGCCGCGTCGAGGAGGTGACCGTCGACAATCAGGACGAAACTTGCCATCTCGAGGCTTGGGCTTTTACTTGCCTGGTCGAGGCTTTTGCACGTGACGCGTCGAATGCGTTGCTCATCGACCCGTCTCCCCTTTCCGTAGAGCTTCTCGCACTCTTCGAAAAGGTCAAATAAGGCACTGTGCCCCTCAAATTCCTTCTCTGCGATGACAATGACCACCACCTTTTCTGGTGGGGGCTTGACACCAAGCCGAGTCCTCAAGTTCTCGTACTCTGCCCTTGTCTTTTCTGCCAAGTTAAACAAGGCTTGCAAAAAGAGGGCATTACTAGCACTGGTAACTAACGACATGGGTGTCTCCAGTTGTTACAACAGTCACACTATACTATGTTCATTTGAAATGTCTAGGTGGTTACTTTGCTGTAATTAGCGTGCAAGTGCTTGCTCAATTGCAGCTTGGAAGTATTCGAATGGTCGAGCTCCTGAAATTGAAGCGATCACTTCGTATCCACTTTTTGTTTTTGCGAGGATGAATGTGGCTGGGGTTCCTTCTACGCCTGCATTTATTCCGTCTCCAATTGCTGCGTTAATTGCATCAGAGCTTGTCTGGTCTTTCATACACGCTGTAAAAGATTCGAAGTTTAAGTTGATTCCTTTTGCTATGTCGTCCTTAGCGCCCTGTGGAAGTGCGGTTGTTTGGTTTGCCAGCTTATATCCAAAGAGTGCGTCTACATACTCGTAATATTTTTTTGTGCCTCCTACCTTTCCTGCACATTCAATCGCACGACCTTCTTCAAAGGCGTTTGGGTGAATACTGGTGAGCGGGAAGTGTCGATATATAAATCCAACCTCTTTTTCGTAGGCAGTACGCAATTCTTTCATTGTGCCGTGTAGCTGCACACAGTATGGACATTCTGTATCAGAGTATTCAACGATAAATACGTCGCTGTCTGCTTTACCTTCTATGTAATCAGTCGCATCAGGTGCTTTACCTGTAAAGTAGGTGGCAATTTCGTTTGTAGTGCTTCCACCTCGTACGATGAATCCATGCGCTACGATGCTGCATGCGATGACAATTGGAGTTGAGTGCTCTATGCTTTTTATTTTTTTGTTAATCGTATGAAAGATGTGTGTGATTTTTTGCATTGTAGTTTATACTGATTGTTGAAAAGTATATCATGTCGATCCTTCCTCATATTACTCCTGTGCTATTCCGTAAAGTAGTTGTTACTACTATTCTTGAATTTGGGCCACTTGTATTGTTTCTTATTGCGTACGATTTCTTTCATATCTACAAGGCGACATTTATTTTGATGGGAGCAACGATTCTTTCCACGGTTATCATGTACCACAGAGAGAAGCGTTTACCATATGCTGGGCTGTATGTAGCCTTTCTGACTATTTGTTTCGGGTATCTCACTTTAACACATCAAAATCCTGGATTTATTCAGCTTAGAGATACTGTGTATGACGTTATCAATGCGTTAGTGCTCCTGGTTGGACTTCTCTTTAACGTCTTATTCCTAAAAATTGCATTTAATAATGTAATCCCGATGACGACACATTCGTGGAGGCGTCTTACATACGCGTGGGTGCTCTTCTTTATTTTAGCTGCACTTGTAAATGAATATATTCGTCAGTTCCAACCGTTTGATATCTGGATTACGTACAAGACAGCGATGATTTTTATTACGACTATATTTGGTTTCGGGGCACTGTTTCTTTTCTATGAAAAAGACTCGCGATAATGGGTCTTTTATGATATACTATCGCCCATGTCTGAAGTAACAACAGGAGTAGAACACAGCTCAATCTTTCGTGTTCACGAACCACTTCCAACTATCTCTTCTCACGTTTTTGGGGACGTTGGTATTTTTTCTATTGCAAACACGACAACTACTATTGCGCTTATTACGGCTCTGATTGTACTTCTGGGGATATCCATGCGTGGTTTCAAAATGATTCCTTCTACGTTTCAGCATCTTTCAGAGCTTTTGTATGAATCAATACTTTCTTTCATTGCTCAAATCATGGGAACAACTGAAAAAGCAAAGAAAGTTATTCCATACGTTGGAGCGGTGATGCTATATCTTATTATTGCGAACCTTCTGCCGATGATTCCATTTGTCTCAAGTTTTTATATTACTACCTCAGACGGAGGACATATCCCTCTTTTCCGTGGAGCAACTACAGACTTTAATACGACGTTTGGTCTTGCGCTTGCGGTTGTGGCATCGATTCAGTACTTTGGAATGAAAGAGCAAGGGGTGTTTGGTTATCTTTCACACTTCATACAAATCAAACAAGTATATAAAGGCTTTAAGAAGAGTGTTGGCGAAGGCATGACAGGTATTGTTGGTTTTTTGGTAGGACTTATTGAAATCATTTCAGAATTTGCAAAAATTGCTTCACTCTCACTTCGTCTTTTTGGAAATATGTTTGCTCACGAAATGCTTACTGTCATTTTGCTTGGTGCGTTTGCGTTTGCGGTTCCTGCACTATGGATGGGTATGGGGGTTATCGTTGGTATCGTACAAGCGCTTGTGTTCTCTGCGCTTATTACGGTGTACTATTCATTAGTATTAAAGAAGGAAGGTTCAGATCATCACTAAAATCTTTGACGGACAAGGGTATTTATTGTAGTTTAGTATAAACACTTTAAAAGGAAGTGAATGCTCTACAGCCAGGCTATGGCTGTTGTTTTTAATTTAAAGGAGACAGAAAATGTCCACCCAAATCCGTTCCGCCGTCAACGCCCTTGGTCCGCTTGACGGACGCTACGCACGCAAGATGGAAAGTCTTGCATTCATCTTCAGTGAGTGCGGTCTCATGCACCGGCGCGTGAAGGTCGAAGTCGCTTGGTTCATGGCTCTCGGTCGGCTTGGTCTCAAAAATTTTCCTCATCTTTCAATGGATTCGATCAGGTTTCTTGAGGCGCTGGTCAAGGATTTCTCTTCCGCCGACGCCGACGCAATCAAAGAAGTCGAAAAGACCACCAACCACGATGTGAAAGCCGTCGAGTACTGGCTCAAGTCAAAGTTCGAAGGTCGCCCTGAGCTTGTGGCGGTATCTAACTTTGTGCACTTTGCGTGCACGAGTGAAGACATCAACAATGTCAGTCACGCCTTGCAGCTCAACGCTGGGCGCTATGCGGTGGTCTTGCCTGCGCTGGACGCTTTGATTTCCAAGCTGCGGCAGATGGCACACGCTCATGCGGCCGTGCCCATGCTCAGCCGTACACATGGTCAGACTGCCAGCCCGACAACTGTGGGGAAGGAAATCGCCAATGTCGTTGCACGGCTCAACAAGGCATATCAGCAAATCGAGAGCGTGGAGCTCATGGCCAAGATGAATGGTGCAGTGGGTAACTACAACGCTCATGTGGCGGCCTAT
>CAZZGJ010000022.1:0-266 GCA_964654175.1 uncultured Candidatus Saccharibacteria bacterium
GTCGTAAAAGATATATTGTGCGACATTAGCATATAATAATGCCCCTGCCAAATAAAGGCTTTAAAAGCGGCTGGTTATGTTAAATCGCAATGTTACAGTTAGCGTTACGATTTAGCCGCACTGCCCTGCTTGATCAAGACTTAGGTTTCAGGCTCGCCCTTTTTACTAATCTTATTTATGTGTTTTTGAAATTAGCTCTTAAGCTTGGGATTCGCTAGTATGAGATATTAAGAGTTCGTAGTTCATAGTCGTTTAGTGAACTTTCG
>CAZZGJ010000022.1:355-9653 GCA_964654175.1 uncultured Candidatus Saccharibacteria bacterium
CAACTGAGACGTATATGCGATTGCACAAAGAGGCGCGGCAGTACTTCTTGTGTATTTTTCAACCGCCCGCGCACTCTCGTCCTGCGCGTTGGTTTCTGTACCCATTGGGTACGCAAAATCCTCAAAAGATTTTTGCGTACCCGGAGGAATATCTACGCGTTGCTCAGGAGCTCAGCAAGCTTTGCAATAGCTCAGGTGTCAACCTGATCTCATTGTTCATTTCCTGCTCAGACTTCGGACGCTCGAAGACCTACGGATCTTGGCTTGATTTTGCCAATTGGTTTGGTTTCAAACCTGCGGCTGCTGGTCCAGACCAAGACGAAACGCTCGTAAGAGAAATGATCGCCTGTTTCTTTGCAGTGCGAAGCGTGGGGCAAGACAACTCGTTTCCCGCTTGAATGTCTTGTTGAATCAAACATTCGAAGACCGCCCCTCATTTTGGGCGGTTTTCTTTTTTGGTTGACTTATACTGTCATATTAACTAGGATTAAACTCAAAGCTGTTTGTACAAGGCTTTTTCTGTCTTTTCTCTAACTCTTTAACACTTACGGGGGTTGTTTATGGTTCCGAAGATTACTGATCGTGCCCAGTTTTGGGCGAGCAAGTTTGGTTTCGAACAGGTGAGGTCACTGACTGTGTTTGCTCATCTTTGCGACGAAACACAAGGATCGGCTGACCTCCGCACCCTTGTGAATCTGCTCGCGGACACTGATCTTTCCAGATCTCGCGCAGCCGCAGTCGTGGCTTTGTTTGAGAACATGCGCGACCCGGAAAGTCCGGGCAGCGAAGTTCGATACGGTCACTTGTTTGCGGTGCCGGCAGGAGAACTCCTTGCCCTCTTCAGGCAGCCTTTCTATGTCGAGTATGCAATGTCAACGAATGAACGCGAACCTTTGCTGTCCCAACGGAGGTTTGCCTTCCTTGCGCCGAGTGCTGTGGAAGAGGCACAACGGGAAAAAGACTCAGTCCCATCGAAAGATGGAGCCTACTACTACCCAGTCACTTACCGTGAGCTAGCTGGAAAGCTGACGCTATCAGAAGATATTCAGCAGCTCCTGCTTCCGATTGTCTTGCAACGGTTCCTGTTGTCGGGCGACTACGCAAGTGCGACGTATGTCAGGCTTTAACCTGGGTGGCGGAGTCATTTCCGAAGAGACGGACCTGGAGGTAGACTCCCCTGCGGCGTGGGACCGATGCTTTCAGGGTATACCAAAAGGGTCCGTCGGGGTTATAATGCTGATCACCCCGACAGGTGTGCTCGGAAGTTCACACTATGAGGTGTCGGCTTACACGACACCTGACGCGTTTACCCAGGCGGTTGCTGCCAAGCTTTCACCGGGGCAAATTCGCTACTACCAAGCAGGAGCAGATCCTGCTTGGCCAAAAGGCTTCTCGGTTGAGTACTCCGACGAGCAACGAAAAAGCTGAACCCGCCCCCAAGCAAATTGCTTCGGGGGCGGTTTTACATCCTATTACTTAGCTTGCTAATAGTTTCCTGTACGTGATATACTTTGCTTATCAATTTCCATGATGTCTACTTGCGATAACAGTAACCACAAAGGAGATGCGCATGACTTTTCTAAGAGTTTCATGTATTCAATTCATCAAATGTACTTCTTGGTGCAGAAACACCTTGAGCATGCTCTTTCTCGTGCAAAAACAATTTCCTTTTCTCAGTTTATGATTTTGGTCGGTTTTCACTGTTCAGAAAGTGGACCAGTATCACAGTCTTCTATTGCGGAACGCCTCTATCTCACAGAAGCGACGGTGAGTCGTCATATTTCTACGCTCGTTGACCTTGGGCTTCTCTCTCGTTCTGAGGATAGTAAAAATCGCCGTAAACACGTCATTAGTCTTACTCAAAAAGGTAAAAAAACTTTTGAAGAAGCACGTGTGCTTATTGATACTGAACTTAAAGCTGTTTTTTCTGTCATTAAAGAAAAGGACCGTGACGGTATCATCAAAAACTGCTCCTGTGTACTTACTCAACTTCTTACCAAGAAGTGATTATTATAAAAAACGTATTTTCTTACACATATGAACAAACATTTACAAAAAATTATTTCTGATAGTAAAGATATCACTACCCAAGGACGAATGTGGTTTAAAGAACTCTCGCGCGCAAAGCAAGTTGGAGTTGTGGCAGCTATTATTCTCATCCTTGTACTTCTTTCACAGTTGTTTAAAGACGAGACAAAAGAAGCTGAGCTTGTGAAGACTCCTCGCGTTGTTGAAATTGCGAGTGTGTCTGACCTTGCTAACGGAGATACCTCCCTCCCCCTTCTTGGTACTGTTACATCAACAAGTGAAGCAACGATTCGTGCTGAAAGTTCTGGTAAGCTTACACGTGTCTACAAAAAACTTGGCGATAATGTTGTTGCTGGTCAGGTAATTGCTGAATTTGAAAACTCAGCTGAACGTGCCTCAGTGCTTCAGGCAGAAGGTGTATATGATGCCGCAAAAGCTGCACGAGACATTGCGCGTATCAACAGTGGTACGACTAACTCCTCTCTTCTCGATGCCAAAACAAGTGCGCTTAACACACTTGGAAACGCCTTTAACGTACTAGACGATGCAATTCGTGTGAAGACAGATGCAGCATTTACTGATCCTCGTACAGACGAAGCTAGATTCGCAGTACTTGTTCCAGACAGTGCGCTTACTCTTAGATTAGAAGCAAAACGTAAGTCTATTGAGACAATGCTTGTAGCTCGTGACGCATACAATCGTACGCTTACTACTGAAAGTGACCTACTAAAAGAATTCACAGTAATGCAAACAGAACTACAAACAGTAAAGACATATCTTGATGATATGGCGACCGCATATTCAAAAGCACTTCCTGACACTGTGTACTCACAGGCAGCGATAGAAGGAGGTAAAGCATCGGTGAGTGCTGCACGTAGCGCAATATCTGGAACAATTGCTTCAGTAGCACAAGCTCGTACTTCTCTTAACGCAAGCCTTGCCGCAAGCGAAGTCGCAGGAAGAACATCAGGTGATGCAACTGGTAGTCAGGCAGCAGCTGATGCAAATGTTAAACAAGCACAAGGTGCATATAACGCAGCGCTCTCTCGATTAGAAAAGACAATCATCCGTAGTCCTATTTCTGGAACACTCAATTCTCTTTCGATTAACACTGGAGATTTTATTTCTAACTTTACTGAGGTTGCGGTAGTTTCAAACAACGGAGCACTTGAAGTGGTGTCATATGTAACTGAGGACGATGCTAAGCGAATTGCTGTCGGTAATAATGTCACAATAGATAATGCTTCAAAAGGTGTGATTACTCGAATTGCTTCTGCAATTGATCCACGTACAAAAAAGATTGAAGTACGAGTTGGTATTACTGATAAAACAAGCACGCTTGTAAATGGTCAGTCAGTTCGTATTACTGTTACAAAAAGCACACAAGCTGTTACTGCAACAAGCGGGCCTATAACAATTCCCCTTTCTGCACTTAAGCTAACACCAAACGGAGCCTTTGTGTTTACAGTAAGCGCGACAAGTTCGCTCGTCGCAATTCCTGTAACAGAAGGAGCTATTCTTGGTGAAGAAATTCAAGTCCTCTCAGGACTCTCTGGTTCGGAAACAATTGTTGTTGACGCACGTGGACTTAAAGCTGATATGACTGTAACAGTAAAAGAATAATTGTTTACTACTACTCACCTAACTTCATAACAGCCTATGCACTCTCTCTGGATTTTCTTCCTTAAAAAACGAGCCTTCACGTACCTTCTCATGATCGTACTGATTCTCTCTGGACTCTTCTCACTTATCTCAATTCCAAAAGAATCTTCTCCTGAAGTTATTATTCCGATGGGAATTGTCTCAACGGTACTTCGCGGTGCATCTGCCGAAGACACTGAGAAACTCATTACTAACAAACTTGAAGATGAGATTGCAAATGTCGAGAACATGGATAAAGTTACCTCATCTTCTCGAGAAGGTGTGTCTGTCATTACTGCGCAGTTCAACGCGAGCGCAGACATTGATAAATCAATTCAAGACCTAAAAGATGCTGTTGACCGCGCTAAAGGCGAACTTCCTGATGATGCTACAGAGCCGATGGTAAGTAAGGTGAACTTTGCTGATCAACCGATGCTCATCCTCTCAATTTCTCAGGACCTTTCTCCTGCTGGGCTCACTGCACTTGGTGATGAGCTTGAAAGTGAGCTAAAAAAAGTTCCTGGAGTTTCAAAGGTGGATATTTCTGGAACACGTAATCGAGAGGTGCAAGTGGTGGTAAGAAAAGACCAGCTTGCTAACTACGGACTTTCACTTAATCAGGTGATTGGTGCAATTCAAAGTGCAAACGCATCCTTCCCAATTGGAAATATTACTGTTGCTGATGTAGATTACCCAATTAAGTTCGCTGGGTCTATTGAAGATGCGGTTGAAATTCCAGATATTACACTCCAGACTGGAAGTGGTGTACCTGTGTATCTTCGCGATATTGCATTTATTGCCGATGGGCTTGCTCCACCTTCGACGTACTCACGTATTTCAGTTGCAGGAGCTCCATCTGAGAACGCGCTTACACTTAACATTTACAAAAAATCTGGAGGGGATGTTACAAAAATCGCTGAAGCTGTTCGTGAAAAGATTGAGG
Organism: uncultured Candidatus Saccharibacteria bacterium; assembly: GCA_964654175.1. Classification (GTDB taxonomy): domain Bacteria; phylum Patescibacteriota; class Minisyncoccia; order Phycocordibacterales; family UBA5272; genus UBA11704. Next base: position 4,968 of record CAZZGJ010000022.1, read on the forward strand.
AGTTGAAAGCTACAAAACTAGCAGGGGCGCAGGTAGTTATCACGCTTGATAGTGGAGAGCTCGTACAGAAAGACCTAAGAGAGCTTACTCGTGTTGGGTTAGAGACTGTTGTACTTGTGATGCTCATGCTTTTTCTTACAATCGGCTGGAGAGAGTCACTCGTAGCGGGACTCTCTATTCCTCTTTCGTTTGTGATTGCCTTTACCGGGCTTTACGTATCTGGGAATACTATCAACTTCATGTCCCTCTTTTCGCTTATCTTAGCGATTGGTATTTTGGTGGACTCAGGTATTGTGGTAGCCGAAGCCATACATACGCGTATTAAAAAGTACGGCAACGCTGAAGGTGCGGCGATTGCTTCTATTAAAGAATATGCATGGCCGCTTATCGCTGGTACTATGACAACAGTTGCGGTGTTTGCTCCCCTCTTCTTCCTCTCAGGTATTGTTGGTAAGTTTATTTCATCAATTCCGTTTACTATTATTTTCGTGCTCATTGCATCTATTGTTGTGGCGCTTGGGTTTGTGCCGCTACTTGCAATCTTGCTTACAAAAGATCATAAGAATCGTTTTGAGGATGTTCAGGAGGCGTGGTCTCACAAAGCTCAGGAATGGTATAAGGGTTTTCTTGGTGGCATTCTCGACAGCGCTCGGACTCAGAAGAGGTTTTTCATCGGGCTCGCGCTTGCGTTTGTTATCACTGTCGCACTTCCAATCACAGGTATTCTTAAGGTTGCTTTCTTCCCACAAGATGACCAGGACTATGTGTTTATCTCAATTGAGCGTCCACAAGGTACGCCGCTTGCTCAGACGGATCTATCGGTTCGTGAAGTGGAAGAGATTCTTTATGAGAATCCTCTCGTTGAATCATTCGTAACAACTGTTGGGGCCAGCTCCGCTCTTTCAGGTTCAGGAGGTGGTTCTGGTAGTAAGCTTGCAAATATCACGGTGATGCTTCCAAAAGAGCGTGAAAAAAGCTCTACAGAAATTATGGAACTCATTCGTAACGATATGAGTGGTATCACTTCAGCTGAAGTAAAAGTAGACCAAGGTAACAACGGTCCACCAACCGGAGCCCCTGTTGTTATTAAATTTAAGGGCGATAGTTTAGAAGAACTTACACAAGCTGCGAGTCGCGCTGAAACAATTCTTCAAACTGTACCAGGTACTCTTGATGTAACCACTTCTCTTCGTGATGATGGAACACAGTTTGAAATCGTTATTGACCGAGTGAAGGCTTCTCAAGTTGGGTTATCTGCCGCTTCTGTTGCGCAGCTCCTTCGTGCGTCTGTATCTGGGATTACAGCTACCACAATTAAGAAGTCTGGCACTGACATTGACGTGATTGTAAAGACCGATCTCAATGCTGACTTTATTAATCCAGAAGATACTATTAAAACGACACTAGACAGTATTAAGAGTCTTCCGGTTGCGACCCCTACAGGTACCATTCTTCTTGGTTCAATAATTGAAACAAAGTTGTCAGAATCTCGAGCGGTTATTGACCACGAAGACCAAAAGCGTATTGCTACTGTATCAAGTCAGCTTGCGCCAGGCGGAAATGCATTACAGATTGTCGCTGAGTTTAAGAAGAAAGAACAAGAGCTTAACCTTCCTTCAACGGTTGAAGTTAAGTACGGTGGAGATAACGAAGAAATTAATAAGACCTTTGCTGAAATGGGGCTTGCTCTTCTTGCTGGTATGGCACTCATGCTTATGATTCTTGTGCTTGAATTCAACTCGTTCAGGTATGCGTTCTATCTCTTGTTTACCATCCCTCTTTCTCTCATTGGTGTACTTGGTGGTTTAGCAGTTACTGGTCAAGCACTCTCATTCTCATCAATGCTTGGACTTATTGCGCTTGCGGGTGTGATCATTAACCACGCAATTATTCTTCTTGACTCTATATTGCATAAACTCGATCACGAGCAAGAAGAGATAGAAGCAGGTCATACCGCTCGTAGTTTGCGAGATGTGATTGTAGACGCATCAGCGATTCGTCTTCGTCCGATTTTCCTGACGACGGTTACGACGGTGATCGGTATGATTCCGCTTGCTGGAGTATCTGCGCTTTGGGGACCGCTTGCGTTTGCAATTATGTTTGGACTTTCGTTTGCGATGGTGCTCACACTGGTTCTTATCCCCGTACTCTTCTATCGTTACCCAGGTAAGAAGTTTGCACACTTAAAGAAATAGTAAGAAGATACTTAAAAACAAAAAACGTAAGGGAAACCCCTTACGTTTTTTGTTTTTTACATGCTATGCGTTTGCTCCTGCGACAAATCCAGTCGTCCAGCAGAGTTGAAGGCTGTACCCTCCTGACGGTCTGTCGATGTGCAGCGTGTCGCCTACAAGGTACAGGTTTGGAACAACTCGTGATTGCATCGTCCTAGTATCAACTTCTTCAAGTGGTATTCCTCCAGAAGCAACAACTGCCTTATCTTTTCCGAGTAAACTTTTAACAGTGAGTGTGATTGCTTTTAGTTGCTTTACTAATTTTTTTCTATCTTCAGTTCTGACGCTATGATTCGGAGTGTTGCCATCAATGTTAGCAATGAGTAGTACGTCCGCTACAAGTGCGGTGGGAATGACTGAGCCTAATGTATTTTTTATTTTCTTGTTACTTTCCTGAGTGAGTGCAGACTGTAACAAGTCTTTTACATCTGGTTCGTCCATGTCTGGGAACAGGTCAAGTACAAGAGTTACCTCTCCGTACTGTAGTGATTCCCCTATGCCTTTGCTCATGTTAAGAATCATCGGACCACTTAGTCCTACATGAGTAAAAAGAATTTTTCCTATATGCGACTCTTGTCGTTTTCCATTTTGGAAGACGCTCACTTTAACATTCTCGAGAGTTACGCCACTTAGTTTTTTTATCCAGTCTTCTTTAATGGCAACTGGAACAAGTGCCGAACCTTTATCGATTACTTTATGCCCCAAGGAGTGCAGCCACTTGAATCCTTCCCCCGTTGAGCCGGTTTCGGGGCGTGAGGTGCCACCCGTTGCTACGATACATGAAGTGGCGGTGAATGTTTCCTTTTCGGCTTGTATATAAAATATGTCTTTCTCTTTTTTGATACCTGTAACTACGGTTTTGGGTTCTACTGTTACGTTATGTTCCTTCATGTAACTAACAAGTACGTCCCATACCGATTGGGCAGTATCTGAGATCGGAAACATTCGCCCGTCGTTTTCTTCTTTGGTGTCCATTCCACGTGTATTAAAAAAAGACAGTGTATCTTTTACTGCAAATTGTGAAAAAGGAGAGAAAAGAAACTTGTCGCTTCCTTTATATTTTGGCAAAAGTACGCGGTTGTTTTGCTTGTTGTTCGTTACGTTGCAGCGCCCTCCACCTGTGATGAGTAGCTTCTTTCCAAGTGTGTCGTTCTTCTCAAGCAGAAGTACTTTCTTACCTTTAGATGCAGCTGTCCCCGCGGCCATCATACCCGCCGGACCTCCACCAATAACAATAACGTCCCAAGTCATATTACGCGTTTTGACTTCTCCACTCGTAGAGTGCTACTGCAACTGCGTTTGATGCGTTTAGTGATTCACATAGAGGATCTATATCAATAGATAGTTTAAAGTCACAAGCCTCAAGTGTCTTTGTGCGTATACCTTCTCCTTCGCTTCCAATCACAATGACCGTATGTGTATCAAATTTTGCTGTGCGTAAGTTGGTGTCTCCTTTTCCCGTGAGTCCATAGGCCCAGAAACCTTTGTCTTTGAGGTTGGTAAGTGTTGTATTTATATTCCCAATACGTACAATAGGTATTGCAAATACTGTTCCTGCAGATGTTTTAATTACTGTGCTTGTTACCTGTACTTGGTCGTACTCTGGCATGAGAATCGCTGTTGCCCCAAAAGCTACAGCAGAGCGTATAATTGCTCCTACATTATGTGGGTCCTGGAGTTCATCAAGAAGCACAAAAAGTGCGTTCCCTGAGCCGTTTTGAGCCTTTTGGAGCACTTCTGTAAGCGGAGTGTAGATTTCTCGTTCATTTAAGAGTACACAGACTCCCTGGTGGCTGACGTCGCGTCCAACCATACTATCTACTTCATGCATAGTTACACGTTTGTATTCCAGGTTGTGTTTTTGAAGTAGCCCAATAAGCTTCCCATCTGCTTCTGCTTGTGGGGTAAGGTATATTGCTTCAATGAGTCCAGGTCGCCCTGCTTTTGCAGCTTTAATTACCTCTTGTAGAGGGTTGCGCCCATAAAGATAAAGAGATTGTGTCATGTCGTAAGTATAACACAATGAAACGATTATTGAAAGATGTAAAGGGTTACTTAGTTTGCCTCGACTCCTATATACTAAGACACATAGATCGAGGCGTGTCTTTTATTTATTAATATCACTTATAGTATTTATGGCCCCACTTTTTTTCATTCTGGTTGTTGCACTGTTTATAACGCTCATTAGTATTCGTCAGATTAACCAATATCAGCGAGGTATTAAGTTTACATTTGGGAAATTTACTGAAGTTATGGAGCCGGGGTGGCGTCTCGTCTGGCCTATCATTCAAAGTTCACAAAAAGTAGATATCCGTACAAAGGCAGTTGATGTTCCGGACCAAAATGCAATCACTCGTGATAACGTAACTGTAAAAGTAAATGCAGTTATTTACTACAAAGTAAGTGATGCGGTCAAAGATATTATTGAAGTTGAAGACTTTAAATATGATAT
>CAZZGJ010000023.1:0-8448 GCA_964654175.1 uncultured Candidatus Saccharibacteria bacterium
AGGTAAGTGAAGCAAGCGGAGATGTGAGAGAAGAGAGGGAGAAGGTACGGGGGGAGAAAGTAGTCAGACCCACACGGAGAGACTCTGAAATAGAAACAAACGTTGGAGTAGAAGTATTTTTTATGTCCTTTATAGCCGAAAGTTTTTGGTCGAGTGCAGAAGCCTCACCGGTTGTAAAGATAAAAAAAAGTACTAAAGTAGAGAATATTTTAAGAACAGAGTTTTTAGCAAAAGATGCGTCAGGCATGGAGAAATGTATATATAAAGTATACATATAAAGTTCCAAATAACCCTTACAGATATTGATAATATGGGGATAACTTTTATAAAGATCTAGAGAAGCTACTCACAGCTTTTCAACCAAGCTGATATACGGCAAGTACTCTATTTTTTATAAAATCCCCTCTTGTTTTATTAGTATTAAATAATACAGATACTCATTTTAAACTTTCTGTAATTACGTATAGTTTATATACTATTTAAAAACAATGCTTTTAATAAACTTAAAAAACGTACTTACTACTTAGTGAATTCAAATGCTGAAAACTCAGGAAGAACCTTTTTACCTTCAATTAGCCTAAAATATACCTCCGCTGCGGATAAAGCTCCTGTCATTGCAACATGAGGATGTGGCTCCTCAGGAATACCTGCCATCTGTAAAAGAGTATCTAAATTTAAAGTTGATTTACGTTCTTCCATTGGAATACCCTTACCTTCGAGTAAAAGCTTGGCACACACCATGCTGTGCAGGTCAAGAACCCGGTATGGGATCTTACAATCAATCCCCGCTCTTTCAAAGGATTTATTTAGAAAATAGACATCAGTAGATACATTTTGCCCTATAACATTCCTCTCAGAAGAAGCCTCAAGAAAATCCTTAAGGAGAGTCAGTCCCTCTACTTGGGTAGTTTTTATAGCGTCTAACCGTTCCCTTGTGTATCCGCACACCGCAATAGCCTCATCATCAATTCGGGCGCCGTCAAATGGCTTCATTTCAATAGCTAATCGACGCTCTGGGTTAGTAAGGTCGATTGCTCCAACAGAAATAACCGCACATTCGTTAATATCGAGCCCTGTCATCTCACAATCAATAGATATCATATGGCTCCAGTGTAACATAATGACGTATCTTGGAAAATGTGTTATTATATAGACATCGCCCTTTCGGGCACTTTATTTTGTTTAGTCTTACAAACACAGTATGTGAACTAAGACCTAAACACCTATCCTTATGGCAGTAGAAAAAACAATCCCAATTGGAGGAGAAGCCGTGCTTCGTTTTGAAGACGTTACTTTTAACTACAACGAAAATAAACCTGTTCTTAAGGAGGCAAACTTCGTCGTACGCAAAGGAACCAAGCTTACTCTTATGGGCCCAAACGGTGCAGGTAAATCAACTCTCTTTTCTCTTATTATGGGAGAGCGAAAACCTGACGAAGGTCGAGTAATTATTGGTATGGGGCAGAAAATTGCAATTGCAAAACAGTTGATCCCACACACAAAATGGAACATGACCGTACGAGAATTTCTTCAGGAAGCTTTTGAAGAAAAAATATATGATATTGATAAACGCGCTAAGGAAGTATTTGCGACCGTCCAACTTAACGTTGACTTGGACAAAGAGATAAAGCAGCTTTCGGGAGGACAGAAGGGTCGCCTCCTTATTGCACAGGCGCTTATACAGAAGCCGGACATTCTTCTTTTAGATGAACCAACGAACAACCTCGACAAGGCTGGCATTAAATTACTTACCGACTTTATGAACGACTACCCTGGTACAGTAATTGTTATCTCTCACGATGCACCCTTCCTTAACTCCTTTACTCATGGGGTACTTTATATTAATACCCAAAACTACCTCGTTGAACAATATGTTGGTAACTACTACAAAGTAATAGAAGAAATTACACGAGCAGTAGAACGAGCTGAGAGAGCAAATGCACAGCTTGAGAAAGAGATTCAAAACAATAAAGACAAGGTAAACTTCTTCGCGCTTAAGGGTGGAAAGATGCGTAAACTTGCAGCAAAACTAAAGGACGAAGTTGAAGAAATGGAAGATAGCAAGGTCGAAGTACGTAAGGAAGACCGTGTACTTAAACCCTTTACTATTCCCTGCCAGAAAGACATTGGTAGTGTTATTGTGCAATTCGAATCTGTAGAAGTACTTCACGATGGTACGCCAGTTAAACGGAATGTATCGCTTGAACTTCGAAAAGGAGACAAGCTTCATATTATTGGACCAAACGGAATTGGTAAGACCACCCTTCTAGAAAAAATGGCCAAGCGCACAGAAAAAGGAGTAACAATTCAAGACGGCATTACTGTTGGTTATTACCGTCAGGACTTTTCAACATTAGATTTTGAGAAAACGTCGTATCAAGAACTAGCTGAAGTACTCACAAAACTAGATGATCAGCTACTACGTAGAACAGCAGCAAGCATGCTACTAGGAAACGAACTACTTAAGTCAAAAGTTGGCCTACTGTCAGAAGGACAAAAAGGACTACTTATGTTTGCGTACCTGCGTCTACAGCAGCCAGGTCTACTTATCTTAGACGAGCCAACAAACCATATTAACTTCCGCCACATACCAGCCATCCAGGAAGCACTAAAAAACTATGAGGGACCAATGATTGTAGTGTCTCACGTCGGTGAGTTTGTCCGTGGACTTGGAATCACTCAAACCCTTGATCTAGGAAAGCTCTAAAGTGTATTGCGAGAAGGTGTATACACACAGCTTAAGATATGGTATAATGGTATACAGTAAGCAACTCCACGTTTCTACACTTGTATGTACGAATGTGTCATAGGGCTTATGTTAACAACTAGTTTCTAAACAGAATGAATTCAAAACTATACGTAGGTGGTATCCCCTACACTTCTACTAACGATGATCTTAAGGCACACTTCGGTGCAGCCGGAACTGTGATCTCAGCTCAGATCATCATCGACAAGATGACTAACCGTTCAAAGGGCTTCGGCTTCGTTGAAATGTCATCTGACGCAGAAGCGCAGAAAGCCATCGAGATGTTCCATGACCAGGAATTCCAGGGTCGTCGTCTTACAGTAAATGTAGCACGACCACTAGCTCCTCGTGAGGATCGTCCACGTCGCGCGTTCTAATACTTAGAACAAGCAAAAGGAAAACCGCCCCTAAGGGGCGGTTTTCCTTTTGCTTGTATCAGAACGTCCCGTATAAAAAATATTCTTGATTACCGTCCCCTCCACGAATATGACACGGGAACACTTTGATGCTTTTGATACCAAGACCTTTAGCCAAGACCTCGACTGTATTTAAAACCTCTCGCACAAGTGCGTCGTCTTTAACAATACCTTTCTTTGTATTCCCTTTGCCAACCTCAAACTGGGGCTTAATGAGGAGAAAAAAAGTTGTAACGTCTTTAGTTGCAAATGAGGTAACTACCGGCAACATTTCACTTAAAGAAATAAATGAAAGGTCAGCAACAATAACATTGTACTGTTTATCACTTACAAATGTTCGAATGTCTGTGTTTTCGTATAGATGTATGCGCTTATCGTCTCGTAAAGATGTATGGAACTGCAGCGTACCGACATCCACCGCATCAACATCAGCTGCGCCATGCTGTATAAGATAGTCAGTAAACCCTCCCGTCGAAGAACCAATGTCTAGAGCAACAACCCCTCTAAGCATTTCGATAGCACCGCTTTCGCCAAACACATCAAGAAAAACACCTTCGAGCTTGTCCCCACCCCGAGATACGTATCGCCTTCTTTTTGTTGTTTCAATAGCGTCCCCGTCCAATACGTTCCTTGTTTGTTTAGAACACACAACACCGTTTACAAGAACAGCACCTTCCTCGATTAAAAGTTGTGCCTCTGTTCGGCTCTCACACAAACCTCTCACAACTAAAGCTTGGTCGAGTCTCATATTTAAAAATACTTACACTAGTTCCACCCTTTTTCTTCTAGCGCCTTCTTTGCTGCCACTGTTTCAGCCTCCTGTTTACTTTTACCCTCTCCTTCTGTTACCTTCTGTTCGCCAAAGTAGATACCAACAGTAAAACGTTTATCATGATCAGGCCCTTCTTCACCGAGAACTCTGTATGAAGGAGTAACTGAAAGAAGCTCTTGAGCTTTCTCCTGAACAGTGCTTTTTGCATCTTTGTACAAGCCGTTCTTAATTATCTCCTCTGTCTTTATAAGAACAGTTCTCTTAATGAAATTTTTTGCAACATCGTACCCTTGGTCTAAGTACATAGCCCCCACAAGAGCTTCATACGCGTCTGCGAGTATAGAAGATCTTGCTCGAGAAACATCCTTTGCTTCACCTTTTGAAAGAAGCATCATATCGTTAAAGAGTAACTTGTCTGCAACCTCTCCGAGAGTGACCGCATTTACAAGAGCTGACCTGTACGCAGTCAAATCCCCCTCGCTGTGGTTAGGGTACGTAAGGTATAAAAAGTCTGTAACCACAAGCTCGAGCACTGCGTCTCCCAAAAATTCTAAACGCTCGTTATGAACAAGACCACTTCGTGGATTCTCGTTAATAAAGCTACGGTGAATAAATGCTTGCTTAAGAAGCGCTTCATCCTTAAAAACAACTCCTATACTTTCTTCAAATTCTTTGAGGGTCATACCAATTCTGTGATTTTTTCTTTATATTCTAAAGCTTTTTTGATAAGTGGTTTTATATCATCATACATACGCAATCCTAGCACTTCGTGCTCCTCAAACCATTTTACGTCATCTAAGCCTCCCTTCTTTTTTTCAAGAGTAAGTGGTGCGTATGGAGCTGTCGCAACAAAATACGTTACGTGTTTAATGATTTTGCCATGTTCTGGATTATTTGCAATGTACTCATTTTCTCCAATTACCTCTTTTAAGGCAACATCAGCGCCGGTTTCTTCTTTGATTTCACGAATAGCCCCAGCCTCTATTTCCTCCCCCTCTTTTATTTTACCTTTTGAAAGCGTCCAATATCCGAATACATCATGTACAAGCCCTAGATACCGTTTACCTTCATGATGAGAAATAATGACAGCACCAGCTAATCGCTGCTTTGTCATCTGCTCTTTGTCTACCTTTTTAGTTACCTGTTCTTTTCCAGGCTCGCCCATTTCTTTATAGATGGCTCCGAGCACTCCGTTTACGAAACGACCAGAGGTCTCACCGCCAAAAGCTTTAGCTAGTTCAATCGCTTCGTCGATAGCCACTTTTGGTGGAACTTGAGCTCGGTCACCAAACAAAAGCTCGCAGAGACCGAGACGTAAAATATTTCTATCAACTGCACCAATCTTATCAAGTGGCCAATCAGGTGCCGCACGAACAATAATGTCATCGATTGTAATACGACGAGAAAGAGAATCCGAGACCAGCTTTTAAGCAAAAGAGATATCATTAATACGCTCTCCGCACTCCAGGCTAATTCGCTAAAGAATAAGCATTGCCTCAGCTTCAGACAAAGCAAAATCACACCGTGCATCTACCTCAAATAGAGTCTGGAGAGCAAGTGTTCTGGCAATGTGGCGGGTACTCATGTTTTTTATTTTTGAAAAGAACGAACGTAGTGGAGAGTGGTATTACTAAGCTTTTTTAACCGCTTTTGTCTTAACTTGTAGGACTTTCTTACCTCTGTAGTATCCGCAGGCGTCACAAACACGGTGAGGGGTTTTCATAGCGTTACAATTCTTGCAAGCAACAAGGTTAGCCGCTTTAAGGGCGTGGTGGCTACGGCGATTAGCTGTATGCGCACGTGTATGTCTCATTCGTATTACCATAATGGCTATATTCTACATTATTTTCTCAAATTTCGCAATTCTTGGTGTGTATACACAAAATCTAACTACTGCACAGACCCGTCCCCCTCTCCAAGGCTCACTACTGGGGCCTCTGGTTCCTCTGTCACAACCGACTCATCCTGAGTGTCTGCGGGAATATCTGAATCTCCTTCAGTTAAATCAGTTGGTTCACTCTCGGGGGTTCCCGGATCGGTAGTGCTAGCATTATTGTCTGCTGGATTACCCTCTGGAGTAGATGTGCCTGACCCACTATCTGTTGTAGTGCTATTTCCTGTCTGTGGAGCCCCTCCTCCATTTTGAGGAGCTTGTCCTGTTGAGTTTAAAATATTAGCAAGCTGCTCCCTGTTGATACATACATCTTCAAGACACAACACTTTCGCTGTAATTTTTCCATTTTCGTCGATAGACCAAGCACCGCTCGCAGAGACAAGTGATTTGATATTTATGATTGAAACACCGTTAGCGTTCAGATCAATGTTTCCAGTAGTCAGCATCGCGGTAGAAGAAGCATACTTTCCGTCAGCGCCAACTTTCTGATACCCATTCTCAATAAGCATCATCACCTTATCTCGCCCAGCAATATGATCAGAAATAACGCGACCAATTGCACGACCCTCTCCTGTAAGCTTCATTGCGTGCCCTGGGATGGTTCTAGACACAGTGAGGTAGTCTCCACGTTTTACTTCACCGTTTTCTGAAGTAACTTTTACTGGTACACGACCGGCAAAAGCAACAGGCACACCGTTAGTGGTATTTCCACCAAGAGTAATACCTGCTTTTGTAGAAATCACCCCGACTGCTTCATAACCATTAGTTGCCTTTTGCACCCCAGAGATATCGTAGGTTTGTGTAGAACTTGCAATGTCATCTGCTTGCTCCCACGCCACCGTAGAAGAACCGAATGCAACGACTGTACCCGCATCGAGCGCTTCAAGTGCCGGGTAGTTTTCTGCAAGGTCAGCTGGTGTACCAATAGTTGTTCCACCGTCAGTGAATACATCACCATCTGAGTCAATACGAAACTTTATGTTGTTTGTAGAACCAACGTCCGTTGCGATACGGAAGATGTCCACGTTTGAAGATGCTGTATTGTGCCAAATATCTAAACGAGAACCTGGGGTTGATGTGCCAATACCAACCCTTACAGCATTTGAAGACATACCCCCAAGTGCTATGGTATTTGACGCACCAACTCTTGCGCTCTCTCCAATTGCCCATGCATTGTTAAGCGGAGTTGAGCTAGCAACAATAGCACCGTCTCGAGATGAAGCCCTCCCAATAAAACCAGAATTAGTATCTACGATTGAAGGATACCCCGTCGCCCCAGTTCCGAATCCAGCATCACGCCCAATCGCCACATTACCTGTACCTGAAGTATTTGAGTTAAGGGCTTGGAAACCAATACCAATATTTGATTCACCAGCGTTAGAAACAAGAGCGTTATATCCAATACCTACACTATAAAGACCGCCAGCCCCAATACGCCCAGCTGAATACCCGATCAAGATTTGATCGTTTACTGAAGAAAACTGCCCTGCAAGAGACCCAATAATAACAGAACTAGCTCGTGCACCTGCGTTAGCCCCAATACTTACACTATTCGTGAGGTTGGTGTAGCCACTAATGTTACCAACTATAACGTTGTCACCACCTGTTGTGATATTTGTTCCAGCGTTATACCCGATTAAATGGTTTCGATATGAACTCGCTCCTAATGAGTTACCGGCACCGTTTCCAAAAACAATATTACTATTACTTACTGTGGAGTTTGGATTTGGTCCTTGGCCAACCCTCACTCCGTTAAAGAATGAATCAAGGGATGACGTCATGTTCCCAACAACACTCAAACTGGTGGCGGGTGTCGTTGTTCCTATACCCACATTACCACTTTGATCTAAAGTTAGAGCCGGAGTAGCCGCATCCACAGAAGATGAATACCTACTGAATGCCAAATAACCAGTATTAGATGCAAACAGTGAGTAGCCTGCAGTGTCGGTATTATTCTGAAGTAAACGAAGCTGAGAAGTGTTAGTAGATTGTTTAAGAGTTAGCAGGGCGCTCGGGTTGGTTGTTCCAATTCCTACATATCCACCATATCTCTGAAGCGAAAGCGGCATAACATCTATCCCTCTATTGAGACTTTGAATAAATGAAAACCCTCCAGCGTCGACACCGACACCGAGCTGTCTTCCTGTGCCACCAGCAGCGTCTTTTACTATAAACTGAGGGAACGTATCGACACTTGCAAACGTAATAGCTCTTGTTACTTCAAGTGCTGTATTTGGTGCCGCTGCCCCGATACCGATATTCCCGCCTTGTTTAATTACAAACGGAGTACTGTAGCCAATACTTGTTCCCGCAGTGCCTGCTCCTGCAGTTTTAAACAAAAAGTCTCCAGCTGCACAGTCCCCAACATTTTGGGTACACATAATCATGAGCCCTGATCCACCGTTTCGTGTATACGTATCGTATGTAACTCCGTCGTAGTACCAGTTTGCTCCAATGATTTGTCCGTAGCCTTGATTTGTCCCGAAGTTAAGATCGCTACCGGGAGTTGTTGGTATCGCACCATCTCCGATCAGGGAAAGGCCTTCGTTTCCTGACATGATAAGGTTTCCATATCTTGCTGACGTACCGAGTGCTCCACCGTAGTCAAGACGCACCTTAC
>CAZZGJ010000023.1:8458-8868 GCA_964654175.1 uncultured Candidatus Saccharibacteria bacterium
ACCGATACCAACATTACCTGTTGAACTCACTCTCAACCTTTCGTTTCCGGCTGTTCCAAGGCGAAGCACCCCATCCGTTGGATCACTACTTGATGTTCCGATATATGCACCGTTTGCAAACTGACCCATCTGCAAGTACCCATCTGCTGCGGTGGTTAACCTCATTTCAGAGTTAGTCGAATTATAAATATCAAGTTTCGCTGTAGGAGATGTAGTACCAATACCGATATTTCCATTACCCTTAATCGTCATCCTATCTGTTGTGTTGTACCCGCTGCTATACAACGAACCGAACACCATATCTACTGTAGTACCATCATAACGAGTGTCGATAGACCCGACCACATTTGTACCATCTCGCCATGTGAGCGACTTTTTTGTTGAATCTGAATTATATATTCCTTGAATAC
>CAZZGJ010000024.1:0-8580 GCA_964654175.1 uncultured Candidatus Saccharibacteria bacterium
CATATGGAAAAAACTTTTTTCCTAATTCGGTTTTTAAATTTGAAACTTTTGTAATTAAATTTTCTAGTACTGTTTTACTGAAATCAATATAGAATTGCTCAAGGTTATTGATTTCGTTCTGAAAATCGTAATCATGTATTTCAAGTGTGGTATATCCTTGTCGTTTTAATTCATGAGCAATTTCATGTGGTACGGTCTTGCTGTAACGGTCCCGTTCTGATCCATCTTTAAATTTTACAAGAGAATTTTCGTCAGCACATACCCATGCTTCACCAAAAAAGTCCCCATCAATAAAATTTGTTCCTCGTAAACCTGAGTCAACACCCCACTTTTTACCATCTTTTTCTGAAAATTGAAAAATTGCAAAATCATAATCTTGTAGTTTTGCGGTACGAGAAATATTTTTTTCAAACCATTCTTGTGTGATCCTACCATCAACTATTTCTGGTATACCAAGATCTTTATGAATGGTCGCAATAGATACACTCTTAAATTTACCAAGTTTTAAAATCTCCTTAATTGTATTGTGTTTTTTGATGCGTGAAGTCCAGCGATATTTTGTTACAACTAGAATATTTAAATTCATTTTGAAATTGTTATACCAAACCAGTGTAACATTGTTTTAATGCCAAGAATTGTTGCGACAATGATTGGTATGGAAATACCCCATCGCCAGAGCAGATGTAAGCCAATTTTTGCTTCAAGCCAAGGCTTCATTTCCTGTTTAAACGATTTAAGATCACTCCCAACTGCACTTATTTGTTGTATCGCAGATTCAGTAATCTTATTATTGTAGTCAATTTTTTTTGAAAGCTCTTCAACCTGTTTAGCTATAGTATGATCAATATGTTCACATTGTTGTTTGTGTTCGCCGTTCATAATAAATTAAAGTATAACAGACTCAGGATCATTAAATGTTACAGAATCCACAATTTCCTCAATTACTTCCTTCATAGGCTCATCTACAGGCTCCACGTAGTTCTCCTTAGATACTTGCGGCCAACCAAGAAAAGGGATAGCGTCTGGCGCTACACCACTTACAAGCTCGTAGTATGGAGAACGTCCGTCCCATCTGATAGTCACGTCTGCTTCACTAGCTAAGACTTCTTCTTTTACAGTAGTGGTTGCTTGTGTCTTTGAGTCGGTTACTTCTTTAACGTACTCTAGCTTGTGGGTTGAGACTTCTGCAATTAGTTCTTGTTTAGTAGGCTCAGTCTTAGCAGCTACCTTAGCTTCGTAAGCAGCTTTTTGGGCTTCGTCACGCTTAACTTCCTCGTCTTGGTAGGCGTATTCCTTTGCCCCTTGTTTTATGTAGTAGAAGTGTCTCATAGTTATGCGGTGATAGCTGCTAATTGAGCATCGGTCAAGAGTACTTTGTAAATTCTAATATTACGAGCTGTACCAAAGTGCTGTATTGCGTTTCCGATAATACCTCCGACGGCAATTCCTGTAGATATAACAGCTGGAGTCGAGAACGTGTTTTCTCCAATCACTGCACCAGTAATTTTATGAGTTGGGCTACCAAACACAGCGTTGTCCCACGTACCTGCAAACTTTATTATGTTTTTGCCGTAACCAGTCGATATTGGTGTAGTCCCACCTACCCCTGCGCCAGTGCCAAATAGTAATGAAGCTCCTGGTGTTACTGTTTGGCCCATAAGCATTTGGAATCTATTATTAGTAGTTCCACTAAGGCCTAAACAACGCCTATCACCAATCACATTTGTTGAATTTCTTTTAAATTCTCCATAGACAGTTGCCTTAGCATCATTTACGTTGCCTGTGTTTGCGTAGAGTAGGTAGTCTGGAGAACGTACTAATGAGCCTGAGGTTGTCGGGAAATAAGAACTTGCTTCTCCCTCTACTTCAAGCTGTGCTCCCCATAGGTAATAGATAGCATCATTGAATCGTGTTGTGACATTATCCGCTGTTACTGCAAACATTTGAACTTGACCTGATACAGAAGCGCCGTCCACTATTGCACTAACAGAACATCTATAAAAGCCGTTTTTCTCTGTGGTTATCTCTGCCTGTACACTTGTTCCTGCACCAACTACCGACACAGCCCCAAGTTCTCCTGTTGCCATGTTAAACCACGCTCTACCTCCATCTGTTCCAGCGTTGTTCATATACCGTAGTAAAAACCAAGGGCAAGTAGCAGGATTCCCAGGTCTTACATACACGGAAGCTGTATGAAGTGTATTAACCGCTATTGGTATACCACCCTGTACCACTACAGCTGTACCTGCTGTTCCAGATAACAACCTATCAGCGGTTGACCTACCATTAGGGCTTGGAACACTATTTGTGGTCACTGTAGTATCAGTCAAAGTCCACGCTGCATTAGAATAGTCCTCAGTCCAACGTACAAGATTCGTTCGTTGTCCCTCAGTTAAATAACCATGAAGTGTTGTACTTGGTATGTTTACAAACTGTCCTGTTGGGATTGGAAGCCCTGCGCGGTCATCTGCATTGGAAACATATTCAGTAGAGATGTATGGTGAGTCCTCAAAACATGTCATACCTCCGACAAGAATGTCACTTGCTTGGAATGTTGTGTCGTTAGCAATACGACAAAGAAAACCAAGTGCGCCCATTGCTTGCTTTGGGCCATACGTAAAGTACTGCCACTCGGTTGTGGCTACCATATCGTCAGAATAGAACGACGCTACAGCATCAAATATGTTTAATCTGAATGATTGGTTTGCACCTGTATTTGATTTAACCCAAGCGCCTATTTTGTAGTAGCGACCATAAAGTGTTGGAACACCATTAGTGCGAAGACTCACTGAACCAGATGCGAATACTATACGTGTTGCGTTGCCCCCAAACGGGCCAACAGCTCCCACACTTGCTACTGTTGTAGGTGCGGTTCCTGAGTTTGACCAGAACGTTGCGTTAGTAAGGTCTTCACTTTGACGTACATAATTTTGTTGGTGTATCTCCTCTGCTGAGAAGTATTTAACCCCGTCTACGTTTGCACCATGATATGGCGCTGAAAGTACGTTAGTTGAAACGTAAGGAGACATTGCAAGGACGGCTGAACCTGATACGTCCTCGTATTGAGCAAACGCAAGGTAGAGTCCTGATACTCCATCGCATGTTGCAGAAGTTCCAGCACCTGAGGCTTTAAAACAAAAGTTCTGTGTTGCACCTGAAGAAGTTGTATAACGCACTTGGCATCTATACCAGCCGTTACCAACAGCTGTCATTTGTGCTGCAAAGTTATCACGGGTAGCACTGTTTTCGTATGTAATTTCTCCTGTAACAAGATTGAATACTGCTCTATAGCCTGACGTAGTTTGTTCACGGAATTTTAGTACATAAGATTCACCTGCTTTAGCATAAACAGAAACACTAACAACATCAGCTGTTGAGGATAATTTTGTTACAGCCTGTGCAATACTTGCAAAACCGTTATTACCATCAATGGCTACACCATTGTCACCAACGAGTTTCATTGCACTAGTGCCTCCAAATGGGTCTGCAAGACCTGTAAATGTAGAGCCTGTGACAGCGTTTCTAGTCCAATTTATACTTGAGAAGTCTTGTGACGTTAGAAACTGATTATGAACACGTAAGGCACCTTGAAAACGGGCTTCACCTGCTAGAGCAAGCCTAGGGATATTTTCATAGTCATTCACATACGCTGTAGTAGCGCGTGTGAAGGTTGGAGTTGTGGAGCCTTTGCCACTAGCAAAGAGAGAGTCTGTGAGGGGTGCGTAGAAAGTGCGAGCGCGAGCAAGTGCGCTAAGTCTACCTCCCTGACCAAGTTGAGTTAGAGATGTAATATTAGCAAGGTTCCTCATGACTATGCTTTTTGAATTACAACAACTGACGCAGAAGCTGCTCTTTCAATTACAGAAATTGTAGTACCAGCCTGTGACGGCTCAATTTGCCAATCAAGCGTTTGTCCTGCTTCAATGTACTCATCAAAGTTAACTGATGACACTGTCCCAGACCATCTCAAAAATACGCCCTCACCAATAGCAGTAACACGTATAAAGCGTGCTGCTGCATTAAGTGCAATTGATGTTGCACTAGAAATTGATGTGTCATACGTTACAGCAAGCGCAGTACTTGATGGACCAAGTGGTATTAATTGACCTGAAACGTCTATTGGGATTCCCATAATGTTTAAAATTACTTATATAGTTTGTAACTATTATAACATATGCAAGTTATTAACTTAGCAAGTCTGATTTGTTTGACAAAGTAACTTACGTCATATAGGGTATCCGTATATGAATACATTATATGAGATATTATCAGGGGCAGCTGTTATTGGTTTTGTTGTATACTCAATAGGAATAGGCGGCTTTTTCTAACGTATCTCTTGATACACTTTGTACACGTCACGGGTGAGTAAACCACTTTGTTTGATCTCACTTAACTTTTCTAGTAGTGCTTCTCCTACAAGCCCATCTGTTATTTCTACGATCATTGCTGCGCGTGAGTATACTTGTGATTTTGTTACAAACTCATCAATAATCTTCTCTTTCTGATCGTCATCTGCTTTCAGGTATTGTGGGTATGTAAAAAGGCTTTCTAGTTTTGAATCAAGTATCTTGCCTGTGTTTTCCCACAATTTTGTATTTTGCTCTGGTGTAAGGATGTCATAACCATTTTTATCACCAAGTTTTGTTGGTGATACACGATACCCTGCATCCGTCATCCTCCGTAATTCTTTTATAACAGGGCTATCACTCTGTGGTGATGGTCGCGTCGGGTCCAATAATATTTCTAACGGATTACCCACACTTTGTCTTTCTTCTCCAAGTATATTAATGTCTGGTTGAAGTTGATTACGAAGAAATGGTATACGAGCCTGTACCCGTTCTTTGACAGTATTAAGTGACATGCCACTTTGTGTTTTTCTTTCAAGTGGATCAGTTGCTCTTGCTACGTCTGACACAATCGTAGGAACGAAAGAAGAGATTAAGTTTGGTAAGTATGTTGAAGCGTACTGTTTTGGGTCTTGTAATACATCAGCAAAATTGCTAACCCCAGTAAGAAACGTCTGCTCCATAAAAGATTTCCATACACCCCCCGCAGCAACTGCGGCTGCTTCAGTAGGACTACCCGACTCTGACACGGCTTTTTGGAAATGTGCACCCATGAGGATCACATTGCCCACAGGACCGAGTACTGTCGGAGACCGCCACTTACCATTGATTAGAATAGAGTTAGGTTTACGTCCTTCAGCCTTCTGTAATTCTTGCTCTGCTTCATCTCCTTTAGGGAAATCAAGGCTAACCATTTTATTCTCAGCAAGTTGGTATCCCAAGGCAAGAAACGATGTGCCTAAAATAGACCTGCCCATTCCTTGTGAGAACAATCGTTGGTCAAATTTTCCTTTTCCAACATTTTCAAAAATTGTTTTTATTGCACCTACAGGTGAGTACGCTATGATTTGCATAGCGACAGATGACGGAGTTTGAGCAAAAGGTAAAATTATTTGGCCAATACCCGGCAACTGCTGTATTTTCTGTGCTGCTTCACCAAGATTTGTTTTATTTTGAAAAACAGCAGTTGTTGCGTCTGCAACACCATACCGTAACATTTCTTCAGTTGGGTTATCTACAATTTTATACGCATGATCAATAAGCTCTTTGCCTTTAAGACCAAGGTTTTTACCGTTTGCGAGTGCTTGATCCATCAAAGATCTGGACAGTGCAGCATAGTAAAAAGGTTGGTCTGTTGCCCCAAGTACTCGAAACACAGCATCTGTGTATGCTTGGAAAGCGGCAGCAACAGGACCTTTGCCAAAATTAACCTTATGGTAATCAAGTTTACCACCAATATTTCGCTCATCAAATCCTGTTGCAAAATATCTTTTACCTTTTATTGCACCTTCTTTTGCTCCTTCAAATGCATTCCGTAATGTAGCTGTCTTGGTACGCTTACCAGTAAACAACGCGGCTGCACTATCAACAATCGCAGCTGGGACGTCTTTAGCAACCTCAGTCACTGAGTGAGATAAGTTACTAAACAAATTCAATCCTGTAGTCTTCAATCCTGTAAGTAACCCTGCCTTCCATATTGTTGTAATTTTTTTCCACAACGGTGTCGGTACTAGATCATTGACGTATCCTTGTAACTTTTGAAATCGCATAGCTTTCTCTATGCCGTCTGGCATTTCTTCAATTGCTTTTGCTTCCTCAAGAATTTTTCCTGTTTGCTCACCAGACAACTCTGGTATTTTCTTTAACGGGTTACTTTCATTAAATTTTTGGATCTGTCGAGCAGCAAACCGCAGTTGCCCCTCTGGTGACATCCTGCCAAGAATTGACGCAGCTTGAATAGACCGGCCAAGTTCGGTCAATTTTGGTGCTAACGTATTAGCAATTTCTGCCGCTTTGTCATACGCATTATTTCTAATTAAATCGTCAGTTGCATTTTTAGCATCGTCAGAATATTTTTTGATAAGTTCAGATGCTACAGCTACTGCACCGTCGTCTGTCCCCGTCAAAGCTCTCCGCTCAGCTTCAACGGGATTATTCTTTATTAAATCGACAGCCTCTTTAGAAAGCTCGTCGGTAGATCTTGAAACATACTGCCCTGCAATCTTATCATTCTCCGGCATTATTTTTTTGGCGCTGGTAATAAAACCACGCTCTTTTGTAGCAGCTTCTGTAGCTACCTCTGACTTTTGTGCAACAGTAGCGCCATCTACTGATTTATTTACTTTCGGCGCGTTGTCTTCTATGTATTTTAAAATCTGTTGAACCTTTTTTGGATCTGTCTCTACTGAAATTGTTTTAGTTATCTCTGAAAAATCCGATGAATTTTTCAAATGAGGAAACGCCTCAGAAAGCACTTTCTCGGTTGTAAGTACATCAGAAGTTTTTGCAAGTTCTTTTGCAAGTCTCCCTACTTTACCTCCTCCTACCAAATCTATTGCACCAGAAAGGAAACCTACAAATGGTGCAGCTTTAGAACCTTGAGGTACAATTTCTTCACCAACCGAGCGAAGTGATATTGGCTTATTCGTACCATACAAAGCTTCCTGTAAAGGTCCTGTTGGTGTAAGTGTTGGGCCAACTGTACCAGCAAGTCCTGCGTACGCACGCATAGAACCCTGCGCAACATCTTTTGCTAATGTACCAACTCCTTTAGCAAGGGCGGGTACTCCTTTACTAACACCTTCGACAATACCCATCGGTTTGTTTCCAAGTGTGGTTTCTTTAGTTGACTCTGCTATTTTTAAATTAGGTAATGGCAGTCCTGCTTGTGGTGCTTCAAATTTAACTGCCGCGGTTGTACCAAGGCCAAAATTTTTTGGAGCAATGCCGTACGAAGAAACGCTCTCTAGTTGTGGTTTATTGTTTGTGTTGATAGCCTTTGCAACATCAAAAGACTTGGCTTCTGCCTGTCGTTGTAGCGATTGCACAAAAGGACGGGTGTCAAATTGTTCTACATTCGATTTTTTCTTTAATGCTTCTGCGACGTTAAAACCTGACATATGCTATATCATGTTAAACAAATCAACTTTTTGCATGTCTTGCTTAATATAAGCAGGTATTGAAGGATCGTCTGGATTTAAATACAAATCAGGTGGAAACTTTTTTAAGAAATCTTGAGGAAGAGCCCCCCCATCTGTAGCTTGTTTCAAGAAATTGAGATATACCTGTGTATTTGTATAGTTATCAGAGCCTCGTTCAGTATCGAGAGCTCTTGTAACTTCCCCAATCTGAGCGGCAGAAGCTGAAAAACCACCTGAAGTAAACCCGCCCGAAGTGGATTCCTTACCACGCTCTGCAATAAGTGAGTTAGTATTACGACGATCAAGAAGTCCTATATATGGCGCTGCAATCTGTATAGCTTCAGCATACGTAAGATCAGGATTGTTAAGCATTGAGGTATACACATCGCTTGGTGCACCTTGCCCTGCAATTTCTATTGCAAGCTTTTTTACATTTGTCTCATCGTCTTTCTTTTGTGCAAGCTGCTCTTTCATTTGATCGAGCTGGAACTGGTACACATCAGCTTGTTTCTTTTGGTCAGCAGTGAGCTGTGGTTTCATGTAATCAAGCTCTGCTTGCTGTTGCTTTATGTACGCATCGTATTCAGAGTATTGCTCATCAATAAGCGTCTTTGCATCATCTTTAGCCATGTCATAATTACCCTGTAGGGCTGTTGCAATAAGTGCATCATTTGCCAATTCAAAGTACGCTTCAGAATTGATTTGATTGCGTCGGTCCACAGCAAACTCACGTGCAACACCTCGCTCTGACGCATCTTTTTCTAATGACTGTAAATCATTTCTAAGCTGCTTGCGTCGTTCTGCCATTTTTACATTAATCTCTGTCAACGCAGTACGCGCGTCAGACACACCTGCCGTATCGTATGCTTCCGTAGCTCGATCAGACTTACCTCCAAAAAACTCTTTTGTCTTGTCAAGAATACCCTTACGTACATTTTGTTCTTCAATTTGAGTTTGTGTTTGTGGGAGTTCTTCAAATTTTGAAAACTTTAACAGTGCACTATCTGCATTTGGGATTGTGGTATTACGTGTAGGGCCGGTCGTACCCTGCAACATTGACTGCAATTTTGTAGCAGTGTCTTGCACACCCTGTA
>CAZZGJ010000025.1:0-1607 GCA_964654175.1 uncultured Candidatus Saccharibacteria bacterium
ACCAGTTTCAAAGGCGCGTACTTCTTCAGAAGTAAGCTCAGATTGTTCGAGAACTTTCTTTAATTCGGGAATAAGTGCCATGAATTTCTTGGTTTAGCCTTTAAAATTAAGGCCAATTAATACCATTACTCTCTCATGTAGTATGGATTTTGTCAATTGTAGTTGTTAACGTGTGTCCCCGCGAGCAACTGTTCTTAATATCGATGAGTCTGTCATTCCGCAGAGAGTTTGGAGTGATTTATCTGCGTGCGCTCGGAATATTTTTCCTTCCTGTGCGAAGTCCTCAAGATGTTCCGGAAGCCCCTTGGCTGGTGTAAAGTTATTCGCTTCAATATTTGTGTTTGGGGATTCAATCGACATGGAATAAATAGTTACTGTGTAATTACCTATGAGTATACTCCTCTATTTTTAATTAGTGCAAGTGATCTTTTTGTGTTGTTATGTTGTTTTTTCGTGGATGTCCTAAAACCTTTAGAAATCTACTTCTTTAGCAGTGTTTGTAGGAGTGCCATGCGAATCCAAACCCCATACTGGGCTTGCTTAAAGTAAATCGCTTTTGGTGATGCGTCAACTTCGTGAGCTATTTCATCAACACGCGGAAGTGGGTGCATGATAATAGCTTTCTTTTTCATCTTGTCGACTTCTTTCATGGTGAGTATGTAGCAGCCTTTATGTTTTTTATATTCTTTTTCACTTGCAAAGCGTTCTTTTTGTATTCTTGTTTGGTAAAGTACGTCGATATCTCCTAAAACCGTGTCCCAGACTTCTAGTTCTTCGTAAGTAACTCCTCGTTTATCTAAATACTCTTTGATGTCCTCCCCTATTCGTAGTGCTTTTGGAGAGATAAAACTAATGTGTACTTTTTTGTACTTAGTGAGAAGGTATGTAAGCGAACGTACTGTTCTTCCATGCTTAAGGTCCCCCACGAAAGCGATATGAATACCGTCTATCTTTTTAAGTTCTTTGTGAATTGTATAGAGATCTAGGAGAGCCTGAGTAGGATGCTGCCCTGTTCCATCTCCTGCGTTAATAACTGGTACAAGAGATACTCCTGCTGCTACTTGGGAAGCATCTTTATCTGGGTGTCTAAGTACGACTACGTCTGCGTAGTGGTTTATTACTCTCACTGAGTCCTCAAGTGTCTCGCCTTTTGCCGCGGAAGAAAAATCTTTCGCGTTTTCTGTAGAGATAATACTTCCTCCAAGACGAAGCATCGCTGACTCAAAAGAAAACCGAGTTCTTGTACTCGGTTCATAAAACAAAGATGCCATAATTTTTCCCTCGAGTGGACGTTTTGTAGATTTCGGCATTGTGTCTGCCAATGTAAAAAGCTTGGTAAGTGTCTTTTGGTCGAACTGCTGTGATTCGAGTATATGTTTCATAAT
This sequence comes from uncultured Candidatus Saccharibacteria bacterium, assembly GCA_964654175.1. GTDB lineage: Bacteria > Patescibacteriota > Minisyncoccia > Phycocordibacterales > UBA5272 > UBA11704. The sequence goes on from CAZZGJ010000025.1 coordinate 1,386, forward strand.
GCTACGTAGTGTATCAGTAAGTTCATGTGGTTCAAAAAGCGAAGCGACGCCTACGGCGTAGCGTAGCGTTTTTTTTAAAAAAAATCATACATTAGATACCCATGGGCAGACACTCTAATAGAAGTACTGCTTAAATAGTAGAAATTAAGGTATCTATCTCTTGATCTTTAGTAAGAATTTTTATCATATTGTTCTGAAGTAAATTGATTCTAGTTTTTTCTT
>CAZZGJ010000025.1:1617-2090 GCA_964654175.1 uncultured Candidatus Saccharibacteria bacterium
TCAAAAAGCGAAGCGACGCCTACGGCGTCGCTTCGCTTTTTCTTAAAAGACTCTCAACCTTAGAACCAACCAAACCCAGCGTTAGCGAGATAAAGACCGACTATAACCGAAGCTAATCCCCCGAACCAGTACATCTTCGGGTTATTAAACTTAGAAATAAGTGTCTGCAGTGTCTTATCTGGAGTTATGAGATAAAGTACCCCTTCAATAACTGCGATGTATCCAAAAAGTGTAATAATCGCCGCTGGACCACTTGAAAAATCATTATGAGTAACGACAAGGAATAGTCCGGCCATTAGTTCCACAATACTCATTACGAGCCGTGTAAAACGTTCCTTCACAAATACAGAAATAAGTGGAATGAAGTATTCTTTACGAACCATTACCACAACTCCAACGATAGTAATAAAAAGCCCCAGAACTTTTGAAAGTAAAATTGTAACATGCTATCGAAAAGATTCGAATTGATAAAA
>CAZZGJ010000025.1:2100-5852 GCA_964654175.1 uncultured Candidatus Saccharibacteria bacterium
TTTCCATACATCTATAAGTATAGCTAAGCGTAAAGACACTACGCAATGAAGTTATTAGAAATAAACAAGGGCCTCCGTAGTACGGAGGCCCTCGCTGTGTCACGAACTACTTGAGTTCAAGCAGTTCAATCAGTTCATCCAACAGTTCTCTCCCCACCGCTGGTTCGCCCTCAATCCAATACACGTGCACCCTTGGCAAAAGTTCAGCCATCTGCTGTATCTCTTGTGCATCCAGTGGTGCCGCATCCGCGAGTTTCATCACCATTCCCTTGGTTCTCACCAAGAAGTTGGTACCCGTCTTAATTGCACGGGTATTGTCGTCGCAAAGCACAAAGAGGTTCCCTTGGCGCTTAAGCTTTGACATGAATCGTTCCGCTTCAGGCATTGAATAGAAGGTTTCAACTCTTGCTTGGTCGCTTCTGATTGTTCCAAAGACCCGATATCCGTACTCTTGCTGGATGATGAGCTCAAGTCCGTTATCGTCTAGTTCAAGCAGTACTTCTGGTGTAAGTATTCCCTTTTTGTAGAGGGCTTTCACCAGTAGTCTGGACATCATGAACTCACCGAAGCGTGCCCGTGGGTGATAGTAAAACTCTCGAAAGAGCAGTACTCTCACTTTAAGGAACGTTACGAGCCTCGGTATGTCTGTGAAGACGAGGCGTCCATCACAAACCGCAAGTGAGTCCCATATGCTGCACACCTGTGGAGCTGCATAGAGGAGCCGCTGTAGTGTTTCCATCCCGTGACGTTCGACACTCACCCAGCCTTCGATCATGTTCCGAAAGGACTTGATGTCTCGGCCAACGTATGCGCACTTGTCCGCGACATCAAGGATTTCTCCGAGAAGTCCCTCGTTTCGAATGGTGTTAAACAGTACGTCTTTGCGGATGTTCCACTTTTGCGCAAGTTCTTTCCAGCCATCCATGCGCTCCAGGTAAGGCTTGTAGTTCAGGTCCTCGTCGAGTGCCTGAAAGTCGACCATTTTCACTGAGTCACCACCCGCAGGAGTAGCAATGTCGTGTGTGAGGGCTGCGGTGCGCAGTGTTGCCATTCGTGAAGCACTCAGTCCGAGGTTCTGTCCGATCATTGTCGCTACGGCCATCACGTCCAGTGAGTGGATATAGCGGTTACTTTCGGAAAGTGGCATTCGGTACTGAATGTCGCTTTCGAGATTAAGCGGTGCCTGGAGGAATCCAAGCTGTTTAATACCGCTTAGGCGTCCAAGGTTAAAGGTTCGGTATACGTCACCGCAGAGGCCGTCTTCTTCCACCATGTAGGACAATCCCGTATACGGTAGCTCGTTTACGATTGCGAGTGGATCAAGTTCCGTTACTGCAAAGTCGCGCCGCATTTTAACCAGTAGCGCAACCGGGTGTTTTTTTGCCCATTTAGGCTCCACACCCGTTGTGTAGCGTTCTCGTCCGTACTTCGCCGAAAGTTTTTGGACTTCGAGCAGGTCGTAGTAGTGCAGGTTTTCGCTCGGATGATCACCCTCTGAAATTCGCTTGGAACGAATTTGTTCAAAGAGTTGACCCTCAAGTGGTAACAGCACCAAATCCCCAATCTTCATGATGTCCTGTAGCCCAAGGACAGCATGGTATGTAATCCTTGCCATGTCTAAATCCTCAGGTTGGTTGATGAGATGAGCACAGTAATTAAATGTGCTCCTGGTCCAGATACTAACACAATGAAATACTAAATAAAAGTGTCAAGTATTGGTGTTTGCGTATGGAAAAAAAATCTAAAAAATGCTAGTATTTTCAGACAGTAACTTGGATGTATCAAGAGGTTTGTTAATACGAATATCGTATTAGCTGCTCTCTTCCCTCTTCAAGCTACTCTACTAATTTTGGGGTATCGTCTAATGGTAGGACATCAGGTTTTGGTCCTGAGTATCGAGGTTCGAGTCCTTGTACCCCAGCAAATTGACAGAATCAATAATCTATTTTAGATTGATGTTATTGTTCATTTTGTTTGCTGTAGCAGAAAGGGGCCAAGAATAGACCTTTTTCTGCTGCAGTAAACTTGCTAAAGCCCCCATAACCTCGGGCAGAGGGAATTCCTTGGCTATCAGCTGAGGGGAAAGTAATGCAATGAAATACCGTGATGTGACGCTTGGACGCGTCGAAGCAGTTTGGAACAAACTCGGCGGTGAGGCCGGTGTTGCCAAGTTTCTCTCTGGACTTACAGAGGTTGTCCCCATGGAGCGCGTCATCGACTGCGATCCCGAGCCCTTCCACCTAGACAGCTGGAAGATTGCAGAGCACCGCAAGGGTGGTAAGATGATTTGGGACGCCTCGAAGGTCGGGCTATACCTTGCCAATCTCCAGAATATTCCTGAGCTCATCAAAGGAGAAGATCTTCGGAAGGAGCTTCGCAACATGCCCGTCATGAACGGCTGCGTACTTCACTACCTCTTGGAGAATCCACACCTGATTCCTGAGAAATGGAAAGAGCTTAAGGTTCACTTCTGGGGCACCATCTACGAAATGGACAATGAGTTGTTTGTCGAATATCTGTCCTGGAGTCCTGGGTTGTGGTGCTCTGGCACTACAGATCTGACAGAAGTGTGGCACAGGTCGATGCCTGTTGCCGTATTCGAAAAATAAATTGGTCGCACGAGCGACAAAACACTGCTTAAGTCCACCCGAGTAAAGCTCGCTCCGGTGGACTTTATTCTTTCTCAAGCAACTCTTAGAATAGTTCCAACTTCGTCCCAAAGCTTCAGCCAAAAAAGTTACCGCAGTATAAGGGTATCAAAAAATTGTTCTTGGAATTTTATTGCTGACAGTATTTCTTCGTCGCTCATATTTACATTTTCGGGAACAACAATAAGTTTGTCATCATCGTCGTTATTTCTGTGTGCTATTGCTATACAAACTCCTTCGGCAGTTTCTAGAGGGTCATTAACACCAAGAAAGTAAGCATCAAGTTCTTCTCCGTCTGGAGCAGTGGTATCTTTTATAAAACCATAGTTAACCTCATACAAAAAACCATGTTTTGGATGCGTAGAGCCTAGAGGCCTGTCCATTACTACGGTAACTTTCTTTCCTAAGTAGGCTTTAGCTATTTCTAGAGACGCAGTGCTTTGCGAGATGTTTTCCATGTTTATAGTATAGCAACTGTGTCCCAACTTCATCCCACAGCTTCAGCAAACACAGTTTCGCTAAAATAATTTTATAAAATAAGAAAAGTAGGTTCGAGTCCTTGATGAGTGCTTAAAAAACAAAGACCGCCGAAGCGATCTTGTTTGCCGCTTGGCGATCGAGAGAAGCCTACCTTCGGACTTTGATGCCCAGTGTTCGGCCGTCGTCAAGAACCATTTCCCCGAGCTCTTCGTGATCGAGATCTTTGAGGTCGATGTCGCTTGGGAGGCGGAACTGATCAACGTGTGCATTGACCAGGTTACCGATGGCTTCTTCAGGTGTTGTGCCGGAGCTCCATCGCCCAGGTTGTTTATCGATCTGAGCATGGTAGTCCCCGTGACCTCCCATTTGCGACCGCGGGGTGACCACGATCGTAACCGGAGGTCTGCCGGGATACCAGGCATCTTCACCGTTGTCGTACCAGCTTTCGGCTAGGAGTTCATCGAGGGTATCTGCCCACGTGAACCAGCCACTGCGGTTGTGGTCGTCATAGACAGCAACCATGCGGACCGGCGACCGGCCACTTTCGTAGTACTGCAAGATGAGCACGTTGGACTGGGGCACATCTGTAGGGATGCTGCCGAAGAGTGTTGCGAACAGCTGGGT
>CAZZGJ010000025.1:5862-8371 GCA_964654175.1 uncultured Candidatus Saccharibacteria bacterium
CCGAAACGCCCCACGCGCTTGTTGAGATCGAACGTTAAGACCTTCTTACGGTCGAAGAAGAGCGCCTCCAACAGATCCATGCGGGGAGGACCCTTGATGAATCTGGGAGCGGAAACAGTTTTGGTTTCGGAAGCCATACAGCTTCTCCTTGAACAATCACTCTTAGGATGAGGTAAGAGTTGTAACCTCGTTGTCTACCTAGATAGACCACCTTTGCTATACGGCAAGGAATTAATGTAATTATACAATATTTATCGTGATTAGTCAATTTTAGTATTAAAAAAAGTTCCAACTTCGCCCCAAACCTTCAGCAACTGGACAAATTCATTTTTATATTGTATTTTACCTTTAGGTAGCTGTGTAAATTTTGAAATAGGAAAGGAAACGCCTTGTACGCAACGTTCGTAGTGCCTGCACCAATGGGCTGCAATCTGAATTGCCCATATTGTGCCGTGGCGCTTCGTAACGAGGCGCGCGACACAAACCTAACCGATGAGCAATACCTTTTGTTTCTGGATAACGTCTTGCGTTTTCCGAACCTTAAGAAAGTGGCGATTGTCGGTTATGAACCAACCCTCGATGAAGCGGTGGGGCTGACGCTCCAAATGCTTGCACGTGCCAAAGCCGCAGGTGTTCCCACAGCTGTAAACACCAATGGTCTCAACCTTCCGAAGCACGTAGTTCGTCTGGCATCTGTGACTGATACTGTGATGATTTCACTGGACAGCCACAAGCCGGACATCAACGACAAAATGCGCGGAATGAAGGGCACATTCGTAGGGACTGTCGCTGGCATCCGAAGCGCAATCGCGCAGATGGGTGCGGAAAAGGTGATCGTCAATACGCTCCTAGTGCCAAGAAAGGCCGACGGAATAGCTCAGATGCCCGAGCTCCTGTCATCTCTTGGCGTGAAGACGTGGGTGATCAGCCCGTACATCAATTTCCACGAAGGTGAACTTCGTCCAGAAGTTGATTTCATCCAGTCAGTTGTGAAAGAACTTGCTCGTGTAGCCGAAAGGTATGGCATCGAAGCCAGATATGCGGATGAGTTCCGAGTGATCGGCAAAGTTGAAGAAGTACCGGTCTACAACTTCCAACGACCTGGAGAACCACAAGAGCTGGTCTTCCGCCTGTCGCCGAACGGAAGCTGTTCAGTTGGTGATGAAATACTCACTGACAGTTCAGTAGCCAAAGTTTGGGACGGAAGGTGCGATCCAACGGCTTTTCTCCTATCCCTCAACCCATGAGCCCGTCCTGAAAAGTGACGGGCTTTTGCATTAGTAAGGTTCCAACTTCGTCCCAGACCTTCACTCTTCCTCTGCTATACTCATTTTTATGAGAATCATAAACGGAATACTTCAAGAGTGTAAAAATATTTCCTATGGAATAGTGGCGAGGTTTTCTCGTATTCCTAAAATGGTTAGTCACGACATTTCTTACGTTTGCCAATTTGCTAAGCCGGAACATGCTGAACTAAGTTTAAAAAAAGAACTTGCCCCAGTAGATGATTCGCACTGGGCAGAAACTGGTGCAGTGTCTCCAAAGAGGTATGCGGACTGGGCCTTTACAATGTGCGGTATGGCTTCTACTGCGATGGCACTATCTTATTTTCACAAGAAGAATATTAAACCAGCATTGCTCGCAGAGGATGCGTTGCTTTCTGGGGTATACACAGAAAACGAAAAAGAATTATCAGCTATGAAATATAGAGAGTTCGCGAAATGGGTTAAGAAATATGACCTGTACGCTGATATCTACACAAAATTAAGTATAAAAGGAGTTCAGTATGCTTTAGCAAAAGGAAAACTAGTGATTATTTCTGTTAATCCAAACATACGAGGTTACAATACTGCTCCAATAGACCAAAAAGGTGGACACTTAGTTCTCGTAACTGGATATAATTTAGACAGAAATACAATAAGCATAAACAATCCATCAGGATTTGTGAGTAATAATACCCAGGTAAATCACGAACTCTCAGAAAAACAGTTTTTAAGCTATTACGCTGGGAGAGGTATTGTTTTGGAAAAGTAGATAATTCACCTATGAATACTATCGATACACTAAAGCTTAGAGAATTTATCTTCAAAGCTAGTCGCGCAACATATGATTCTGGTGATTCTTCAATAAAGGAAAAGCAAAAAGACAGCTCTACAACTATCCGTTTCGAAGATGGTGAGTACACATTTCACGATAATTACTTTGGTGGAGAACCTTACGGAGGTAGAGAGGTTGTACTTCTAAACAATAAGCCGATCTGGATGATGGTGTACTACGGGTTTGTAGACCCATCGGTTGCAGCAAAAGATGTATATCCATTTCTTATGGCGAGTCTTTCTAATTCAACAGTTGGAATGCCGTACCGCGGGCCTAAAGTATTTGAAGAAGGAAACTTTAAGTATGAGAATACATTTACTGGAGATACAGCAAGGTTCTCGGGAGCCGAGAAAATCTATAGAGATGGTATCTGCGTTTATGAAGCAAGCTATTTGGGCGGTTTCATTGATTT
>CAZZGJ010000026.1:0-8123 GCA_964654175.1 uncultured Candidatus Saccharibacteria bacterium
GTTCGTTAAAAAAATCACTATTGTTTTTGTATAGTTTGTATACGTTTTGGTCAAACAAAAACACGTTAGAGATAACTGTCTCAATATGTACTGGGGTTCCAACCTCTTCCATAATCTTTCCGTTTTTTATGAGACTAAGCAATGTATCTTGCGAATATGACATACGACTATAGTACCACAGCGTCTTTTTCGACTTCCAGCTATTTTCTTGTTAGTATTATAGGTACTATGAATCCCTACGATCACATTGGAATCGAAAGCTATTGGCAGAAGAAATGGGTGGAAGACTGTACTTACAGAACGGACACACACAGTGATAAAAAAACATTCTATGGTCTTGTAGAGTTTCCATATCCATCAGGTGCAGGGCTTCACGTGGGTCATGTGCGTAGTTATACCGGAATGGACGTGATTGTGCGTAAGCGACGCATGGAAGGATTTGAAACGCTTTTCCCAATCGGATGGGACGCGTTTGGGCTTCCTGCTGAAAACTATGCGATTAAAACAGGGATTCATCCTAGTATTACGACACGTGAAAATATTGATACATTTCGACGTCAGCTACAGGCTTGTGGTTTTTCTTTTGATTGGGAGCGAGAAGTAGATACTACCGATCCTGCGTACTATAAATGGACGCAATGGATTTTCCTTAAGCTATACGAGAAAGGATTAGCATATAAAAAACAGATGCCAGTTAATTGGTGTCCAAAGGATAAATGTGTACTCGCTAACGAAGAAGTGGTGGACGGGAAGTGTGAGCGTTGCGGTACCCCAGCTGAAAAGAAAGATAAAGAGCAGTGGATGCTCGCTATTACTAAGTACGCTGAGAGACTCGACAAAGACCTCGACGATACTGATTTCTTGGAAAGAATAAAAATTCAACAGCGTAATTGGATTGGCATGTCAGAAGGGTCTGAGATTGTATTTCCACTGAAAGGAGCTTCAGCAAAGGAATCAAAAAAGATTCTTATCGGTACACGAAATGAAGCTAAGTTTAAAATGCTGACAGAGTGTTTTCCAAAAGACCTTGATATTACATTTCTCAGTCTTAATGACGTCGAAGTGGATGACAGTTCGCTTGTAGAAGGTCAGGACTTTCAAGAGAACGCAAAAAAGAAGGCGGAATTTTATTTCAAAGCAACTGGAATACCAACTATCTCAACAGACCACATCCTATGGCTTGCGAAATGGCCTAAAGACAACGGCTACATGATTCACCTTCGTAAAGAAGCTAACCCGTTAAGTGAACGAGCAACCGACGAGGAGTGTATAACTTTTCTAAAAAATTGGGTTACAAGTGTAGGAGGTGAATCTCCTGCGCACTTTGAATATGCAATTGCATTTGTAGACGAGAGAGGCGCTCAAAACTTTGTATCGTATCAACGTAAGTACACGTTACAAGCTGTGCAGTCAAAAACCTTTTGGGAAGGCTACCCAACAGAATCGCTTCTTATTGATGTTGAAACAGGTGAGTATAAAGGAGACCAGGAAAATAGTTTTAGATATGGTGGACTTATTAGCGATCTAGATAGAGAAGTTCGTAACTGGCTGGGGGGCGATTCGTTTACTGTGTACACCACACGTGCGGATACATTGTTTGGGTGTACATACTGTGTGTTGGCACCAGAGCATGCTCTTGTTAAAAAGTTACTTGCAAGTGGTCAGATAACTAATAAAGATGAAGTGCAAGCCTACATCGACGCTGCGGTGCAGAAAATTGATATTGACCGTTCTGCGGAAGGTAAAGAAAAAACCGGAGTGAAACTAGAGGGTGTTATGGCGATTAATCCAGCCAACCAAAAAGAAGTGCCTCTCTATATTGCTGACTACGTACTTGCGACATATGGTACTGGGGCGATTATGGCAGCGCCTGCACATGATGAGCGTGATGGTCAGTTTGCGAAGAAGTATGGGATAGATATTGTGGATGTGGTTGGTAAGAAGTATGTTATGGGAGGTGAAGATGAAGAGAGGGATGGGGTTGAGACGGTGTATAGAAATATCGTTGATCCGATCATTCATGATAATGAGGGTAACTATTATTTAATAAAAGAAAAAGAAGGGAATCATATTCATTTCGCAGGAGGAGGATTAGATGATGGTGAAACAGATACAGAAGCTCTGGCTCGTGAGATCGTAGAAGAATTAGGGTTTACTGACTTTAGTATTGCTAAAAAAATAGCACCATCGATTATTTGTTATGGTTATCGCCATACAAAAAATAAAAATCAAAGAACGGTTGGTCCCGCGTATGAAGTTATCATACATAGTGAAAAGAAAGTTCATTGCGAAGCAGACGAGGGTAAACATGAAATACTTAAGGTAAAAAAAGACGACGTCTTAAAGCTAATAACATGGGAACATCACAGATTTTTATTTGAGCAATACCTAAAGAATACTCTATGCTATGCAGATGATGGTGTCGTATTTAATTCTGGAAAGTTTGACGGACTTACAAGTGCCGAAGCGCGAGTAAAAATTACAGAAGCAGTTGGTGGGAAGCTTGTGAAGAAGTCAAAACTTCGCGATTGGGTTTTTGCTCGTCAGCGCTATTGGGGTGAGCCGATTCCACTTGTATATGATGCAAACGGAAAGATGTATCCGGTACACGAATCAAATCTCCCCATTACACTTCCTCAAGTTGATAAATATGAACCAACAGATAACGGCGAGTCACCACTGTATCAAGTGCCTGAATGGGTAAATGTAAAAGGTCGTATTGATGACGCTGGTTACTTCCATGCTGATGAGGCGGGTGAACTATTCCGTCGCGAAACAGACACTATGCCTCAGTGGGCTGGAAGCTCATGGTACTTCATGCGATATATTGATCCAAAGAATTCAAACGCGTTAGGGGACAAGGACATGCTTATGAAGTGGCTTCCGGTGACTTGGTATAACGGGGGTATGGAGCATACGACGCTTCACCTTCTCTACTCTCGTTTCTGGTATAAGTTTTTATTTGATATTGGAATGACTCCTACAAGCGAGCCGTACTATAAGCGTACTTCTCAGGGAATGATTTTGGGAACAGGTGGAGTTAAGATGAGTAAGTCTCTAGGTAATGTAATTAACCCAGACGTTATTGTGAAGCAATTTGGCGCTGATACATTGCGAATGTATGAGATGTTTATTGGTCAGTTTGATCAGGATGTAGCGTGGGATGATAAGTCTGTTATTGGTATACGCCGCTTCATAGACCGTGCCTATGCTCTTCGTACTAAGGTTACTGATAGTGAAGAGACGCTTTCTGTTACGCACAAGACAATTAAAAAAGTTGGAGAGGACATTGAGTCAACCGCGTTTAATACGGCGATATCATCTCTTATGATCTGTCTTAATGAGTATGAAAAAGAGGCTACTATCGGTAAGGCTGACTTCGCACTCTTCCTGAAAGTGTTGGCACCATTTGCGCCGTTTATTGCCGAAGAGCTCTGGAAAGAGCTTGGTAACAGTACATCAATTCACCTAGAAAGTTGGCCACTGTTTGATGATTCTAAACTTGTTTCTGACTCAGTAACATATGTACTCCAAATTAACGGTAAAGTGCGAGGAGACGTTACTTTACCTGCTCAAACGACCAAAGAAGACGTCTTGAAAGCGGTTAAAAGTCTTGAGGCATACACCAGATACGTAGGTGATGCAGTACCGGTTAAGGAAATCTTTGTCCCTGGAAAGCTTGTAAATATAGTAATTTGACGTTTTTGACAAGTTGTAGTAGTATATAATCAATAACTCATATGGCTGGAATTACCTTTAAACCAAAGGCAGTGTCAAAAAAGCTGCTCACCAACCTCAACCCTCGAACTCGCGAGATTGTGGTTAATCGTTATGGACTTGAGAAACCAGAGCGTATGACGCTTGAGTCTATTGGAAAGACATATGAGATCACTCGCGAACGTGTTCGTCAGATTGAAAACTTCGCACTTGCTTCAATTAAGAAGTCAAAAGAATACAAAGAACACTCATTTGTCTTTGACGAACTTAAGGCAATTATCAAAGAGCTTGGAAGTGTTGTTTCTGAAGATCATCTCATGCGTTCAATCTCAAAAGATCCCATTATTCAGAACCATATTAATCTCTACTTAGCTCTTGGTGACGACTTTGAGAAACATAAGGAAGATGATCACTTTCACTCACACTTTAGTACTAACGATAAGGTTGCACATGATGTGCGTGAAGCGCTTCGTACACTATATGGTTCAGTAAGTGAGGAGGACCTCGTTAAAGAAGAAGAAATATTTAATCGTTTCGTCGGACATCTTTCTGATGTAGTGGCTGAATATAAAGATAACAAAGAAGTGATCTATCGTTACTTGGCACTTTCTAAGGTCATTGGTAAAAACCAACTTTCAGAATGGGGACGTACATCATCTCCACATGTAAAAGCGCGAGGTATTAAGGACTATGCATATCTTATTATGCGTAAAGCAGGACGTCCTATGCATTTTAAGGAAGTTGCAACAGAAATCAACAAGACATTTGGAAAAAAAGCTCACGTTGCTACATGTCATAACGAACTTATTAAAGATAATCGTTTTGTCCTTGTTGGTCGTGGTATGTACGGTCTTAAGGATTGGGGACACACAGGGGGAGTTGTAAGAGATGTGATCGCCGAAGTGTTGAAAGAAGCTGGTAAACCACTTTCAAAAGAAGAGATCATCAAACGTGTACTTCTTCGCCGTATTGTTAAACCAAACACAGTACTTGTTAACCTTCAAAACGCTCGTCATTTTAAAAAAGTGGCTGGAGAATACGCACTTGCGTAACCTGAAGATAAATAGCTGAAAGCAAAAATCGCCCTAGGGCGATTTTTGCTTTCAGCTACCATTCTACATGGTATACTTTTTTCATATGCAATTCTTGATAGATGTTGTGCTCGTACTATGCTACTTGTTCATCACACTTCTCCTTTGTGCGTGGGTGTGGCGCTTCTGGAAGTTGTACATACACCAGAAACACCAGGCGAATATAGATTGGCTCATGCTTGAGGTAAAACTTCCTCGAGAGATTATGAAGTCGCCGCTTGCAATGGAAAACGTACTCACGTCTCTTACCCATGTATCTGGGGTTCCTGTATGGTGGAAGAGAAATATCTTAGGTAACCTTCCGATTTTTTCTTCACTTGAGATTGCCTCTATCGAGGGTACTATTCACTTCTATCTTCGTATACAAAGAAGGTTTAGGCCTCTTGTTGAAGCAAACCTTTATGCTCAGTATCCGGGCATTGAAACCGCAGAAGCCGATGATTATACAAAATTGATGTACTATCATCATCTATCAACAGATACAGAAATATGGGGCGCGACATACCCACTTGAAAGAAAATGGGCTCCTACAAACCCAGAGACAGGAACTCCTTGGAAAAATGATGCTGGTGATGGTGAGTATAAAATGAAGGCAGATTTTTTGCCTATTAAGACATACGTTGATTTTGGCCTTGACCGTGATCCAAAAGAAGAGTTCAAGGTTGACCCGATGACCCCGCTACTTGAATTTCTCGGTAGTGTCGGCAAAGATGAGCATGTGTGGTATCAAGTACTTGTTCAAGATGAAGGAAACTTCAACGGTGTTAAAGCTCCAAAGATGTACGTAAACGAAAAGACTCACGATCACTGGTCTTTAGTTGATATGGCTAATGAACGTAAGAAACAAATTCGTAAAATCAAAAAGGTAAAGAAAGGAGATTATGTTTACGATGAGAATGGTATTCCTCGAGAGACAACTGTCCCTAAGAAAGAAGGCGGAGGTGCTGAAGTAAAAGCCATGGTGTATGTTGATGACCGTGAAATTCAAGAAAAGAAAGAAAATCAGCTGACCGTTGAAGAGAAAGACGAAATAGAGTCAATCAATTTAAAACTTTCAAAACCGATCATGCGTGTGGTTATTAGAATTGTATATATTGCTAAGAAAGAAGCCTTTAATCCAAACCTTATTTCAAACATCTTCTTGATAATGAAGAATCATAACTCAGCGAGCCCTGTTCGTAATGCTTTCGCGATTAGTCCGGTAGATAATTACGACTTCCCGTGGCAGAACTGGCTCAACCGTAGACTTCCATGGCGAAAGGAGGAGTTGTTTGAGTCATATGTTGAACGTGAAGGTTTCCATATTCACGCTGAATCAAGAGAGACGCTCGAGCAGTGGGAGGATAGATTCTTTTGGTATTTCCCACTTCGTGTCAGAAAGATGTGGCGTATTTTCTACGAAGCGATATTTTACCCATTCCATCATCCGACATTTTCAGACATCATTACACTTAATCTTGAAGAGTTAGCAAGTATCTATCATTTCCCTGGCACAACGGCATCTACTCCAACGCTTCCACGTATTGATAGTGCCAAGAGTGTTGCGCCAACTAATCTTCCACAGTAATGACTTTGTTTAAGCTTCGACAGTTTTCATTGAGTACGTATATTGGTGTGTTCCTGATTGCACTATGTGCCTTTATTACGTGGGCTTCATTAAGTACTCCTTCGGACTTTCCAAAAAATACGCGCTTCACGGTAAACGAAGACGAGAGTCTCTACACGATAAGTACCCGTCTTAAGGATGAGGGTATTATTACGTCATCATCATTATTTCGTGCGTGGATTTCTTTTATGGGCAAGGATCGCCACATACAGCTAGGTGTCTATACGTTTGACGAGCCATATACTCTTGGCAGAGTTGTTACAAAATTTGTATCAGGGGTCGCTGACGAGCCGTTAGCGCGTATTACTATCCCTGAAGGTAGCACGACCACTGAAATTATTGATATTGTACGTAAGGCAGTGCCTTCTACATCACCTCAGCTTTTTAATCAGGCTGTCGCTCAACGTGACGGAAATGGAAAGTTATTTCCGTCGACGTACTATATTCTGCCTTCGAGTACAGAGGACCGTATAGTTGAATTGCTTACAAAAACATTTGAAACAAAATATAAGGATGGCTTTGATGAAACAAAATATCCTCCACACGTGAGAACACAAGAGGAGGTTATTATTTTAGCTTCCATCCTTGAAGGTGAAGCAAATACTGAGAAAGATATGCGTCTTGTTTCAGGTATTTTACAAAAACGACTCGCGATTGGTATGGCACTTCAGGTAGATGTCGCTTTAGAAACATATAAAGTACGTGGTTTACCGAAAGAGCCAATAAACAATCCAGGACTCATGGCCCTCGGTGCGGTATTTAATAGCGAACCAAGTGAGTATTTGTACTACTTAACAGGAAATGATGGTACAATGCACTACGCAAAAACATTCGAAGAGCATAAAAGAAATATTCAGAACTACCTTAGATAACAACAGTAAAAACCATTTATATGAAAACTCATAATCTTGCATTTATCGACACAGAAACCACAGGAACAGACCCAACAAAGCACGAGATTATTGAACTGGCAGTGATTATTGCTCGTCAGGTAGAACGACCAGGTAAAGGGCCTTCGCTTGAGATTCTTGAGGAGTGTGAGTGGAAGATTAAACCTAAACACATTGAAACCGCTGAGGATGCGGCGCTTAGAGTAAACGGCTATAACGAAGTTGACTGGATGTTTGCTTCAGAGCTTAAGCCTGTTATGGAACAATTTGCAAAGAAAACCGAAAGTGCAATCTTTGTATCTCATAACTTAGTGTTTGATTATGCTTTCGTTATGAAAGCTTTCGAAGAGACTGGTGTCGATAGTAGTAATAGTAGTACGTAATGTACCTTACTGGCTGTACTTGCTGCTGCTGCTGGTAGTAGTAATACTGCGCATTGTTCCAACCATATGAGTAGTTATAGTTGTTACCGTGGTTATAGTAGGTTGTTGGAATCGTTATTGGTGCATTAATAATCTGTGGCACAGGGTACGGATTTGTGTAGTGGTGCTGAGTTGGGTATGAGTAGTTTGAATTAACGTACGTGTACTGGTTTGTGTTGTACGGGTAATATTGCGCTTGAGCGATGCCAAGAGTCGCACCGGCTACCAAGACTGAGAAAAGTATTTTTTTCATATAAATTGGTGGTTAGTGGGTATACTACTATGGTATACCTATATTTTTCATATGTAAATAAGCGATAATTTGCCTTATTGAGGCTTTTATTGTAGGTTAGTTCATAACACTGTTACCGCTTCGGCGGGGTTATTTTGAAAGGAC
>CAZZGJ010000027.1:0-3813 GCA_964654175.1 uncultured Candidatus Saccharibacteria bacterium
GACAGGCGTAAAGCGGAACATAGAAGACAATCTGTCGGGTGAAGGTCTGTCCCGCTGCTGGAGTGTTACAGACACCCCACACGCACTGATTAGGGACTTCGGGAGGTACAAGCATTTCTGCCTTCACGTCCCCTTTACATTCATCTGTGTACACCACTGTACCGACAGATGACTGCATAACCTCGCCAGTGTAGCCAAAGACTTCGCCACGAAATACTGGGCGGCCGTCGAGATGACGGTCTACCACAATTTTCTCCACCTTACGGCGGACGGGAATATTTTCATCCACCGCTTTGTAGACGAGCTCACTTTCCCAGGTCGCACCCACTTGAGGCACCAGAACCTGATCTGCTGCCGACACCGTTTTTGCGAAAAACAGTGTCAGAAAAACCAAGCTTACAAGGAATTTCATCTTCTGTCTCCAGAGAGTTGATACTATTTTAGTATAGCACTAAAAACCTTATTTGTCAATGGTTTTTAGTGAAAAAGCCATTATTTACTGACTATTTTAGCTTGTAGAGCAAGCAAGAATGTAACCGAAAGCACAACCACCGCCATGAATGGGTAGGTAACAAACCCATACTCAATAAATGTTGGTGTTGAACAGTCAACAGCAAATGGAGCAGTCGAACACGGCGCAAGAAGACTGTATCCCATTTGCAAGTAGTGATGATAGAGCGCGATAAGGAAACCGACAGCTGACAGTGTCATGATATGACCATACAACTTAGTAACCACTATGTGTTCACGTCTTAACCACGCAAGTCCGAATATAAAGACGAGTGGGTAAATGAAAACGCGCTGCAGCCAACATAAATCACAAGCTGGGATGTGAAGATAGTAGGAATAGTATAGAGATGTAAGGGTTGCAAAAAGAGACACAAAGAAACCAAGAGGTAGCGTATACTCACTCATCTTTTTAAATACCCATCTGTACTTTTCAAGTAACCCCGCCTGAAGCATAGCGAGTTTAATTGTCCACCCTATCACAATCACAAACCCAATAAGAGTAAGCAGTGCGAAGTGTTTATTAAGAAATATAATTAAATCCGCGTGATCATTTATCATATTCTCTAGTTTAGCAGATGGTAAAACACAAAAGCACGACGCCTACGGCGTCGTGCTTTTGTATTACTTCACCCCCCTCTCGTAACTACTTCTTACGATTCCAAAGTGTAAGCAGTGGAGACGCCACGAAGATTGATGAGTACGTTCCAACAACAAGTCCCACCATAAGCGTAAGCGAGAAGAACTTAGTAGACTCAGGACCAACTACGTATAGTGCCACGAGTGCGAGCACTGTTGTAAGCGAAGTATTAATAGATCGCACAGCCGTCTGGCGCAAACTCATACCAACGATTTCATCGAATGAACCTTTTTTAGTCTTAAGGTTTTCTCGAATTCTATCAAATACCACAATCTTGTCAGAAATAGTTACCGCCATAATAGTAAGGAGGGCAATCACAAAGAGTGTATTTAATTCTGCCCCAAAGAAATGCGACAGTAATACATACACACCTGTTGGCACCACAATATCGTGAGCCATAGTAATCATCGCAGCAAATCCATATTTCCAAGAAGACACAGGCTCTGAAACTTCACGGAAAGAAAAAGCGATAAACGCGAGGATCGCGAGTATTACAATAGTGATAGCAATAATAGCCTTACGTGTCATTTCTTTACCAAGTGTTGGACCAACCGTTACAAGTGATGTTGTCGTAAAAGTAGCGCCACCGACAGTAAGAAGTGGGGTTAGCTTTGCTTCCACCTCTTCATATGGAAGACCAGTAATAAACTTGAAAGACCCCTCACCTGTTTCGTACACACTTACACCCAAAGCCTTAATAGCTTCCGTATCAAGTGCTGGGGCTGTCCCCGTATATGTAACCTCAAGTGTTGTTCCTCCTGTAAAATCAATTCCTTGCTTGATACCGTACATTCCCATAATTGCAAAAGAAGCAACTACAAGAAGTATTGAGAGCCCAATAAACAATGATTTGTATTTGATGATAAACATACTGGTATTAGTTAATTCCTGAACCGAATAAGAAGCGAGCCAACTTACCTGATGTTTTTGGCACGATCGCTCGAATAAATGCTCGAGTAATAATCTGAGCAGAGAAAAGTGATACAACCGCACCTAGGAAGAATGTGAACGCAAAGCCTTTTACAATTGATGTACCGAACCAGAACAAAATCACAGATACGATGATCGCCGCCAGATGAGAGTCACGAATAGATGTCCACGCTCGCACAAACCCTGCTTCAAGCGCATCACGCATTGACTTACCATCACGCAATTCTTCTTTCATACGTTCAAACGTAAGCACGTTTGCGTCCACCGCAAGACCAAGAGAGATGATAAATCCAGCAAGCCCTGCTGCGGTAAGTGTAACCGGAATCAGTTTAAAGAGCGCGAGCATAATCACTGTATAAGATACAAGAGCAAGCGCAGCTGCAACCCCAGAAACGCGATACCACATAATCATAAAGAGTGCGATAAGTACAAATCCAAGCACAGATGCTTGTATACCTGAGTTCACTGCAGCACCACCAAGTGTTGGCTCAACGACTGTAGTTCCAAGAAGCGCGATAGGCACAGGGAGCGCTCCACTATTTAAACGACCAACAAGTGTCTTTGCTTCTTGGATAGTAAATGAACCAGAGATAACCGCCTTTCCGTCTATAATTTCTTCATTCACAACAGGAACTGAAACAGGAGTTCCGTCTAGGTAAATAGCCACTGTCTTTCCTATGTTTGCCTTTGTAATTGCAGCAAATAGATCAGCCCCTTCGTCAGTAAAGGTAAGTTCGATGCTTGGCTTATTTGTAACACCATCAAACATAAGCGCAGCCTTCTTAAGGTAAGAGCCAGTAAGTGCGGTTGGAATATAGTCCCCAACAAGAGCTTCAGTAGATGATGCGCCTGGGCGAAGTGTTCTAAATTCAAGCACCGGAGTTTCTCCAATTAGTTGTGCCGCTTGTTTTACATCTGTTACACCAGGAAGCTCAACAGTAAGTCTCCACTCCTGTGCTAAGCGACTATACGAAGTAACAACTGTTGGTTCACGAACCCCGAAAAGGTTCACGCGACGTTCGATTACATCTCGAAGCGAAGTCACACTTTCGTTTACATCAGTTCCTTCTGGTAATTTGTCTGTCTGGATCTGATACGTAAGCGCAGAACCTCCCGCAAGATCAAGCCCAAGCGTGAAAGGATTCCCCGCCTGCACGCTTCTCCAAAGCCACCCAGCGATAATCGCAACTATTAAAATCACCCATACTGCCTTAATTTTCTGGTTCATAGTGGGGGTATTTTACCACAAAACATACTCCCGACGAATACCCTTAAATGTTATACTTTTCAAACGAAAAGTATGTGGCAAACCTCATTTTTTAAAAAAACAGCAAGCCTCTTTAGAGACTCCGAACTACCGCCCCACCTAAAAACGTGGCTTGCCGATAACCTTGTTGCAGGATTCAAGCCTGAGCAGTTACAAAAGACTCTTCTTAATTTGGGACATACAGAAAAACAAATAAACCATGCTGTACAAACTATTCTACATGAAACAAGCTTTGGCTCCGCACGCAACATACAACTAACACTACAGAGGCGTGAAGCACTTCTTAAAACACTTGACGCTCTCAACCAAAACCTCGAAAGCTATACGAAGATAGAAAAAGTTCCACTTCCTGACTTTCAAACATTTCTAAAAGAGTACTACTATCAAAATAGACCTGGGCACTTTACTGGTGGAACAGACCACTGGGAGGCGCGAAAGTGGACACCCGAGAGCTTACTTACAAAAGTAG
>CAZZGJ010000027.1:3823-4860 GCA_964654175.1 uncultured Candidatus Saccharibacteria bacterium
AGGTGCTGACACTTTGGTTGAAATTCAAACGGGAAGAGAGTCTGACCCGGAGTATGAAAAAAATAGTCTCAAGCACAAAGAAGAAACTACGTTTGGGAACTTCATTAAACGCATCACAAATGTAGACTCCTCTAACGACTTTTACCTTACCGCAAACAACCAAGCACTAGGAAATAACCTTTTTAAAAATCTCACGAATGATTTTAGTAACATTGGTGATAGGTACCTTGACCTCACAAAAACTGAAGAACGACAGTTCTTGTGGATAGGACCAAAAGGAATTGTTACCCCTCTTCACCACGATTTAACTAACAATATATTTATACAGATATACGGAAAGAAACGCTTTCGACTTATACCAGCAAATCAGGTGCCGTACCTTTACAATAAAACGCATGTCTTTAGTGAAGTGGATTTGCTACACCCTGACTTCACAAAACACCCACTCTTTAAAAGAATAAACGTTTTAGAAATTGATGTCCTACCAGGAGACTGTGTATTTATACCTATCGGCTGGTGGCATCACGTAGTTGGGGAGTCCGCGAGTATCAGCCTCTCCTTTACAAACATCAATACTCCTCTTCCAAATATAATGACTGACTTTCCAAAATAGCCTATGAACAACTTTAGAAAAATACAATCAGATATTGACGTGTCTCCTTTTTTAAACGAACTTGAAACCTATCTGCAAAAATATCCTTGGAGCACAATCAGGTCAACTCTTGTAGAGGTTCAAAAACATACCCGGAACATACATCTAAGGCATCATATTCTTTCTCCTGAACACCCGGAACCGATGGACTCTCCGCTTCACGCACTCACACCGTACACCTATCCTTACTTTCAAACAACATATACATTTTTAGAGTCATTTGCACAAAACGTAAAAGGGACCCTCTCGAGAGTCATGATAGTAACTCTTTTACCACATACCCAAGTCTACAGACATCGAGACATGGGTTCATACTACAAAGTAAGAGACCGCTATCACTTAGTACTTCAGTCGGACGGAAGCAAGATGACATCTGGAGACGAGG
>CAZZGJ010000027.1:4870-8037 GCA_964654175.1 uncultured Candidatus Saccharibacteria bacterium
CACATGGAATAAAGGAGAACTTTGGTGGTTTAATAATAAACTACCTCACGAGGCATTCAATGAAAGCGACAAGGAGCGCATCCATGTCATTTTCGATATTCTTCCACAAAAACCAACACTCCTACGTAGACTTACCGATTACCTACACAAAAAGAGGGCGCTACTCCTCTACGGAAACACTACTCGCTAAGTGCATTCTGCAGTTCGTGTATAAATATACTAAGTGCCTCTTCCTTCTGAAGTCCTCCTGGTTTTAAGAAAACACTAGTAACGCCGAGAGTCTTTAGATACGGAGTATAGTAGTCAAAAAATACACGAAGCGCTGCTTTTGTAGCAGAGTAGGTAATAAGCTCTTCACGTGAGGACTTACCCTCACCTGCTTGAGACCCAACTGTTATCACTTTTCTTTTTTCAAGCATGTTCTCTTCAGAAGAAAACGTGCTCCAGTACTGTCGCTTAACTTCTTGAGTAAATAAAACTGGTGCGATTGCATTTACATCAAACTCACGCAACATGTGTGAACGACTAAGCGAATCAGCTGTTTCAAATGCATACGTAGCTGCGAGATGAACAACGACATCTATGCGGCCCGTTACTTCAAGTATGCGGCTTACAATCTTTTCTGGTTCGTGTGTAATATCACCTCGAATACCAATGCTGTTACCGTGCACTCCAGTAGCATTTCTAGAGACGATGACAAAAAGTATATCGGTACTGTGTTTATACGTATCAAGCAAAGCCCGACCAACATATCCTAAACCACCGACAATCACAACCACCCTTCTGTAAGTAAGTTGTTTCTTCTTAGTCCCTGTAAAAAAAGAAAACATATAGCGTATTAGAGGAATCCGTATTCCTTCTCACACCAGTCTAGGTCAGCATGAAACCACTGCACTAAACAATTTCTGTCTTTCATATTTTCCTGAAATGCGTGGAAAGACTTTGGTGATATATCAAACGCAAGAAGTCTATTGTTTACAGGCGCAATACTTGCAACCAAGCTATCCTTACTCTTTGAACTATAGATACCCGTCTCCCCTCCGTCTCCTTCTTCCCATTCCGGGTTATTAAAATAGTACAAAAGTGCAATGGTACGTTTTTGTTTAAAGTTTTTTATCAAAGGCTCAGGACTCTTTGGCGCATCTTTAGAAACCTCGCCAGATGATATATACACCCCGTTTGGAAGAACTCTCTTTTGAGGAAATGTGTGAGTGGCGTAATCGTTGTGAACCCAACCTGTTTTATCATGCGGGGGATGATGGTGAAGCGCCACGTTTGTACCAAAGGTAGTAGGTTTACCAAACATCTTTGTAAAAAAGAGATTCCAAGCAACAGATTGAAACATTGCAAGTGGCGACTCAGCACCAAGCGGCACCGTATATACATACCCATCGTATTTTATTTTTGGATCAAAGAAACGGAATCTGCTTCTATCGTTATAGTCGGTGCTTAACCCTTTTGCGAAGATAGTATTAAATTGTGCAGTAAGCTCTTCTACAAACTCTGGCTTAAAGAAGTTATCAATCACCACATACCTATACGGAGCAGTCATCATCGTCGGCGAAAAAGAGTCTGGCTGCATATAATCCTCAAGCTGAACCGACTCTTCAAGTGCTTTATGGCGTTTATTAATGGAAGTAAAAATACGGTGAAGAAGCGACATAGGATTTATTTTAACACATAGTAAACAGCAGTAACCCTCTTCCGTATTCCAAGAGAACATCGAGGATTTCTGAGGGTAGGAAGTGGTTTGGCGAAGAAATCCTCGATGTGAACGGGGTACGGAAAAGAACTATTCTTTCTCAATCAGCTTATATAACTGGCACGCATGTGTCGGAACGTATAGCACTCGTTTTCCTTTCTCAATACCGACACAAATCTTGTTTACAATTCTTTCTGTAAATACAGTAAGCGACTCTGCTGATCCTGTCATTGCATCAAGCTCATATAACACGCCGTCATTAGAGCCAATAAATATACGATCATCCAGTCGTGCCGGAGATGCAAATATTCTACCGCCCGTTGCACGATGCCAGATTTCTTTTTTCTGAATCAGGTCGTAGCAATAAATGTTCTTATCGAGTGATCCGATAATAATTCTGTCTTTGTAGAGAATCGGGTTTGAGTAAAAACCAGAAAAAGCGGAAAACCGATGGTACAACTCACCTGTTTCTGTATTAATACAATACACACCTCCATCCATACCCGCGATGACCACCAACTTACGACGCTCGTCAAACACTGCGCTATATTTCACCTCCCCTTTTGTTTCGAACTTCCATTTAAGTTTGCCCGTTTTTCTATCAAGACAATAAATAAAACTATCATTACAACCAGACACAACCACACCGAGTTTTGTATTTACCGCAGGAGAAGCATGAGTAAGTCCCGCCATGTCGTAGTACGTCCACTTTGCTTTACCTGTTTTTATATCAATCGCTGCTACTCCGCCTCGTTTTTTAAGTAACCCAAACTCAAGACCGATATACACCGTCTGTCCGTCTTCTGAAATACTTGGGCTTGCTCCCACCCAGTCACCATCTAAGAAAACCCAAAGTCGCTTTCCTATTGTTGCGTCGAGACAATAAAAATTACCATCATACGCACCGAAGAAAAGTTTCCCGTCACGGAGCGCCGGAGAAGAGAGAATTCTTTTACCAGCAACCCCAAAATCAATCGAATGTTCCCACACTACCTGTCCTGTTTCTTTTGAAATAGCACGCATATGACCATCGTCATTCCCCATGTATATAGTATCCGCGTCCATTACCGGGGCAGACTTCGGAACAACATAATATGGATTATATTTTGAAAGCGTTGTTCGCCACACATGAGTCCACTTATTGTAGAGATGTGAATTATCTTTCGTGTCTTGTTTTACGTTTACGATATTAAGAGCTTCTTTAAAATCATTCACCTCAAACACACTCTCTACGCGCATTGCAGCACCTAAAGCATCTTTATACACCTCTAAATCTCTAAAACGAAGTAGAGCAAAACAAGCTTGCACAGCGTATCCTTGGTCTTTCAAAATAACAATCTGTTTTGTAAATGTATTCCCACGATTTAAAATATCATCCACTAAAATAATTGGGACCCCCGGAAGCGGGACCCCTTCCACTAAGTTCGCAAGGTCGTGTTTCTTTCTTGATTTACGAATATAAAAT
>CAZZGJ010000028.1:0-7969 GCA_964654175.1 uncultured Candidatus Saccharibacteria bacterium
TTAAATCAACATCGCGCAGAATAGGATGAGCGCAAAGATATGAAGTATACCCAAGTTTTTTAATATTCCAAGAGTACTCCACATCTTCTCCGTACATAAACAATGAAGCGTCAGGAAGTGGTGCCTTGCGGACAGCGTCGATTGGAATAAATGAGCCGCCGGAAACAAAAGCTTCGGTTGGTATGACAGGTATAAACGGCCCACGTTGTAAGACCCTCCTTCCCTTTATAAGAAGGGCTACAAAGTAACCTAGTTTCTTCCAACTAAACACTTCAAAGAAGGTTCCTCTTGGGGAGTCATCTACAACAGGTGGCTTATAGAAGTCCTCTTTATTATCAAGCACATCTTCGCGATTAGCACTGAGAACAACTTTTTTATCCGGAAACAGTTTCAGTACATCCAGAAACTTTACTACCGCTCCCTCTTCTGGAATAGAGTCGTCATCTAAGATGAACACAAAGTCACATTCAAGTTCACGTGCATGCCCAAGCCCTACCGCAAGCCCTCCGGCAGAACCAAGGTTTTTCCCTGTCTCAAGCACAGTAACTCTGTCTCCATATCTACGCACACCTTCCTGTATTTGGCCCTTATGTGTTGCTCCGTTATCAACAATTACCATATGAACGATATACGGATCCTTCATAGCAGCTTCAACCACTTGAGAGAGGAACTTCCATCGGTCACCATACATAATAGTTACGGCAACAACTCGAGAGTGCATGGAGTTCATATGTGGTTTAGTATATAAAATAGAGCAAAAATAACACTCTAGACAAATCACGTTATTGTCTGTCTTATATAAAAATGGTATACTTACTATATTAAGTGACTCATCCACATCGCCACCATATTCCTATGATCAAAAATGAAAAAATTTTTATTACTGGGGGTGCTGGATATTTAGGACGCCACCTAGTAGAACGATTTTATAACGACAACGAAATCACTATTTTTAGCCGTGATGAGGCCAAGCACTACTACTTAAAGAAACGATTTCCTAATATTAGATGCATTATCGGTGATGTTAGAAATCGCGAATTGTTAAACGAATCCATACAAGGTCATACGATTGGTATTTTCGCAGCCTCACTCAAACAGATTGAATACGTGGATCAAAATATCGAAGAAGCCGTCCAGATTATTGTTCATGGCGCGCTCAACTCAAGGAAAGCCGCAATACATAACGGACTAAAAGCAGCAACGTTCATTTCTACCGATAAAAGCCGTGCCCCGACCACTCTCTACGGCGCAATGAAGTTTGTTGGTGGGGAAGCGTTTATTGTGAACGCAGAAGGAGAACATACAAAACTCTCTTCGGTGATCTATGGAAACGTCCTTAACTCGACAGGTTCCATTATTCCTCTCATTTGGGATTCAATAAAAAATAAATACGAACTCACCCTCTACGGAGAAGACATGACTCGATTTATGATTGATATAACTCATGCAGTAGACTGTATTGAGTACGCTCTCCAGACCACAGGTCATAATGTTATCCCAAACCTTACATCCTTTAAGGTTAAAGACCTATTTGAAATCTATGAAAAACAACACGGGTTGCGCTGGAAAAAAGGAACGCCTCGCATATCAGAAAAACTGCATGAACAAATGATTGCGCCTCAGGAGATAGCACGTGTCCACTTTGATAAAGAATCTAACATGTATATGATGCACCATAAGACAACTTTCAACGAAAGCACCCTACCTAAGGAGGGACTAAGTTCTGAACACTGTTTGATAACCCGAGATGAACTTCAACAACTGCTTGAGAAAAATAACTACTACAAACCAGTGTAGACGCTATGATACGCATTCTTATTCTTGGGCACACGGGAATGATAGGAAGTACAGCAGCTACGTATTTTGAACAAATAAATACATATAAAGTTATAACCCTTAACACCCGCTGGGGAGATCCATTATTTAGGGAGAATATTCTTACATTGGATCCGAACCTAATTATTAATTGCATTGGAGCTATACCGCAAAAAAACCCGTCTGAAGATGAGTATAGAAAATTAAATATAGAATTACCTATTTTTCTTGAAACACTCAGCATACCTGTTATTCACCCTGCAACTGATTGCGAATTTTCAGGAGAACTACCCACCCCCCTTCTGTACACCAAAGTATCCACCAGAGACGCAACGGACGCCTACGGAAAAAGCAAAGCAGAGATAGCAGCACTCATAGAAACATCTTTTATCCATACCAAAATGATCCGCGCATCTGTTATTGGACATGAGATGGGTTCCAAAGCCGGTCTTCTAGAATGGTTCTTACACTCTACTGGTAGCGTGTATGGTTATACAAATCATTACTGGAACGGCATAACCACGCTTCAGTGGGCAAAACTATGTGATGAAATTATAAAAAACTGGGATACACAACCTATATTAAATCAGTATGCCACAGAAAGTTCACTTACTAAGTACAACGTCTTGGAAACTATAAAAAAAGTATACGATAAAGATATCATTGTTGATGCACTTGAGACTGAAGGTTCCATTAATAAATGCTTAGAATCTGACACGAAGCTCCCTACTCTTAAGGAACAGCTGGAAATACTGAGGACGTTTTCAAAAAAGTAACATGAAAAAAATTCTTATAACCGGCGCGGGCGGCTTTATTGGTAAAAATATGATTGCAGCCCTTAGTGGAGATACTACGTGCCAAATACTGACAGCTTACAGCACAACGTCCGAAACAGAGTTGAATGAGCTTATCCTTAGTGCAGACTGCATCGTTCACCTTGCTGGAGCGAATCGACCGAAACATACCTCTGATTTTTATACAGTAAATAGTGAGTTAACAAAAAAAATAACGTCTGTTTTAATAACACGTAGACGCTCCACACCCATCATCTTTACTTCATCGGTACATGCAGAGACAGAAAGTGACTACGGCAAAAGTAAGAAAGAAGCTGAGGATAACCTACTAGAGTACAATAAATTAACTGGTGCTAATATTTTTATATTTAGGTTACCTCATGTTTTTGGCCCAGGAGCAAAACCAAACCACAACTCCGCAATTGCAACCTTTTGTTATAACATAAAATCTGACTTACCGGTGACCGTTACAAACCCAGCGACAGAATTAACATTGGTATATGTTGAACACCTTGTCTCTATTTTTAAAAGAATAGTCTACGAGCAACCAAACCAAGACACTCTCGAAATCAACCCCCACTATTACAACATACTTAAGCTGCATAAAAAAACCTTGGGTGATATTGTAAGAATAATACAGGAGTTTAAAAACTCAACGATCGATTTTTCAGACCCTTCTGATGAGTTTAAGGGGAATCTCTACACAACATACTCTTCTTACTGATGTTTTGCAGACAAAGTAACTTTTCATACAAAAGGAAGTTCCTGCTCTAGAACTTCTTTTCAAATGTTTCATACATAAACACACTTGACAGTGCAGCCATTATTTTAGAAAATAAGGCACCAATAACCGCACCCATTAACCCAAAATAGAGAGACCCTAGACTAATGAAAAGGACGGTTAAGAAAAGAACAAGCAGCTGATGTAAGCCGTACCTTTTTGTCTTCCTATCTTGCTGATAACGATACATCGGTATATACATGTATGCTGTAAAAAATGAAAGTGCGTAGACAGTCGAAGCTGTAACAACTGAAACATACTTTGGGAAAAAGAACTGGTATAAAAACGGAGCCGCCAAAGCATAAAGCACAGCAAGCAAAAGAGAATACGCGATAACTGTGAGAGGTAACTTGCCGACACGAAATGGCAGAAGGTGTTCCTTGTCGAGAATAATATTTTTCCAAATAACCATGCGGAAAAGCTCCCGAAGTTGATCGACAAAAATAATAGTAAACACATAAAAAGCAAGTCCATGAGCACCGAGAAAATGAAATACTATAACTTTATCCACAAACTGTGTCGCAACTTCAAACGCGCTAAACAAGGTAAGCTTCGCAGAGTAGACAAGAACATTTTCTCGTCGTGCCGTCCGAGAAATCTTCCGTAATACATAGAGTGTTCCAAAAACACGTACAAGAAATGTAACCAGAAAATTAACCAAAAGAGCAGCCACAACCGTTCCGTGAAGAAGAACGGTGGTAATAACAAAAAAAGTTCCAGCTATATTTGCCGATACTTCGAACAGAAAATTTGTGCGTAGTTGCTTCTTCCCAACAAAATACCCAAGATGGGAGGTAAGCCCTTCTGACAAAGCAACGAATGGAGAATAGAGCGCGAATAAAAGCCCTAGCTCACTATTTCCATTAAGGTAGTAATATGCCGACACAACCCCAAAGAAAAGTGCACCAAAGAGCCCAAAAGCAAGCCTGGTCTTAATGACTGAAAATAAAGTTCCCTCTGCACCGTCAAGCGTTGCCTGAGTTACTGCAAAGTTAGCTCCTGATAACGTAAAAAAGGACGACAGAACTGTCCAAGCCAAAATATACCGATAGACCCCGTACTCCGCCGGGGTAAATAAGTGGCTTAGAACAACGGCTGCTGCAAACGAAGAAATACTGATACAGATGATAGACAGAATTTGCCACGAACCACTTGATTGATTAAAATATTTCTTTGCTGAAGCCAAGTAATTACCCATTTTTTTTTATAGACCTAGTATACCATTTTAGACCCCCGCAGCCCGAGCGATTGCATGTACGATCTCTCCATCTTTGATGTTAAACATGCACGCCACATACGGCTTACCTTTATACACAACTTCTGTACACATACGCTCATACGGGTTACACGTGCAGCCATTTTCAGAGTGAAGAGATATGGCGTTTTGGTTAAAACGAAAATCAAACATATAGACCCCTTTAATATTCACGATGATATTCTTGCACTGCATCATGTTGATCAGGTGAGCATTTCCCGTATGAACCGTTACACAAAAAGAAGCTTTATCATAGATAGTCAGAAGCTCCTGAGTGCTCACCTTCTCTTTCAACATAACAAGTCTGTCTCTAGAAATTCCTTTCACGCATTCTTCTATAAAGAGAAAATCTTTTAGTGCTCCGGTAAATACAAGTTTTGTTTCTGGAATAACTTCCAGCACATCTTTAATGATGCGATTCCACCTATCTGCAGGCAAGCTTCTATCTTCGTGTGAGGCGGCCAAATGAAACACTATGTAATTCTTTGCTTCTAAACCATGTCGTGTAAGCGCGGAGATATCTTCTACGTGCTTTAGAAACGGCACACGAGAAACCTGTGCGAACCCAAGCCAAGCAAGCATTCGATTTGCCTGTTCATAATAAAGCTCCTTATCTAGGTTGCTTTCAATATAATTCTTACCTCCTAAAAGTTCACATGACCCCTCTTTCTGAAAGTTAATTCCGCCTCGCAAGTTAAATCCGACAGCACGTGAACGTGTACAAAATCGTATAAAATATGAAAACCACCTCATGTACCTTGGAAGCACAATTGGGAGCACGTATACAAAACAATTTTTTACAAAAATACTTTTAATAGTGAAAAGTCCTAAGCGTAGACTACCCAAAAAACCCTCACACTCGACTGCGTCGATACAGTCAGCGTACGGAATAAGCATGCCTCTCAAAAATGGAGACGGGTGCTTAATAAGCATCGTGGAGCGAACGCCTGTACTTTCGTAAAATCGTGAAGCAAAATCAATCAAAATCGCATGATCCCCAACCGGCCCTGCTGAGAAAAATACAAATTCCTTATAGTGGGGAGGTTTCATGATGGTTCGTTATAGTATACAATATGTGGACGATGATTCCTGAGATTAAGAAGCGACTTAAAAAGTTTACGCCTAAACCTATTTTTAAGGCGATTTATATACTGTACGCTTTTAGTTTTTCGTATATTGTGAAATCTACCAGATATCTATACGTTAGTCTATTTTTTAAAAGCCCTACAGTTATAACTATTCGTGACACGGAACTAAAACTTCTCATTGATCCAACCAACGGTTACACAGATAAAAATCTTTTTCTGTTTAAGGAGCGAGATGTGGAACTTACTGAGTTGATGAAAAAGCACATTACACGAGGCGATACCATTATAGACGTTGGTGCAAATATCGGATATGAGACGATATGGGGAGCTCATCTTGTTGGTAAAAGTGGCCACGTGTATTCATTCGAACCACTTAAGAAACTTGTTGACCAGATACAGGTATCTCTCTCGGAGAATAAATTTGAAAATGTAACAATCATCTCAAAAGCTGTTGGAGAAAAAAGCGGAGAGATAGCAATTTACTCTCATCCCGAGGATGCCGGTCTAACGTCAGTAGAAAACAAAGCGGGCGCAACTGATTCAACCGTCGTTCCCATCACAACTTTGGATCAAGAGCTGGGGTCCATCAATTCGGTGAGTTTTATTAAAATCGATATCGAAGGGTATGAGTTTGAAGCCTTGCAAGGCGGTAAAAACCTTATAGAGAAGTATCATCCCTATATCGTATTTGAGTTCACCTCTTCCCTCTATGAACAAGCACGAGAAGGTAAAAGCAAAGAGCTGCTTTTTTATCTTATGGACATGGGTTACACCGTCAGCGTTCTGGGTGAACAACATTCTATCGCCAAGGACTCTGTAGAAAGTTTTGTGGACTCCATGCTACAAGACAACAAGATGGTGAATATGGTCGCCGAATATATCTCGTAGTCGAAAGTATTATTTCTTATTACTCTCCGGCACCCACTTGCCCATTGCAGGTACATGTCCGTAGTTTATATAAGGCACGTGTCCTCCGTAATAATATAAGTAGTACTTTGGCTTTTGCCATATCTTTTCTATATCACCTGCATACTCAAACTTGTCACCAACTAAATCGTTACGAACAAAGAAAGCATTCCCACCGATCAAATCACAGCATACGAGTGTATACCCCTTCTTCTTGGCGAGCTCATTTTGGGTGTGGAGAGATGAACCATAGAAGTTACTTCCATTCCAAAAACTAACAGACTCGTCTTGCAAGAAATGCATTCCCGGTGGATACGCGGCGTTGTATTCGATAACCACGACACGAGGCTTTGTTGCCTCAAGAGCTTGCCAGATGTAATAGTCATTGCCGTCAATATCAATTGACATAAGGTCAATTTCTTGTGGGATACCAAGTTCACTAACGAGCTGATTGATATTTTTTGATGTAACCATATGTTTCGAGACATACAGCTTCTTTTCTTCTATCGAAGTAGAAAAAAGGTTTTTGTAAACATCAACATAATCTCCTCCATCAATCCACCACCCCTTCCATCCATCTATAAGGAGAGCAATTGTATTGTTCTCACTGCCTGAACCTGCACCAAATTCAAAAAAAGTTTTTGAAGACACCCCGATGCGTCTGAAAATTTCTCGAATAATTCCATCCTCCCCGTGTTGCGAGTAGATTTTATGTTCAAAACGGTTAAGTGGAATAACCGCCTCTTTCTTTAACTTCTCAATCTCTTGTGCAGAAGCTAAGTGCCACATGTTTCGAGAGTAGTTAAAAAACCACTGTAAACGTAGATAATACTTGGTGAAGAAAGCTTTCATAATAGTGCGATTATACCACTATTTCAGTTATTTAAATAATTCCTTAAACCACGAAAAGAGTCTTGTGTCCTTGGAGCTTGGAGCGGCCTCCGCCTTCAGAGAACTGGAAGCCACCACTGGTACAGTAGGTAGAGCCTTAGGCGGAGCGACGCTTTTTATAGCTACAGACTTTGGAGTAACTTTTATTGTGGTTGAAGTACCGAAAGACAAAGATGACGTACTCAGTGTCGTTGTCGCAGAAGTTGAAGTTGAAGTTGAAGTTGGGACATCATACCGTATCACTTCACTATTATCTGGGTACATGAGTCTCACTCGAGAAAGTGAAGTAAATGTGCTTGTACCAAACCCAAGCGCGGCGCCTGACATTCTTGTCTTTGTGTTAGGAAGTAAAATAGTATTAATTGGAATAATAAATCCCTGTCCGTTAAATGTAAGAACCCACCTGGAAATATCTTTTTCCTCATTACTTTTATTTTCA
>CAZZGJ010000029.1:0-3919 GCA_964654175.1 uncultured Candidatus Saccharibacteria bacterium
TAAGCTCCATCGATTCATCTGCGAACTTCACTGCGTCATCTGAGTCGAAGTTGATATCCATCATATAGAGAGCATCATGGAATCCCATGAGCCCAAGCCCTACCGGGCGATGACGCATGTTACTACGCTCAGCCTCTACTGTTGGGTAGAAGTTCACATCAACAACGTTATCAAGCATACGCATACCAGTACGAACAGTGGACGCTACGAGATCCACGTCAAACTTCCCGTCACGCACAAGACGCTGATAGTTGATTGAACCTAGGTTACACACAGCAGTTTCTTCTTCTGAGTTATTGAGTGTGATTTCTGTACAGAGGTTTGAGTTATGCACGACACCTACATGGTCCTGCGGTGAACGAACGTTTGAAGGATCTTTCCATGTAATCCAAGGATGACCTGTTTCGTAAAGCATTGTAATCATCTTTCGCCAAAGCTCACGAGCCTTCATCTTCTTAAAGATTTTAATCTTTCCTTCTGCTGCCATCTGCTCGTAGCGTGTATAGTGATTCTCAAATGTATCACCATACGTTTCAGAGAGTTCAGGTACTTCATCTGGTGAGAAAAGAGTCCAGTCTCCGTCTTCCTGTGCACGCTTCATAAAGAGATCAGAAATCCAAAGCGCTGTATCCATATCATGCGTACGACGGCGATCGTCTCCTGTGTTTTTACGGAGTTCTAGGAATTCTTCTACGTCATAGTGCCAGTTCTCAAGGTAGACACAGGTCGCTCCACGGCGACGTCCTGAACGGTTAATCGCAACTGTTACGTCGTTTGCAACCTTAAGGAATGGGATAATTCCGTTTGATTTAATACCTGACTTCTTTACAAGAGAACCTGACGCACGTACAGATGTCCAGTTAGTACCGATTCCTCCCGCCCACTTAGAAAGCTGAGCGTTGTCTGAATACACCTTAAAGATACTTTCGAGCGAGTCTCCTACTGTATTTAGATAGCAGCTTGAGAGTTGAGGATGTTTAGTTCCGGCGTGGAAAAGAGTTGGAGATGAAGGGACGAAACGAAGTGTCGACATTGATTCATAGAATTCAATCGCACGAGTAGTACGGTCGAGCTCCTTTTCGGCAAGTGCTACTCCCATCGCCACACGCATCCAGAACCCTTGAATATTTTCGAAAATATTTCCTGTACCTTCCACATCACGAACGAGGTATCGCTCAAAGAGTGTCTGAGATCCGAGATACATGAAAAGATCGTCTCGCTCAGGGTGCAACGCAGCTGCCAATCGAGGAAGGTCGAAGTTTGCCATACGAGTATCGAGGTACCCCTTTTCTACTCCAAAAGAAATTCCTTTGATGAAAGCCCCACGATACTGCTCGTCGAACTTAGCATAGTCGAGTTCTTCGCCGAGAAGCTCAATATGAATCTGCTGGAGCACCATACGAGATGCGACATATGAATACGCAGGGTCCTGCTCAATAAGTGAACGAACTGTCATAATGAGTGCCTTACGAATTTCTTTTGTTGAAATACCCTCAAACACTTCCTGCTTTACCTGGTTCACGATTTGGTCGACATTGATTTCGTTTTCAAAGCCTTTTGTTACATGCATTACCGCTGTACGAATCTTTTCAATATCAAACTTCTGGCGTGTACCATTACGTTTTGTAATATAAAGCCCCTCCTCCTCAAGCTTCTCAAGCATCTCCTGCTTCTTCTCCTGACGCTCCTTTGTACGTTCATAACGGTAGATGATGTACGCCTTCGCAACGTCAAAAAATCCAGCCCCCATGATATGTTTTTCTACGAGGTCTTGGGTATGTTCCACAGACGGGGTGTACCCGTCACGAGTGAGGGCTTCAAGTTCAAGCTCTTTTACCACCAGCTCTGTGATGTGTTTTGCAATAGCGGCTTTCTCATCTCGAGTAATCGCAACAAAGGCTTTTTTAATCGCCTTCTCGATTTTGTCCTGCTCAAAAAGTACCATCTCCCCATTTCGTTTTTTAACTGTTTGTAGAATAGCCATACCGCTTAAATTGCATTAGGTTTTTAGATATTCAGTATATACAAATCAATAGTAAAAGCCATCATTTTTGTCTCTAAAAATGACGTCAAGAGTAACCCTTGACAGCGGTTTTTTCTAAGCGTTAGATACGCTTGTCTCGTAAGCGTTTATGATACCCAATTGCAAACCTGTGAGCTTCTGCGTTGGCTAAAAGTATTTCCTTTTTGTGGTAATCCACATGTACAGACGATCCCAATATGTCTTTTGGTTTGTGTCGCTCATCTTTT
This sequence comes from uncultured Candidatus Saccharibacteria bacterium, assembly GCA_964654175.1. GTDB lineage: Bacteria > Patescibacteriota > Minisyncoccia > Phycocordibacterales > UBA5272 > UBA11704. The sequence goes on from CAZZGJ010000029.1 coordinate 2,251, forward strand.
ACAACTGACACACATGGGATGAGTACACCAAGGGAAGCAAGCGTCTTTTCCGCAACCTCTTTATGAGTTTTTCCTCCATCTATCACCACAAGGTCAGGAAAGCGCCATTCCTTATGAGAAAATCGCCGAGTAAGCATTTCTCGCAGTGCAGCGTAGTCATCGTTTGTTGACTCAGGTAGTTTAAATTTACGATACTCATCTGTAGCTTTTTGTTTACCTTCAATAACCGTCATTACACCAACACGAGATGTCCCTGAGATATGAGCCGCGTCGTATGCCTCAATACGAAAGTCGTTGTCCTTAAAGGTTGTAATATCTTCGTCCTTTATGAGACTCACGTCTTTTATATGATCCAGCGCAAAAAGTGTATTTCTAACCTTAGCGGCTTTCTCGAACTTCTGCTGCTTAGCATAGCTTTGCATGTCCTTTTCAAGACTACGCTTGATATCTGTCTTTTTACCCTCAAACAATTTTTGTACGTTAGAAATTTGTCTCTTATATTCAGCCTGACTAATTATCCCCGTACACACTCCTGGACAAAGTCCGAGCTGAGCACTGAAACATGGTTTACCTTGATTTACCTCACACTTGTCGCGATAAGGAAACATCCGACGAATTATCTTCATTGCTTCTCGAAGAGAAGAAAGTGAAGCGAACGGCCCGTATACAGCAAGCGTTTCTTTTTTAGTAAACCGCTTTTCAAAGTCTCGTATTCTCATAGAGAGAACTTTAGGAAAAGCCTCTTTTGTAATAACCACGCATGTGAAGCTTTTGTTATCTTTTTCTTTCGTGTTGTATGGAGGAACGTTATCTTTAATGAGCTTACTTTCTAATAGCAATGCCTCAAGTACGCTGTCAGTTACTTGGTAAGTAACTGTATGCGCTGCTGTGACCATACTCACCAACTTAAGCCCACGAGTCTTTACAAGGTCTGCCGAAAAATAGCTACGAACTCTATCTGCTAAAGACGTAGCTTTTCCTATGTACAAGATGTTATTTTCAGCATCTCTGAAAAAATACACCCCTGGAGAATCAGGGAGGTTACATGTGGATAGGTCTTGCTTTTTCATTGAAAGTATTGTATAATAAAAAGTGGACTTTGTACACCTCTTCTGCGCCTAGGCAACAGGACAGAAAAGCTCTGACAGAGACCATAGTTCAAACCAACGAGATTTTTTTTGGGGTAGAAACGATGGACAAGATGTTCGAGGAAACGTTACAAGAGTGGCAGGAGCTGCGGCAATCGCAACAATCTGAAGAGCCTGCGACGCAACGGCGGCAAACAGGTATTACAAAACCTGTGAGCTGCAAAAAGGGGCAAGGCGAGCACGCGCTCTCCATCCGTGCAGGACTGTCAGTAACCCGCAAGGGGAACCTCAAGCTTGCAAAGGCGGCAATGTTCGCCTGCGAGTTCACCCCAGAGACCGTTCTGACGGCACTGGAAGAACAAGCCGACCAGGAGTGGGTCAACCTGCGCCCACCGTACGGGCAAACCGTACGACTCAAAACCGACGAGCTTCTGCTCGCACTTGAAGCGCTTGAAATCACGTCCACGTGAAATCAAGCGCTCTCGCAAAAAGCCACCCCCGGGTGGCTTTTTAATTTATATAAAAAATACAAAGAGCGCCCCCCGAGGCGCCGCCGGTTGGTTTTTTTTTTTTAGTTATCC
>CAZZGJ010000029.1:3929-7905 GCA_964654175.1 uncultured Candidatus Saccharibacteria bacterium
TCTTTGCATTTCTTGTATTACTTCACCTTTCTCTTTAGCGCTTTCTTTAGATACTGCCCGGTATACGATTTCTCACTACTTGCTACCTGCTCTGGTGTTCCTGTCGCGACCACCTTCCCACCCCCTACTCCACCTTCAGGACCGATGTCGATAATATGGTCAGCCCCCTTTACGATATCAAGATTGTGTTCGATGAGCACAATCGTATTTCCTTTGTCGACGAGCTTGTTCAAAATCTCGATCAGCTTCGCAATATCTTCGTAGTGAAGGCCGATTGATGGTTCATCAAGAAGGTAGATCGTTTTTTCAACATGTGGACGATACAACTCACTTGAAATCTTTACACGTTGAGCTTCACCACCTGAAAGCGTTGTAGCTGACTGACCCAGCTCAAGATATGAAAGACCTACGTCGTTAAGTGTCTTTATACGATCATGTATCGCAGGGATGTCTTGGAAAAAAGTAAGAGCCTCTTCGACAGTCATTCGAAGCACATCATAAATATTCTTCCCCTTCCATTTCACCTCAAGCGTTTCTTTCATAAAGCGCTTTCCCTGACACACGTCACACTCTACGTAGACGGTCGGAAGGAAGTGCATTTCTACAGCTATCTCACCGTTACCCTGGCATGCTTCACAGCGACCACCTTTTACGTTAAAAGAGAAACGGCTCGCCTTCCACCCACGAATACGCGCCTCTTCACTTTCAGCAAACAAATCACGAATGTGAGTCCATGCACCTGTATATGTTGCTGGGTTAGAACGTGGAGTACGTCCAATCGGAGACTGATCAATCATCACTACGCGTGAAAGATACTCAGTTCCAGTAAACTCTTCACAGTTAAAAATCTTTGCGCTGCGATTACGACGTTCAAGTCGTGCGAGTAGGTTCTTGTATAAAATCTCGTACATAAAAGAACTCTTACCCGAGCCGGAGACACCAGTGATCACATTAAAGCGTCCAAGAAGTACTTGAGCATTCATGTTCACAATATTAAACACGTTACCGTTTTTTACTCGTATAGTACCTTTGTCAGTCTGACGACGCACTTCTGGGACCGCGATCTCCTTTTCACCACGAAGATACGCAAGCGTAACACTACCTGATTTATTACGAGGAGCTGTGAGAAGCTCTTCTAGATACCCAGACACCACCACCTCTCCACCATGCACCCCTGCTTTTGGACCAATATCCACCAAAAAGTCAGATGCAAAGATCGTGTCTTCGTCGTGCTCTACCACAATAATTGTATTTCCAATATCACGAAGGTGAAGAAGCGTCTTGATAAGGCGGTCGTTATCACGCTGATGAAGACCAATTGTCGGTTCATCAAGCACGTAGAGCGCACCCACAAGCTGACTACCTAGCTGAGACGCCAGACGTATACGCTGAGCTTCACCACCTGAAAGCGTATCGGCTTTACGGTTAAGTGAGAGGTAGTTAAGTCCCACATTTAACATAAACACAAGACGAGATTCGATTTCTTTTATCACCACAGAAGCGATTTCCTGTTCCTTCTTTGTAAGTGGGAGACGTGCAAAATACGCTTCAGCATCTTTAATAGAAAGTGAGGTAATGTCTACGATGTTTATTTTTTCTTTGTCATCCAAAAATACATTAAGCGCTTCAGGGCGAAGACGTTTACCATTACACACATCACACTCATCCAATCCCCCAAAGTATTTCGTACCAAGTCCATTACATGCTGCACAAGCACCGTACGGTGAGTTAAAAGAAAAGAGTCTTGGCTCGATTTCAGGGAATGAGAACCCACAACTAGCGCAAGAAAACTTATTACTCATAATTGTTTTCTCACCCAATATTTCCACTTCAAGCAACCCTTCTGCTTCGTTTACCGCACGCTCAATTGCTTCAGATAAACGCACAAGCGCGTCTTTTTCAGTAGCTTTATTTCTAAAATCATCAATCGCAATTGAGTCCACCACAATAGAAATTTCGTGTTTTTTATTCTTTGAAAGCACAATTTGCTGACGCAGACTCTTTCGCTCACCATCAACAACTGCTTCGGTATAGCCTTTACCAAGCATGTCATAAAGCATCTGGTAATATTCCCCTTTTCGTCCACGTACAAGCGGCGCCAAGATGTGAATCTCTGCATGAGAAAACTCAACCCCCATAATTTCTTTCTTCTTGTGAGCGTCATCTGCGTGCTTTATCTTGTCTAAGATAAAGTGCATAATTTCTTCATTTGAAAGTTTTTGGATTTTTGAACCACACTCCACGCAGTACGGCTTTCCAACACGTGCATACAATACACGTAGGTAGTCATAAATTTCAGTAATGGTCGCAACAGTTGAACGCGGGTTACGACCTGCAGATTTCTGGTCAATTGAAATAGCCGGAGAAAGTCCTATGATTTCATCCACGTCTGGTTTTTGCATTTGGTTCAAAAACTGACGAGCGTACGCAGAAAGAGACTCCACGTAACGACGCTGTCCTTCGGCGAAAATAGTATCAAACGCTAGAGAAGATTTTCCTGATCCAGATTATCCAGTAAACACGATCATTTTATGTCGTGGCATTTCAACGGTAATATTCTTTAGGTTGTGCGTTCTCGCCCCCTTAACAATAATACTTTCTACGTGTTCAATTTTTTCAGGTTTTTTAGTGGGCATAAAGTGAGGCCAATTTCCGGATTATACCATTTTTGACAAGGTAATTCAAAAGAGGCAGAATAGGGACTCGCTCTTTCAACTCATCAACACTTTAGGGGAAACTGGCATGAAAAAAATGACGTACGAAAACCACTGCCACCGCGTGACAGCCTACTGGCTAGGGGTCAATGGCACCTTTGGCTGTACGGCATACCTTGCAACAGGGTCGTGGCTTGGCGGCGCTGCTATATTTGTGTTCATCACCCTGGCAGCTGAACTGGCGGAGGACTTCAGCCAAGAAGCCGTCTGGCAAACCGCCTGGGACACGAGTGAGGCCAGCCACCTGTTCTATTTCGAAAACACGGTGCGGTGCAGTTTCGTGTGGGTCTTAGTCATCATCAACCTCGTCGTTCTCGCAAGCAGCTACTTGGTCGCAGTAGTGCATTCAACACGTAGCAACCTACAAAAAGCGCGATGGCGCTTGTCCGACTGGTGGTTCTGGGCAACCGGCATGTAGATGCCAAACACAAAAAGGGCGCGCCTTCGGACGCGCCCTTTTTCATATTCTCTCCCTACTCTAGTCTACTTGCTTTAAACGTAGCAATTATTTTTTCTAACTCCACACTCATCGTCTTCTTTGCCTCAACCACCACTAGCCACTCGCCATCGTTAATCGGTGAGATGTACCACTCACTTGCTGATGAAGCAATGTGTAGCCAATCTGGATTAGCAGAATCTTCTGCTTCAGAAATGACAAGTCCGCTTACACGCGGCTTCATGACATAGTTCACATATTCGGTTGGGGTATACCCACGACCGCCTTCGTAGCTAAAATAAAGTGTGGCAATAGTCCCAGTAGCATTTGTAACTTTTACAAGCGCACCACTTGTCTCACTTGTACTAGTTGCATCAGTCGGCACCTCAAAGCTGTAATCAATAGTACTTGTTCCTTCAAAAAAACGAGAAACACTTCCTGTAACTATTTTATAGTCTTCTTGTACGACCTTGTCGATTTTTGGATGATTAGTTGATCTGTACTTATATCCAACAAATACAACCCCTGCTAAAACCACAACCCCTAATAATATAGCTATATACGTTTTCATGCTCGCAGTATACGCTTCCCTAAAATAGTATGCAAAGATAGCCAGAAATGAAAAAACCGCCACGGCTCGAAAGAGCCTGCGGCGGTTTTTCTACGGCGGAGCCACCCTCAAACATGGCGCCATGTTATACCAGCGCCACTTGGACGGGTGACACCCTTAGGCTGCGGCGCGAGCATCTGCTCGGTGGCTTCAAGAAGCAGACAGAGGGCGCGGCTTGGGATATGACTGTCGTCCATGTAGGCAGCGACGAAGTTG
>CAZZGJ010000030.1:0-6956 GCA_964654175.1 uncultured Candidatus Saccharibacteria bacterium
GCTCCGGCGCCTTGACGGCAACCAGTTCAGGCTTCTTGGCGCCGAACCAGAGCGCCTTGTTGTCGGCGACGACTTCGGACTTGAGCGGCGTACCGTCTTCAGCCAGGCCCACGGGGTACGGCGAGGTCTTGTCGGCCTTGAAGTTGGTGGCGTTGAACTGGCCAGCGGACTTGGCGGTCATGCCGCCGGAACCACCGCCACCGATCACAGCCGACGCGCTCACGCCCTTCAGGTCCAGCGTATTGGTCTGGGGGGTGTTGGCAGCGTGCGTGGTGGTGGCCAGCAGTGCGCAAGCGGCCATTGCCGCGAGAAGCGATTTCTTCATGGTTCGACTCCTGCATGCACCTTAATCGGTGCGGGGTTTTGATTTGAAGCAAAAGAACTTTCGTGCCGGAGCACGATTGTTCTCGTACTCCGCTCGCAGTTAGGACGCTCCCTCCTGCTTCCATAAGCCTATCACTTTCCTATTGTAAAAAACAAGTGTTATACACATCTGCCAGAAGAGAACCTTTTTTGCTACACTAACGCGACAATGAAGGAAACTTTTCTCACGCTCACACTTGGTCATCCTACAATCCCCCTTGCGATTGCAATTAGCGTACTCCTTTGCTATGTCGGCTATCTCCATTACAAACTCTCTCGCTTCACTCGTGGAGGCACAGCTTCATCTCTTGAAGAGACAATACTCGCGTGCCTTGAAAGTGTAAAAAATATCGAGGACCGCAATGAACTTATTTCAAAACACGCACTTTCACTTGAATCTCGACTTTCACACTCTCTAAGAAACGCACAAACAGTTCGTTTCAAAGCTATTGAACAAGGAGGATCTAACCAAAGTTTTTCTGTCGCATTCTTAAACGAAAAAGGTAACGGTGTAGTACTCACGACATTACATGTACGCGACCGTATCAGCACATTTGCAAAACCGATTGAAAAATATAAAAGTACACACGAACTTACAGAAGAAGAATTAGAAGTAATAGAGAAAAGTAGAACTGAGCACAAAGACACCCGTTAAGGAGCGAAAGCCTAGTAATCATAGTGATTTTGTGGTATAATTATTCCATATTTTTATGCCCACAACTTCAAAAACTCCCACCCTCTCACCGCGTCAGCCAGTAATCGCGGTACTTGGTCATGTGGACCACGGTAAGTCATCTCTTCTTGATTTCATCAGAAAATCAAATGTTGTCGACGGAGAAGCCGGTGGCATCACACAAAGAATCTCTGCCTACGAGGTTGCCCACAAAAGCGAAGGTAAAGAAGCTCGCAAAATTACTTTCCTAGATACTCCAGGACACGAGGCTTTCCAAACCATGCGCGAACGTGGTGTAGAAATCGCCGACATTGCGATTTTAGTAATATCTGCCGAAGACGGGGTAAAAGCTCAAACACTTGAAGCGTGGAAAACGATCGACGCGAGAAAACTTCCTTACGTAGTTGCGATTAACAAAATTGATAAACCAGGCGCAGACATTCAAAGAACAAAAAACTCACTTGTTGAAAACGGTATTTATATCGAAGGGTACGGAGGAGATGTTCCGTGTGTAGAAATTTCTGCAAAAACAGGACAAGGGATCGACTTCCTCATCGAAACACTGCTTCTCCTTGTGGATATGCACGAGCTTACAGCAAACCTAAGCACAGACGCAACTGGATACGTGCTTGAAAGTTTTGTAGACCAAAAGCGTGGTATCTCAGCGGCGCTTATCATCAAGGACGGAACACTTCCAGCCTCAGGAGCAATTCTCGCCGGAACAGCTCTTTCCCCTATTCGTATTATTGAAGACTTCACAGGAAAGCCGATTCGCACACCACATGCAGGTCAGCCAATAAAAGTAACAGGCTTTGATGAAATACCCGCAACTGGTGCGATTTTCATTTCTTCAGACGACAAGAAGGAAATAGAAAAACTAAAACAAGAAGCCGTAAGTAACGCTGTAAAAACCGTAGATGATCCACGTCTCTATCGTAACGCAAAGGTAGTTATTCCTGTTGTGGTAAAAGCAGACGCAATTGGAACACTTGAAGCCGTTCGTAAGGAACTTAAAAAGCGCGAGACTGACGATATTAAAATTAAAATTATCGGCGAAGGAATTGGATCAATTACTGAGGGAGACGTCATGCTTGCTTCATCTGACGAGAAAACAGTTATTCTCGGATTCGCAACAAAACTTGACCCACGCGCTCGCGAACAGGCTGACAGATTTAAAGTAACACCACAGGTATTCGATATCATTTACAAACTTGGTGAATGGTTCGACACACTCGTAGAGTCTCGCCTACCATTTGAAGAAAAAGAAGTAGTACTTGGAACACTTAAGATCATTAAGATTTTCAGCACACAAAAAGATAAGCATGTAATCGGAGGAAAAGTAGAGACTGGTAAGATCCAAAATGGTGTACTTGTAAAAATCATGCGTCGTGGAGTACTCCTTGGTCAGGGTCGCATCGTTGAACTTCAATCTCAGAAAATTAAAGCAAGTGAAGTAAATGAAGGAAATGAATGTGGACTTATGGTTGAAACAAAAATTGAAATGATCCCAAGTGATGTGCTTGAAGCGATTCAAACTGAACGTCGTCGTATTTAATATTTCCACAGTATGTTACCAAACCCAGACAAAGGACCTTCAAAACGACAGACTCAAGTGAGTCTAGAAATTCTGGCAATCGCTCAGGACTTTTTTCAGCGTGAATCATCTGGTGCATCGCTCATCACAGTTACTCGTGCAGAAGTTTCCCCTGACATGAGACAAGGGACGCTTTTCATTACCGTACTTCCGGAAAGTAAAGAAGCTGCTGCGTTGGATTTTGCAAAACGTATGCGAACAGACCTTCGAAAGAAAGTCATGAAGCGCCTCCCTGTGAAAGTAATTCCTTTCTTTGAAATTGAAATAGATTACGGAGAAAAGAACCGCCAGCACATCGATGAGCTTCTCTTGAAAGAAAAGCAGGCTCAGAAAGCATACGAACAAAGTATCACTAAAGAAGCTACTCCAGCTGAAACAGAAGAATAAAAAGAAAGACTCGCCATTACGGCGAGTCTTTCTTTTTATTGTGCCCAGGGCGGGACTCGAACCCGCACGCCGTTTAATCAGCCGAGGATTTTAAGTCCTCTATGTCTACCATTCCATCACCCGGGCAGATAATGTACAGGCTATTCTAACACATCTTTCCTGTTCTTAAAGAAGGAAATTATTACCTCCTTATATCCGTCGACAAAAGGAAGGTTGCTTACTTGGTCACTAGTAACCCATTTATATGTAGCGTGCTCATGACTTAGCTCCACCACTCCACTTTTATATGTACAAGTATATCCGACCAGAAATATTGCCTTGTCTTCTCTGTGTAGTCTCCAATGTGCACAAACTTGACCAATGTCGACAATAATAGATCCACACTCTTCGTTGATCTCTCGTGCAAGAATAGCGGTCAAAGGAACCTGTTCTTCACTTTCCATAATCCTACCACCTGGTAAACCCCAAAGACCTTCTGGTTTCATTTTACTAGAGCCCTGCAGTATGAGTAACTCTTGCTTTTCGTTTACAATAAAAGCTTTAAGCCCAACGAAATATAATTTATCTTTCATCGTGAGGCACGGGTGGGATTTGAACCCACGAATGACGGTTTTGCAAACCGCAGCGTTAGACCACTTCGCCACCGCGCCTTTGAGTGTCTCTAATACTAGCATACCTAGAAATTATTTTCATTGCATGGTATAGTATCCACCACATAAACGCCCCTATAGCTCAGCTGGTAGAGCATCGGACTCTTAATCCGCAGGTCGTAGGTTCGATCCCTACTGGGGGCACAATACAACTAGAGCGCAACCTTCGGTTGCGCTCTAGTCTTGAAACCCTTCTGGAAGAGGTGCACTAAATACCTTTTTCTCGCCTACGATATCTAATCTAATAGACTGCGCATGTAACATAATACGGGAGTCTACAGCCTTACTTCCATATGCAATATCTCCAACGATTGGATGCCCGATAGACGACATATGTGCACGCAACTGGTGTGTGCGCCCCGTACGTGGAGTAAGTTGGACAAATGTGTTTTCACCAAGGTATGAGAGCACATCTACTTGGGTTATAGCTTCACGTAATTCCCCTCTAGGGTTAACTGGATTTGTAGATTGTTTATAGTCTTTTTTACCTCGACCAAGAGGTGCATCAATCACAAAGGACATATCTTTAACTATGTCTTCTACGACAGCGACATACGCCTTCTCAACTGTATGTAGAGAGAACTGCGCCTTAAGTTCACTAAATACTTCCTGAGTTTTTGCAATCACCATAACACCTGAGGTTTCTCTGTCTAATTTATGAACGACACCCCCAAGCGGAATCACTCGCCCATCTTGTAGGGTGATCTGATTATGTATTGAAAAAATCTCAGGCGCATGAGCTTGTAAAAAATCAAGGACTGTCTCTTCTGAAGAAAAGTCAAAAGGATGCACCACCATTCCTGACGGCTTATTAATAACGATCACTTTTGCATCCTCGAATATAACGGGGATATGTATCATGGTGCCCGGGAAAGGACTTGAACCTTCATGAGTTGCCTCGCTTGCTCCTAAGGCAAGTGCGTCTACCAATTTCGCCACCCGGGCATATTGTATTTTTTAAACTAAACATAATCCTACCACAGTTTACGAAATTAGAAAAACAAAAACAGCCCACAAGGGGCTGCTTTCTTTTGGAGTCGAAACTCCATTTGCCGTATCCTTACCTGAAAGGTTTAGGCAGAGTTAATGCCGTACTGGCCAAACGCTGAACCCTTTCCGGTGAGCGTTAGGTAGATAGCGACATATTGCTCATGGTCGAGCCGCTGCCGCTTCTCTTCGGGCAGTTTGTCGTACATCCTTCTGGCTCCTTCCATGAACTCGCTGAAATAGTCAACGTGTTGAGGAAGCGTCGCCAACTCATTGAAGAACGCACGGGTTGCATCGTCGTAGTAGTCAACCCGAAGCGGTGTAGCAGATGTCAAACGAAGACCACACAACTTAATCGGGTCAACATCCTGGTTGAACTTCGCGACGAAGTCTCTGGGTAAATCAAGCCCAAAGACACGGCTAGACATCCTCGAACCAATGAGTTGTCTAATCTGCCCTGTAAGCCGGTCTTGCGCGGCATCTAGAGCAAATGACTCACCGACCGTATCTAGCCGTTCAGGGCTAGCGATCTCAAAGGTGAAGCCGGCGCACATCACCACCTGTACTCTATCTAGCGCTTTGTGCATGACATTCACATGAACATTGAAGGATCTATTCGTCGCATGTAGCACGCGATTAAAAAAACTTTTGTGTCCAAGGGTACGAAGCCAGATCGCAAGCGTCATCGACGGTTCAGGGCTGAAGTCAACACCCTCAGTACAGACACCGACACGGTGCCCGAAGCATGAAAGCGTCGAATACATGTTCTCTTCATTGGTTTCAAAGGCCATGGCCCAGTATCCAACGGTTGCGAAGTACATGAAGTCCCGTCCAAGTGCTGCGTAGTCCGTACACATCCGCCACCACGCAGTAAACGGTGCACAGCTGTTTCCGATAAGCGCATGAACCCACCACGTAAATACGCCTTGCGAGAGTCCGAACAGGACAAACATCACAAAACGCTCCGTCCACGTCGTGCGCCCACGATAGTGCGCAAACTTAAGCACCACCACCAGATCGCACACGATGAGAATGCTGGTGGCTGCGACCACCACCTTGTACTCAAGTGATTCACTATGGCGGAAAAATAAGGTGGTTTTTTGAAAGGCCTCCAAGTAATACGCCAAGCCAAACGCACCTGCACACGCGATGAGTTTCCACGAAAGCGCGGTCACCTGCCGACGAAACACCGCCCCAAGCAACCACCATCCTGTGCCGAAGCACAGGATAATAAGAAGCGAGAAGTAAAGGGGTTCGAGGGCCATGATGGTTCCCTGCCTTTCTTGGTTAGTTTAATTTAGGTTGAGAATGTTGCTAGAAAACAACAACTACGAGTATCCTCTCACGTTAGATACAGAAAGACAATATTCACAAATATCCTAAAAAGATATAGTATAGTCTTCACACCATATTTGGGAGAAAAACCATGTCCTTTTCCAGAGGTTTCGGCCTCGCCTTTGGCGGTATCGCAGGGAAGTTCTTCGGAGTACTCGCTCTGCTGGGGTTTCTGTGTGCTGTCATCTATTTGCTGGGACCAAAAGTTACCAGCGCCTTCCCGTGGGTTCTCGCGGGATTAGGCATGCTGGTAGCCGTCGGTTACCTATTGGTCTCCGGATTTCTTTCCGAAGACACAACACTGAAACGGCGAAAAATCATCGCGGCAGTGCTACTCGTATGTTGGACCGTCCTCTGGTTCCGACACACGACGTTTGGCTGAAGCCAAACAAAAAAAGACAAGGGACGACATCTCTACGAGATGCCGCCCTTTTTCATATCCACACACCACATCTCCATAAAACTTGACGATAAATTAATTTAGTTGTAGTGTGTATTTATTCGTTCTTACCTCTTCACATCGAAAGGCAACCCATGAGCAATCATGATATCGTTGTCTTCGATAAGAAAGGCAACCAACTGACGGGCGAAGGTTTACCTCCGCCTCTCTCGCGAGAGTTTGATAAAACTGTAGACGCAGATTATGCCGAGTTCTACGAACGCGGCATAGGCTTCGTCTGGCACAAGCTGCCAAGCACAAGACAGCTTGTACTTGCGGGAATTGTCGTTGTTACTTTTTGTGCCATTATCTTGGTTTGGGTCCTCAAGGATTCCCAGAAAACCAAGGAGTGGTACCAAAATGCAGTGGCAGACCGCACCGCACGCGGCTGCAAATATGTGAATCCGGAGATTTCTCCAGATCCACCCGCACATAAGGACGATGGCTGCCGCCCCGTCCAGAAGTGAAAATGGCCACCCTTCCGGTGGCCATTTGATTTTATATATAAAAGAACACTTTTCAGCTGCG
>CAZZGJ010000030.1:6966-7561 GCA_964654175.1 uncultured Candidatus Saccharibacteria bacterium
GCTTGACACTTTGGTTTTAAATATGTAGAGTACGTGATAGGTAAGGTTATCTGCTGGTACGTAAGTATTCAGTAAATGATCTAGCCGACTAGATGAGAGAGTTGAACTTGCAAGCAATTCTTTCAATTTGTTCATTCACAACACCCAGGAATTTCCTGGAGGAAGGTTTTATGGCAACACCCGCACCGGCCCCTCCGCCGGCCACACCACCTGCTTCAGCAGGCGCAACAACGGCGGCAACCACTTCAGCTGATACACCCAAGCCGAGCTTCGGGAAAAAAGCTGCGAGCTGGGCGCTCTTCGTTCTCGTGTTTTTGTTCGTCGGAGGAATGACCCTCGGAACAGTCCGCAGCTACAACTTCTCTGCAACAGAGGAAGGAGCAAAGGCCGACGCCGACAAACTCAAACTCGCAGCTGAGCTGGTACGAGCCAACATCAAGGCTCAGGAAGTACTGAACGAAGGAGACCGCATCCGTCTCGAGAAAGAACGGGTAGCACTCGAACGTGACAAACTTAACCAAGGAAAGGACTGACCCATGTCACCACCCCCCGCACCGGCACATGCCGACGATCATCCACCCGCAGGAGGTGGAGG
>CAZZGJ010000031.1:0-421 GCA_964654175.1 uncultured Candidatus Saccharibacteria bacterium
CAAAAAGATCTGAAAGTGAAAACAAGAACACCACAGCCGCCGCCTCGCCATATTCGCCAATATACAGAGCACCAAGCGAAGCGATGACTACCAGAAAACTTATATTAAGGAATATCTTTTTGACGAGACCGTTCCATGCACTCTTTACCACAAAGATACTCCCTGCTCCTATTGAGAGGAGGTAGAAGAATGTACTCCACCCCACCATACCTTCCACAAAGGACAGCAAGAATCCTGTCCCGAGCAGCATACCGGAGATTGCAGTAAATATCTTGAGTCGTGACTCGTGTTCACCAGTGTCGCCGTTCGGTGTACCGGCATCACAGCATGCGTCTCGGGCATGTTCTTTATGTAGTGGAGTCTGGGTCATAGATGTGGTTGTTAATAAGTAACGTAATATTTTATGGTTGCTTCCTCGGTG
>CAZZGJ010000031.1:431-6553 GCA_964654175.1 uncultured Candidatus Saccharibacteria bacterium
CGGTGATATCAGCAACCCATTTCTGTGCTTCTGCTTGAAACTTCTCTTGTTTCAACTGTTCTGCAACTTGAGTTTTTACTTCCCCAAGATTCACGTCTTTTGGTGGAGTAATCTTATTTTCAGCAATATACTCATCCACCTCTTCTGGTGTGACCAGTATTTTTGTAGCCAAAAGCTTTTCAAGTTTTAATTGGGTTTCTAATTGTGTACGCAACTGTTCTATCGTCATTCCCTGTGGCGCAAGCGCTTCCTCAAGCGTACCACCTTGAGCGGCGACTTGTGCCTCAATTTCCTTTATTTTTGCATCAACGTCACTATTTTCAATAACAATGCCATTCTTAGCAAGCTCTGTTTCAATGAGTTTCTTATCCACCATTGCCTCAAGCGCCTGCTTGCCACCTTGTTTCTCAAGATCTTGTATCACCGCAAGACGGCTAATCGGACTACCGTTCACTGTAGCCGCAACGATAAACCCTTTTGTAAAAAGAAACGCAACTAAGACGAAAATCGCAGCAATCGCTATTGCACCATAGAGAAGCGACGAGCGTTTCACTGTAAAAGTAACTTTTGTCGCAGAATTCTCTTTCGCGACACTTGTTTCAACTTTTTCTTCTGGTATTTGCTGTGGTTCCATATATTTAATTTCAACTAATTTTCTAATCTCTTAAAAGCGGTATGCGTGAAAGCTGACACAATGAGCATGCTTCCGAAGATCATAACGCCCATAAATGGAATCGTTATAAATCCAAAAACAAGAATTGGTGAATCAGTGCACGCTGGCATGAGTCCCCCATATGAACAGGGCAAACTAAGCGTCTTTCCAAGGACGAAGCCTTGGAAGTGATAATAGTAGTGGTAACAGGAGTACCAGAATCCAAAGATTGCAAGAATCCCAACTGTGACGTGCGTTTCTCGAGTCTTAAACCAGAGTGCGACAAATGTGATAACACTTACTGGATACAAGAAGATGCGTTGCCACCAGCACAGCTCGCATACTGGTGTCATATATACAAGCTGGTATACGAGCGAGAGCACTATAGAGCTTACTGAGATAAAGAACAACGTTAGGAGAAACTGCTCATAAGGAATCTGTCCCACCAACGATCTTACTCTCGAGGAGGTCAGGTGCCCGATACCCGCGATAACAAGCGCTCCAAAGAGAGCAATCGAACCAAGCGCAAGAATTGTTGAGAATGCTTCGAGCGTCATTGTTGTGTTTCTTTAGATGATGCTTGGTCTATCGCTGTTTGAATACTCTTTTTGAAGTTATCGTATCCTTGTGGGTTTGGCAGTTTGTTACCATCGAGATAAAAAGATGGCGTTCCCGTATTACCGAGCTTTTTTCCAGAATTCATATCTCGTTCTACGCGCGCCTTCACTTCAGAAGACGCTACTGCAGCCTTATATGCCTCCATATTAAGTCCAAGTTGCTCAGCATACCAGTTCTTTTGTTCGGTATACAAGAGGTCGTGCATTTCAAAGAATTTTCCTTGTCGAGCCGCCGCTTCAACAGCAAGCGCCGCTGTCATTCCGTTGCGATGCCCAGGGAGTGGAAAATAACGAAGCACTACGCGGAGATCGGTCGGAAAATCCTGTTCGAGTTGCTTTACGAGTGGAAAATATGCTCCGCATGCCTCGCACTCAAAGTCGATATACTCAATGAGTGTTGCCTTTGCATTCGCGCCTCCTTTAACATAGTCGTCAGATGCGACAGCAAAAAAATCAGCCACTTCGGGTGACACTGCTTCGTTCTTCGACGTTCCTGCGCTACGCATCCATATAAGACTCCCAACTATTGCAAGTACGAATATCGTCCACACTGCGATCTGGAAAGCTTTATTGTTGTTTGTATTTGATACCATAATTTTTATTATTTTTAATTTGTCTAAATACTGCACACGGGTGATTGGTTTAATTTCTTGAGAAGCGAGTACAGAGCGTACGCAAGCAGACCTACTCCCAGAAATCCAAATTCCTGTCCGCCGAGAGGCAGAAGTGCGAGGAAGGTACTTGCTCCGCCAAAGGCGAAGAGCGACGTGAGAATAAATGTCCCACATGCGGCGCACCCGATACCGAAGAAACCACTTATGACACCGCCAATACCAAGTGCACTCACAGACACTGCATCGTTACTCGTTGTACGCATTGTACGGATGTAATAGACAATGAGTGCGCTGTACACACCAAAGAGTACGGCGATAAGAACTGTGTAGAGTGCAGACACTATCGCGAAATTTGTCGCAATCGATCCGTACAAGCTCACGAGAAGCTGTACTTTTTCTATCGTTGTTGCAGTATCCGATGCAAGTACTGTTCCGACAAGTGACAAGTTCGGCAGCCACACTGCCACGGTAAACACAGTAGCTCCCACCAGACATGCGATGAACACGTATGCAGGATGTGCGAATACTGTGAGTAGTTGTCGAACCATATGACGATTACTTTTCTTTCTTCGCTAGCTCAATAATCTGTTCAACCGCCCCAAGTGTCTGTGCACCATTTATTGAGAATGTTTTTCCATTTGGGGCAACAACCACGCTCCACGGAGTGCCTCTGCCGCCAGTTGCAGCTCCGTTCGCAATATCACTTTGTATATGCTCATCATATTTTCCACTTTGGCGACATGTATTCAATGCAACCGTATCAAGCCCAATTTCTTTTGCAATCTGTGGAATGACCGTTTCTATATCAGTACGATTGTTGGTGAGCGTAAGTTCAAAGTACCTGTCGGTGAACTTCCAGAAAATGTCATTTCCTCCTTGTTCATTTGCACACTCTGACGCTACCGCAACTGCCTGTGCTTTCACGGGATGAAGTTGTTCTAGAGGAAATTGTCTGAATACCCACGCCACATCGCCACTTGGTCCATATTTATCCATAACTTGATTCATGGTGTTATGAAACTGTTTACAGAATGGACACTCAAAATCTGAATATTCAACTATTTTTACGAGGGCATCAGGATTACCTTTAATATGGTCTTTTTCTGTCACTTTCGCGACGGCATCCGTTGAACCGACCTGTTCTGGAATATTTTGAGCCGACGGATTGGTATTCTTCTGTTGGGAAATCTCAGTGGTGCTACCATTCAGTAATACTGCACCTGCAATGAGCCCACCAGCAATAACCACAGCAAGTGGCGTGAGATACGGATTTTGTCCTGTTTTTTTTATTTCTTCCATATTTCTTTTATAACGACAAAACTGCACGAATAAATACACACAGCCTCCCTGTGTGTGTTACATCGTGTGCGTTAGAAAAGCTTCGGATTCAAAATACCTCTTGAGAAAAAATCTTGGAGATAACTGTGTGCAAACAGGTTCTGTGTTTCCGAAAATTGTGTCCGTAGTGATAATTCTAAACGAGGAGGGCTAAAAAAGTCGGCAAACAACCTTGAACCAAAGAGCATCAACACACTCACAAGAAGCATGAGTGTCATAGTTCCCGGTATTGCGGTGAACATGTGTTGCCACGCCTCAATATGCTCCATAGGACTCATCGAACATATAACTGAAAATTCGCTCATGAATGGACAGCCGGGCATCGGTATATCCATGGCACCCATGTTCTTTGCGTGGGAATAGCCAAAACCGAGTGACGCAATAAGAGACAAGAGGAAAAAACCTCCCATGACCCTTTGCATTACTTTCAATGCATTAAACATACTTGAAAGTATATCAAAAACGACGCACAGCGCATAGTAAGCTAATCGCTTAAACTCTAAAGACCTATTGAGTACAGGTGAGACGACAGGTGCATTCCAGGCCGTTTTTTGATGCTTTTATGTGCTTTCCTTACAGGAACGGTATACCTTTCACAGAGACAGTTCAAGGTCTTGCGAAGCTCCAAGCATTCACTTCTCACCCCGCTCGCCCGTGCGCGCACCATTCCACTAGTTTAGGTACGAAGGATAAACTAGTGGACTACCTTGAGTTCTCGAAGTTTCTCGATTGACTCCGTCAATTCATTGCTTGTAAATTTTGTGTTCAAAGTATTTTCAGGATGATGAATAGAGTGTCGGATATAAGTCGCAAGAGAAACATCTTCCGTTGAGTTAGTTTTTTTATTCTTCCACTTCTTCTTTTTCTCTAAACCATCGAGTTTTGTTTTATCAATATCTTCAAGATAGCCGTAAAGCTCGTTATGATAGTCTGTCGAAGAAATGCTAAAAACCTCATAGTTTACTTCAGAGTAAGAACTACTCGCGCCTTCAATTTTCCTATGTTCAGTTTTTTTATTTCCTTGCTTAAACACTCGATAGCATCTGTCGATGCGATCTTTATCAATCATATAGTTCGAGTGTGTAGCAAAAATAACAATATTGTTTTCTTTGTTCTTTGTGATTTTTATCAGCTCATCTTTTAGGCATTCTTGGGCTTGTGGGTGTAGATGTGTTTCAGGTTCGTCCAATAGTAAGAGAGAATTGGAGAGCTGACTGTTTGCGCTTTCAGCCGCAATAGTTAATAAGAAGGAAATAAATTGCCTAAATCCATCGCTTCTTTGATCAGTTGTCTTTGAGCTATACTTCACCTTTTCATCCTCAACAAGAAAAGACAGCATCATATTATTTATCTGAAACTTTATTTTCACTTGATGCCCCACCCATACCTTTTTTATATGAGCAGTCACCTTATCACTCAGTTTCTCTTGGAGGTTATTTATCTCGGCTGGATTCGTTCTAATCTTATTGATTTCAGAAGCAATATCGTCAATACCAGCCAGGGCAAAACAATTCATTAGGGGAATTGATACATCCTCAGGTTTTGCAGAAAATGTCTCAAGATTCACTTGGTCATTTATCAAATGTTTACTATCTGATTTCCAGAAAGTAACGTGGTGAGAGATGTTATAAAAATACTTTGGGAAATACGCTTCAAAAAACTTTTCAAGGTCTAAATCTTCTTGTGCGGTTTCTACCGACTTATCTTTTTTAGCAGGAGCAGTACCACTTAAGGTGTAGCCAGATAAAACTTTGTTTTTGAAATGAATGCGATCAAAAGTCTTCTTAGTTGGTGTTGCGGTCGGGTCAAAACTGACACAAACATCTACCTTCTCCACCTCAATATTTGAAACTGCGTCGCTATCAAAACCTTTTTCTGCTAGTACTTTATTCAATTTTTTTTCCTCGCCGGGTTCAAGTTTATATGAAAGCGACACCTCAATTTCTTTTTTTTCATCATAAAAATCTTTCAAGAAAAGAACACTGCCGTCGTCAATAAGAGATATAGCATTTAGAAAACTACTTTTCCCTGACTCGTTGATACCAATCAATGTAAAAGTATAATCTCCGTCCTTTTCTTCCACCACAAAGGTTTGTTCTTCTATGCTCCTATAGTTTTTAATTGTAATGCTGTTAAGTTTCATATTATTTCAAAAGTTGATCGTTAGTGACTCCGAGCGCTTTCGCAATTCTAGCGATAGTTGAAAGAGTGGGGTTTGTCTTCCCGTTCTCAATGGTGCTTATGTACCCTCGACTAACGTCGAGTTCACGAGCAATGTCTCCCTGTGAGATACCTTTCTTGGTACGAATTCGTTTCAAATTCGCTCCCAGTTGTTTTGACGCTTCGTTCATCTATACAAGTATAGACTTGATACAATATAGCACAACGTTATAATATAATGTAACATAGTCGAATCACACCCACCCCCCTTGCCACATCCATAGTAAAAAAAAAGAAAAGCCCCCCAAAAAAATTTAAAAAAGCGTGGCAAAGGGTGGTGGATGGTCTCGCCGATGAAATACGGCGAGGTGGGGTGAGGAGAAGAATCACCACGGTGGGTGGAGCGTAGAGAGAAGGATACGTTTTCAGCGCACGCGGAGCGTGCGAAGCTAGTCGCTCTGCGACTCAAAGTAAGTTCGAGCAAAGGATATGATTTCATCACATAGTAGAACATCGCTAGTTTTCAATGGTAAAAATGGGCGCGCATCCGGCGTGGAATGTATGGTGTCTGGCAAAAGCGTCGCGCGAGCGCGGGCAAAATTGGAGGGTGGGCAAAATGAGATCGAGATAGTTTTGTCTTTCAGGATGGGGTTCGTTCCAAAGGAACGAACAAAGTCGCGCATTTCCGCGTACTTTGTACTGCTTGCCAGAAACCCCGCGTGTTTTGAATCCAAAATCCAC
>CAZZGJ010000031.1:6682-7114 GCA_964654175.1 uncultured Candidatus Saccharibacteria bacterium
GATCAATGAGCGCATCGAGCTTCGCTTCAAGCACCTTCAAATCCTCCTTCATCTCCCCGTGCCGACTTCCCGAAGCGTGTTTCTCCTCATGCTCAAACTCATCAACACGTTTGAGCATATAATCTGTCCACGCTTCGGGAAGCGACACTGATTGAAGCTGTTCCTTCATAAGGAGCGCGAGCGCATCCTCCTGCAGGTATTTCTGTGAACATATGCCGGACTTTTTCGTGCACCGATAGTACCGATATCTGCCACCACACTTTCCCGTAGCCCACTGCGCGGTTATCATGCTCTCACACTCTCCGCATCGAAAAAGTCCGGTGAAGGGGAAATCATGCGTTCCTCGCCTACGTCGCTTGCGCTCGCGTCTCCAAACTTCTTTTTGTACAGCTTCAAACAGTGTCGGAGAAAGAATTGGCGCAAAGCTTCCGG
>CAZZGJ010000031.1:7245-7469 GCA_964654175.1 uncultured Candidatus Saccharibacteria bacterium
AGGTAGCCAAAAATGAGCCGAGCAAGATGAGGGTATGTGAACTCTTTGCGTATTCCTCATATGCACGCACAATGACCTTTGCTTTCACGGGGTCAGGTTCAATGTTGCGTGTCACCGGATTATTCACATACCCGAGTGGAGCTCTGGTGAGCCACTCACCACGGCGCACTTTTTGGCGGAACCCTCGCTCCACATTCTGCTTAAGGTTATCAGAATAGTATTTC
>CAZZGJ010000032.1:0-6364 GCA_964654175.1 uncultured Candidatus Saccharibacteria bacterium
TGATGGAGGTGTATGCTGAAGGACGCGCGCTTTCTCTTGAGTATTTCGACAAGCTGTATGCAAGGCTTGGTACAAATTTTGATGCATTCATATACGAGTCTGAAGTTGCGGACCCGGGAATGGAAATCGTAAAAGCGCATATGGGTACTATATTTGAGGAGTCTGAAGGAGCTGTTGTGTATAAGGGGGAGACGGACGGACTTCATACACGTGTATTTATAAATAGTGTAGGGCTCCCAACATACGAGACGAAAGATCTTGGTAATTACGAGAAGAAACTTTCTCTGCTGCCGGATGCTCATGCGCTTGTTGTCGTTACAGCGGTTGAGCAGAATGAGTATTTCAAAGTCGTTAATAAAGTTGAGGAAAAGATACCCCCTGACCTTGTAGGAAAGCTTGTTCATATTACTCACGGTATGATGCGACTACCAACAGGTAAAATGTCGTCTCGCACAGGAAACGTGATAGGTGGGGAAGACCTGTTGAGTATGGTGTCAGAAAAGATAGAGGATCGCGCACAGGAGTTTCGTGTTGAGGAAAAAGATAGAGTAGAGCTTATAAACGATATTGCTGTCGGCGCGGTAAAATTTTCAATCCTTAAAGGAGCGCCTGGGAAAGATATGATTTTTGATTTCGAAAAGTCTCTTTCGTTTGAAGGGGACTCAGGTCCGTATTTGCAGTACACCCACGCACGAATTTCTGCGCTTTTAGACAAAGCCTATGAGGCAGGTATTTCCATCGAACACTACATCGTAGAAGAACCTGAGCGCGAACTTGAGCAAGCGATTATCGGCTATACTCAGACGCTCGATAAAGCGTATAGAGAACTTGGCCCGCATCACATCGTGCAGCACTTACTACTGCTTACACGTGCATTTAACAACATGTATGGTCGTGTACAAATTGTGGGAGACAATAAAGAGACAAGTGGCTACTACACAATGCTTGCCCAAGCTACAAAAAACATTCTTGCACACGGTCTACATACATTAGGGATTAAGGCGCCGGAAAGAATGTAGGTGTTTACCTTTCCTTGTGAGTGTTGTAAGATGTGGAAGTAGTAGCGATGAAAGGGCTAATCACCCTGGAGCTTGGGAAGAACATCGAAAGATAAGTAGAGCCCAGTTAATGAGGTCTGCGTAAGCAGATAAAACAAGGTGGTACCACGAGCTGAAAACTCGTCCTTGGAAAACAATTCATGTGATTGTTTCTCTAGGACGGGTTTTTATTTTTACATTATGAACGAAAACGCACATATCACACCAAAAACAATATCTGAAAAAGAGCAGGAGACGCTCGCATTTTGGCAGAGCAACAACCTGTTTGAAAAATCTGTTGCCACGCCTGCAGGAGGAGAAGCTACAAGTAATTTCTCATTTTATGATGGGCCACCGTTTGCAACAGGGCTTCCTCACTACGGGCACATTTTGGCGGGAACAATTAAAGACGCTGTGCCTCGTTATCAAACAATGCGCGGAAAGAGTGTTCGTCGTGTGTGGGGTTGGGACTGTCACGGATTACCAGTCGAAAATTTAATTGAAAAGAAGTTGGGGCTTGCGAGTAAAAAAGATATTGAAGATTTTGGTATTGGTAAGTTCAATCGTGATGCGTATGAAAGCGTCCTTCAGTACGAAGAGGAGTGGAAGAATGTTATTCCTCGACTTGGGCGATGGGTAGATATGGATCATGCGTACAAGACAATGGATACGACGTATACCGAAAGTATTTGGTGGGCGTGGAAGACACTGTATGAAAAAGGCCTCGCGTACGAAGGTAATAAAATGATGCACATCTGTCCAAGATGTGAGACACCACTTGCTCAATCAGAAGTGGGTCTTGAGTATCATGATGTTACAGATCTTTCAGTCACCGCAGAATTTGAACTCGTTGACGAGCCGGGGACGTTTGTACTTGCTTGGACCACTACACCATGGACACTTCCTGGAAATACCGCACTTGCTGTTAACGGTGCGATTACGTACGTAAAAATCAAAAGTACTTTCGAAGAAAAAACTAATTATTTCATTCTCGCAAAAAGTAAAGTCGCTGAGTATTTTAAAGACAGTACGTCTTTTGAAATTGTTGAAGAGTTCTTGGGGCACGCTCTTGTTGGAAAATCATACACACCAGTATTCCCATACTTTAAAAACTCTGACATAGAAAACAAAGAAAACATTTGGAAGATTTGGCATGCAGATTTTATTACAGAAGATGCAGGTACTGGTATAGCTCATGAGGCGCCAGCGTTTGGTGCGGAAGACATGGAGCTTGCAAAGGCAGACAACATTCCTGTAATCAAGCACGTAAAGATGGATGGAACATTCATAGACGCGGTAACGGATTTTGCTGGGATGAAAGTAAAAGTAAAAGACGATACGCAGTCTGCAGATATTGAGATTATTAAATATCTCGCACATCACGGAAGTCTTTTTGAGAAGCATAAAATTATTCACTCGTATCCACTTTGTTGGCGATGCAAAACACCACTTCTTAATTACGCGACATCAAGCTGGTTTGTTGACGTTCCACAAATAAAAGAACAACTCATCAGTGAGAATCAAAAGATTGGTTGGACTCCGGAGCATACTCGAGATGGGCGTTTTGGTAAGTGGCTAGAAGGTGCTCGTGAATGGGCGGTATCTCGTTCGCGTTACTGGGGGGCGCCACTTCCTGTGTGGAAGTCAGAAGATGGCGATATAAAAGTGATCGGCTCGCTTAAAGAACTTGTTCGTAACAAGCTTCCTAAAAATGCATATTACGTTTTACGTCATGGTCAGGCACATAGTAATGTCCAAGGAATTATTGAGGTCGGAAGTGATGTTACAAATAAACTCACAGAAGAGGGTAAGTCTCAAATAGAAGCGCAGGTAGAAAATATACAGAGAGAAAATATTGACATGATCATCGCGTCTCCTGTACTTCGCTCTATGCAAACTGCAGAAATAGTAAGTAAACACCTTGGCGGGGTTCCCGTAGTTTGCGACGAGCGTCTTAGAGAAAATAACGTCGGTATCTTTAATGGAAAAAAAATCGATGAGTACTTAGCGGTAAATGGAAAGACTAATTTTCTACGCATGAAGTACCGCCCTGAGGGTGGAGAAACACACGAAGAGATACAAAATCGTATGATGGCGGTGCTTATGGATTGCGAAAAAGAGCACGCCGGTAAACATATCCTTTTTGTGAGTCACGGTGGACCACTTCGTATGTTGATCGCGGGGGCTGCACTTAAAACAGAAGAGGAAATTATTGCAGATGAGGTACAAGAGCATACAGAAATGTATCTGAAAAATGGTGAGTTCCAAAAACTACAGGAAGTGTATATTGCGCCGCGAGATGAAACAGGGGCAATTAACCTCCATCGTCCGTATATTGATGATGTTACGCTTGAAATAAACGGTAAAACATACAAACGTATTCCAGACGTGTTTGACTGCTGGTTTGAGTCTGGCTCTATGCCGTTTGCGTCGCTTCACTACCCGTTTGAAAATAAAGCAGTATTTGATGCGAACTACCCAGCGGATTTTATTGCCGAAGGGGTGGATCAAACTCGCGGGTGGTTTTACTCACTTATTAACTTAGGGGTAGGGTTATTTGATAAGGCTCCATACAAGCATGTCGTTGTAAACGGACTTATCCTAGCTGACTCAGGCGCGAAGCTCTCGAAGAGTGAAAAAAACTATACAGACCCGATGGTGCTTGTCGAAAAATATGGGGCTGACGCTATGCGATACGCACTTCTTTCAAGTCCTGTGGTGAAAGGCGAGAATCTTCTTTTTGGTGACGATATCGTTTCGGACGTTTACAAGAAATTAATTTCACGACTTGAAAATGTGGTTCAGTTGTATGAAATGAATCTACCAGAAAGTACCATTCCAAAAAACACATCAGAAAATGTACTTGATGTATGGATGGTTAGTCGAGTGCACGAGCTTGTGCATGACGCCACACGTGGATATGAAGAGTATAAGCTCGACGAAGCAACTCGAGGACTCGCAGACATTATTGACGATATTTCAGTTTGGTACACAAGACGATCACGTGAAAGACTGAAAGGAGACAACGGTGCCGAAGACCAAGTGCACGCCTACGAGACGCTTACGTATACATTGCAAACACTTGCTAAAGTGATGGCTCCCGTGATGCCATTTTTGGCAGAGCGAGTCTACGCACAGACAGGTGGTCAAAAAGAGTCTGTGCACTTAGAGAGTTGGCCCCTAGGAGGGATTGTGCGGGAAGATGTCATCGCTTCGATGAAGGAGACCCGTGCACTGGTTTCTGAGGTACTGATGAAGCGAACTGAAAGTAAGGTTGGGGTTCGTCAGCCACTTTCACTTCTTACGCTTAACACACAGCTTGCAGACGAGTACTTGAATATTATCAAGGAAGAAGTGAATGTGAAGCAGGTTGTTCGTGGAACACAGACAGTACTTGATATTGTGATTACAAAAGAACTTCAGGCCGAAGGAGATGTTCGCAACCTCATGCGTGCCATCCAAGATGCGCGTAAAGAAAAAGGGTTAACACCAAAAGATCTTGTTGTACTTACCACGTCGTATGTTATTCCAGATGATTTGATGGGGCTACTTACATCTACGCGTAATATACGTGAGGTGCGGATAGGAGAAGGTCCACACACCGCTGAAACGTCCACTGGAAAAGTATTTTTCGATATACAGTAAGTAAAAGCGCGGTCTGCGGCCGCGCTTTTACTTTGAGCTGGTTGAGCTATACACTACAACCAGCTTACATTATGGCCATAGAGAAATACACTACCAAAAGCATCATTCTTAAAGCTTACCCTCAAGGGGAGCATGATTACGTGTATAAGTTATTTACTCGTGATTTTGGGGTGGTTATGGCTATTGCAAAAAGTGTTCGTAAACTAGAAAGTAAGCTTCGACCGCACCTTATTCCTGGGAAGAGTAGTGTTGTTACTATGGTAAAAGGTCGAGATATATGGCGCATCACGGGTGCTGTAGAAGATGGTAACCCCTCTGCAAGTATGCGTGATATTACACTGCTTGTATCGAGGTTTATGCAAGGTGAGGGGGCACATAAGAAACTCTTCGACAGACTTGTCTCTTTTGCAGATAGAGCCTCATCGTATGAAGAGACTAAAGCTCGTGCATTGCTCTACTATATATTACTTGTTGATTTAGGGTATGCTGATGCAAAAGTAATTGGAGCAGCTACACTTGAGGAATATATCAGCTGGTCGGTCGATGACCTCTATACTCATCTCCTGCTTTCTTATGAAAACGTACGTAGACATGTGCATACCGTGCTTAAAGTTATGCAGCTTTAACAAATACGTTTGGTATACTGACTATATTCATACGTATGTCTTCCCCAAACGACCAAAACAAAGACGAGTTTCATCAAATAGATGATCTTGAACATAAACTCTACGACCCAAAGCAGAAACAAGAAGATGCAAGCCTGCACCACGTCTATGGGCGTAGCGAGGACTCTCTTCCTACGGAATGGGCAGAGTCGAGCCCTGTGCTTACTCCGCTGCACGAACGAGGGGGTTTTTCTTTCGGTGCGAAGTTGCTTGCTGTAGCCTCTGTTTTTTTACTCGTTGTTGTACTATTCGGTGTCTGGTGGGTTATGTCTTCAAAGAATGCGGTCTCAAGCGCAAATATCGACATTGTTCTTACTAATAAACCATACGTTGAAGGAGGTGAGGCTACTCCCATTTCAGTTTCTATTCTTAACAGAAACGTTGTTGATCTAGAGGAGGCCGTGCTTACTTTGTCTTATGAAAGAGGGGCGGGCGTTCAAGATGAGCAAGAAAAAATAAATATTAAAAAACCGCTCGGTAAACTCGCAACAAATACGTTAAAGAAAGAAGATTTCACTGTCGCTCTCTACGGTGCAGAATCAGATACCCGTCAAATTTCGGTAAAGCTTGAATACAAAATTGCTCGAGCCAACGCTGTTTTTAGTAAAACTGTAGCTACATCAGTAGTACTAAAAACACCTCCTATTTCTGTTGCAATTGAAGGACCTTCAAACCTTGTGCAAGGGCAAACCGGAACATTTACATTACGTGTAAAAAATAATACATCCACAACAACAGAACCAAGTCTTCTTCTTGTCTCGTTGCCTGTTACGTTTACCTTACAAAAAACAACTCCACAACCTACGGCTAGAAACACAATTTGGGATATCAAGCCACTCGCCCCTGGGGCTATTGAAACGGTAACTCTTCAAGGGGTGTTTACTGGTCAGCCGGGAGAAGCGGTCACTGTCAAAGCAAGCGTTGGAGACAAGTCTGGTTCAGTAAATGAAATAGGGGTTGTCTATGCTCAGGCTGTTCAGGACGTCACAATTACTTCTCCGCTTCTTGCGCTTTCTG
>CAZZGJ010000032.1:6374-7354 GCA_964654175.1 uncultured Candidatus Saccharibacteria bacterium
GTCGTACGGAAACTGAGCGTGGCCCCGTAGAAAATTAGCGTTATGGAGATCGTGCAACCATATTTATTACTTACCAAAATAAACGAGACCAAACACTACGTAACGTTTCTGTTACTGCAAAAATACAAGGGGATGCAGCAATTGTTCCACAAATAAAAGCGGAAAAAGGGTACTATGATTCAGCCGCAAAAACAGTTACATGGGATGTTTCAACAAACGAAGAGTTAAGATCGCTTGCACCTTTAGCAGAAGGCGTGCTCAAGTTCTACGTACCCATAGTAGCCAAAGGAACCAATGCTCCGGCGCTTACAGTTACTGTAGATGGTGTCGCCTCTGTTGTTTCAAAAGATGACACCATGACACAGGTTGGTCGTTCTTGGGTTGTACAGGGAAGTGCGACGCTAAACGCTTGGACCTCATATGAGAATGCTCCGTTTACAAATGCTGGACCTTTACCACCTAAAGCAAATACTGTTACTAACTATGCTGTACACGTTACAGCCTCAGCTCAAAACGCGCTCTCTAATGCAAGAGTTTCGTTTACACTGCCTGCGTATGTGTCATGGACAGGTGTATTTGCTTCCGGTTCAGATGTGGTATACGACTCGCGTACAAGAACTGTGGCATGGAATATTGGGAGCCTCGGAGCGGGAGCGACAGTCGCAACTGACATTCAGGTTAGTGTAAAACCTTCGCAAAGTCACGTTGGAGAAACACCCCCAATAACATCGGGTATTTCTCTTGAAGGGGACGAAACAGATAGTCGTGCTCGAATACGTACAAGTATTGCGGCTGCAACTACTTTTCTTGCTCGAGAACAGGGGACAGTAAACACTGCACAAGTCGTTGAGTAGTACTCTAGAGGCTTTATGTCTTTAGGTAATCTGTGGTAGGATACGAATATGAAAGAACGAGTAATTGTTTCACTATCCTCAGGTACTATTGTAAAAGCTCTGTGCTGGTTTGTGGTATTTGCCGGC
>CAZZGJ010000033.1:0-2410 GCA_964654175.1 uncultured Candidatus Saccharibacteria bacterium
ACCTCGCCCACGCCTGGCTCGCCGGCCCCCTGCCCACCGACCGCATCGGCGGCGCTCGCGAAGAGTGCCTCGCCTGGCAAAAGGCGCAGATTCAAAGCAGGAAGTAGCTCCCCCTGCTTCGTCAGGGGAAACCCTGCTCCAAAAGCCACCCTTTCGGGGGTGGCTTTTTTTATTAAAACAGTATTTAGATAAGTCAATGTAAGTATTGACAAACTCAATTATATAGTATATAATACATCCCATACATTCTTGGGAAATTCCTGTCTAAGAATTTAATACACTATGAAAAATACACTTATCACCCTAGCTTTGCTAATTTCAGTTACATCGAGCTCACTTCCTGTGATGGTTTTTGCTCAAGAATATGGCAACACATATGATTACAACTATGTAACCCCTACTGTTGGTAATACGTATGACTATAACTATACGACCCCGGTAGTTGGAAACACATACGACTACAACTATACGACAGGTGGACAGGTTACTGGTAATACATATGATTACAATTACACTACACCTGTAATTGGCAACACATATGATTACAACTACGTAACTTCTGGGACAGGATACTCAAGCACATTCACTCCAGTAACTTC
This sequence comes from uncultured Candidatus Saccharibacteria bacterium, assembly GCA_964654175.1. Lineage (GTDB taxonomy): Bacteria > Patescibacteriota > Minisyncoccia > Phycocordibacterales > UBA5272 > UBA11704. The sequence goes on from CAZZGJ010000033.1 coordinate 600, forward strand.
TTACGGATCAAACGTTGGTGGATTCTACGGCGGTGTTTCAACATACGCAGCCCCAGTAGTTCTATGGGGAGGAAACACAGGAGGGAATACTGTAATCGGTGGAACACAAACACCTACATGTAACGGTGGACATCTTTATAACAATATTTGTTACGTCTGTAACAGTAACCAAACATGGAGCGGTACAAGTTGTGTAAACAACGTAGCTCAGTGTCCTGCAAACTCAACACGTGTTAACGGAAATTGTCAGTGTAACAGTGGTTTCAATCTAATCAGTGGTGTGTGTCAGACCGTTACTCCAACACCTACTCCTACATGTCAGTATGTATCTGATCCATACGTAAGTTCATATCAGTACAACTATCCAAACTGTACAAAGGTATGTTCAGTTAACGGCGCTACAGTAAATGGAAACACAATGTGTCCATCTCCTGTAACTCCAGCCCCGGTACCGCTTCCTCAGCCATACCCGGTTCCACAACCATACCCAGTCCCATATCCAGTACCTCAGCCGTACCCGGTGTACCCAACCGTGAACTATCAAACATGTTGGAACGGAACAACAATTCCTCTTACATCGGTGTGTCCACAACAGTACAAGGTGTGTGCTAACGGAACAAGTATTCCAGTTAACCAGACATGTTACCGAGTGTGTGCTAACGGAACGATTGTAACCGAAGGGTCATACTGTCAGGGAACCATCACTATCCCAACACCAGTTACCGTTAAGTTTAACAACGTAGTTACAAGTCCGGTTACAGAGATAACTAATATCTCAGGACGTTGTAATGGTATCGGACTCATCGCAAACGGTGCTCCGTCTACTGGATGGTTCGAATACGGTGAGACAGCGAATCTCGGACGCGCAACAGCAAAGGCGGCAATTGGTTCATCTGTATCTGCTCCGTTCTCTAATCTTCTTACAAACTTGAAACCTGGTACGACATACTACTGTCGCGCGATGATGAGTAACTCATACGGTGAAGTGCGTGGTGAAATCGTTAGATTTACTACAAAGCAAAAAGCTACTGTATACGTAAAACCAGTAACAACACCAAAGGCACCAGTTAAGAAGCCTGTGGTAACAAAGAAGCCAGAGATTATCTGTTCTGACGGTTCAGTCCTTACACTTAGTTCACACTCATCTGCGACACTGATCAATAATGGACAGAAGCTCGCAACACTTCAGGTTGAAAAAGTAAACGGTGAGCTTAGAGTGGGTGAGACTGTATCGTACAGACTTGCATACAAAAATCTCTCAGACACAACACTTACTAATGTAGCCGTTAAGATTACTATCCCAGCAGAAATTGATCTTACAAATGTGTCAGCAGGTGGATACGACGTAACTACTCGTACACTTACTACACAGATTGGAAGTCTTCCAGCACAAGCAGAAGGAACTATCTCATGGACTGGGAAAGTGACTGCGAATGCGCAAATTGGTAAATCAATTGTAACAACAGGATACCTCGTGTATACAGTAGAAGCAGCGAATGGTGCTGATGCTCAGGATGAGGTTACTGCCTACGTTGTAGGTTCAATCCTTCCAGCTGCAGAAACTCCAAGTACAGGCGCTAAGCATGTAATTGGTGCAGACGGAGATCGTGGATTCTTACCAGATAGTTTAATTGAGTGGCTTGCGCTTATCGCAATTCTCTTCATTATCTTTATCTTGGGAAGAAGTGTTGCGTCTTCATATCATAAAGAGGAACAGCATCACTAAACTAGTTTCACAATGCCTTATGTGAGCCTAGGTTGTGCGTAGAAAATAAAAGAGCGGCCCCGATGGGGGCGCCGGGAAACTTCGC
>CAZZGJ010000033.1:2420-7006 GCA_964654175.1 uncultured Candidatus Saccharibacteria bacterium
ACACAAAACTCTTTCCAAAGCCCTTTTTGTCCGCCTCGGTTGGGCTAAAAAAAAAACCCCGCCCCCCCCCGGGGGCCGCTCTTTTATGGTATTATGGGCCTATGAAAGGTACTAAGGAGGTATATACCCTTACGTTAGAAGAGCTGCCGGGGCTTGCTGTGAAAGTCGTTTCAGAGCTTTCTAGTCGTTCACGTAATCGAGCGGCCACTATTTTACTTGAAGGCGATTTAGGTGCAGGGAAAACTACATTTACTCAGCTGTTAGCGGAAGCTCTTGGGGTAGAAGAGTCGGTGCATAGCCCTACGTTTATTTTAAAGAAAGAATACGCAACACCTCATCTTTTGTTTAAGAAATTAGTACACGTGGATGCGTATAGATTTACTCACCCTAAAGAAGCAAAAGTTCTTCGCCTCGAGGAAGACTTAAGTGACCCCCAGGTGCTGGTCGTCGTCGAGTGGCCCTCAAAGATGAGTTACTTAGAAGCCGACCTTAGTGTGACCATTGAAGTAATTGATGAGCACAGCAGAAAGATAACGCTTTCATATGAAAACTAATCGCTTTAAAAAAACAGTTGTATTGCTCGACGCACATGCTATTTTGCATCGTGGGTATCATGCGATGCAGGGGTTCGCCACCAGGGACGGAAGACCAACGGGTGCACTCTATGGGTTTATCATGATGGTGCTTCGTATCTATGCTGACATTAAACCGGAGTATGTCGCAGCGTGTTTTGATTTACCGAAACCCACATTTCGTCATGTGAGTTACGATGGGTATAAAGCTGGCCGTCAGAAGTCAGACGACGCTCTTATCGAACAGATTAAAGTAGCGCAGAAGTTGTGTGCGGATTTAAATATTCCCGTGTATGCAGTTGAAGGATTTGAAGCAGATGACCTTTTAGGTACAATCGCTGAGCAACTAAAAAAAGAAAAAGATGTACGAGTCATAATTGCAAGCGGGGACATGGATACACTACAACTCGTAGATGATGATCACGTGGTTGTGTATACGCTAAAGCGTGGAAACGACACAGCACTTTATACACAAGAGGCTGTAACCACTCGTTTTGGTTTCGGTCCATCACACATTCCAGACTACAAAGGTCTCGCGGGTGACCCATCAGATAACATCATTGGGATTAAGGGGATAGGGGACAAAACAGCTACTGAGCTCATTAAAGATTTTGGGACCATTGAGGAAATGTACACGACTCTTCGTAAAGACCGAAGTCAGTTTCTTGAAAAAGGATACAAAGAGCGCATCATAAAACTTCTCGAAGAAGGTGAAGAAGAAGCTCTTTTCTCAAAGACACTTGCAACAATTCGTCGTGATGCTCCAGCTACGTATGTGTACCCCGAGACAACATGGTTAGCCGGACTTCATATAGAAAACTATGAAGCAATGTGTGACGAGTATGAGTTTAGATCGCTTAGGTCTCGCATGCGCGCTCTTCAAAATGGAAGCGCCGCCGTAGAAGAAAAAGAAAAGGCTGCAACTATTTCAAACGAAAAGTTAGAACAGTTCCGTATTATGGTGCACCTGCTTCACAGTGAAATGACAAATGCTTCCTACGAAGACATCGTGCAAGTGGTTGGATTCTCAACAGAAAAAGAAGTTGAAGTCGCACTTGAGAAAAAACTTAAAGAAGAAAAACTCTGGAGTTTGTACGAAGAGGTTGAGCTTCCGCTTATGTTTCGAGTAAGAGAGATGGAGCGAAATGGAATCACGTTAGATATTAAAGAACTAAAAGCGTTAAGTGAGAATCTTCATGCAGAAGTTACAAAACTGGAGAAACAAATACATGATTTAGCAGGAGTAGAATTTAATATCGCTTCGCCAAAACAGCTTGGAGATATTTTGTATGAGAAGTTAGGTCTTGGGACTAAAATTAAAAAAACAGCAACTGGCGCGAAAAGTACGAACGCAACAGAATTAGAGAAGATTAAAGACGAACATCCAATCGTAGCGCTTGTGGTTGAGTATCGAGAAATTACAAAACTACTTTCGACCTATATCGACTCTCTTCCCCAATATGTAAAAGAAGATGGCCGCATACATGCGCACTTCATTCAGACGGGTGCAGGTACCGGGCGATTTAGTTGTGAAGATCCTAATCTACAAAACCTGCCTGTAAAAACCCCGCTTGGCCAAAAGGTGCGTCATGCTTTTATTGCGGGTAAAGGCAATGTGCTTTTGTCGTGTGACTACGCACAAATTGACTTGCGTGCCGCCGCAATTCTTTCAGGTGATAAACATCTCGTTGAGATTTTTGAAAATAATATAGACGTACACACAGGAACCGCAGCGAGAGTATTTGGAGTGAAGGAAGAGGATGTGACACCAGATATGCGTCGTAAGGCAAAGGCGATTAACTTCGGTATTCTCTACGGCATGGGGGTAACGGCCCTTAAGGAGGGTATGGGCGTTGAGCGAAAGGAAGCTCAGGAATTTTATGATCAGTATAAAGCGACATTCGTACGGCTTATGGAATATCTTGAAGAAGTAAAAGCGTATGCGTGGAAGTACGGATATACAGTTACATTGCTTGGGCGTCGTCGAGAGGTTCCGCTCCTTAAAAGTCCTCTGCCGTTTCTTCGTGCTCAAGGGGAACGAATTGCACTTAACGCACCCATTCAAGGGACGAGTGCTGATATTTTGAAGCTCGCCATACTAGATGCCGACGACTATATTAAAAACAACAACCTACAAGATAAAGTAAAACTTGCGGTGCAAATTCATGACGAACTTGTATTTGAGATTGACAAAACAGTCGCAGAGGAGGTGGCGGATAAGCTCGTGGGTGTACTTGAGAGTGTCCTAGAAAAAAGAGGTCTTTCAAAGTTGCCGCTTACTGTTTCTCGTACACTTGGTGCTAACCTCCAAGCAATATAGCGTATATGATATATAGTATTGTTGGTACAGAAATAAAGAAACGCGAACAGGCATCAAAGGCTGTGCTTAAGTACGGAACTGTCAGTGTTCATATTTATAGTGAGCGCATTGCATTACTTAAACCGCTCGTTGAAGCTCAGAGTTTGTTTGGGGGTACTATTGTTGCAATGCTTGAGCAGACTATGGATGTTGCTTCAAGTAGAGAAATAGTAGTTGATCTTTTGCCTGATATGAAAGACTCGCCGAACGTGTTTATTATTGACGAGCCTTTTGCGGACGCAAATCGGGTAAAGAAACTGGAAAAGTATTCTGAAAAAGTATTTGACTGTCGCGAGCCAAAAGAAGAAGGGGTGAGCCCGTTCCCGCTTTGTAAGGCCTTTGCGCGTCGTGATAAAAAAACTGCGTGGGCAGAATGGATGAAGATTAAAGACATTCAAAGCGGGGAAGCCATTCATGGAGCTCTTTGGTGGCAAATGAAGACGGTCTGGGAAGATACGCTTTCTGGTCACCCAACCAAATTTACAAAGGGCGAGTGTAAAGATATAAGCAAGAGAATCCTTCGGGCAAGCCTCGATGCTCATAGAGGAAAAAAGGATTTAAAAGTAGAACTTGAGTCTATTATTCTGTCAGTCTAGTACTGGAAAAACCAGACAATATCTGTTAGGATAGAGCAACCGTTATATACGTATACGTATGTCCCTATAGCTCAGTCGGTAGAGCAGCTGCCTTTTAAGCAGACGGTCGAAGGTTCGATCCCTTCTGGGGGCACAGCAAAATAAAATCACAGGAAATTTCCTGTGATTTTATTTTGCTGTACCCCCCAGAGTACGACACCTGCGTGTCGTACGTAAAGGGTCGAATACGGGTCGGGAATCTGCTTCGAGCAAAGCGAGGCAGATTTGTGACCGAGTCCTTCTGGGGGCACCTAAACGTGCTAGTGTGAGATGTATCATCACGATGTAGGGTATATACTTAGCGGTATGCGATATACGAAGATATTTTTATATGTGGTAATAAATTTATTATTAGTGCCACAAATAAGTTATGCACAAGCAACACTTGTTCCTGATATTGAAGTATTTGAAAAAGCAAAGGTACTTCATGTTAGTAACGAAATAGTACACCTGATTCCAGGAACAGATACACCATCTAAGACACAGACACTTACTATAGAAGTTCTTGATGGTATTGATGTAGGGAAGAAGGTAACATTTCAAAATGATTATACACAACTATCAGTCGGTGATATTTTTTTTGTTCGTCATCAGAGTAATCATATAGACAATTCTGATTACTGGTCTGTATCAGATCCATATAGATTACATATCATTTTTCTATTAATAGCCATCTTTGTAATCCTTACTTTTATTTTTGGTGGAATACAAGGTATACGAGGGATTGCAAGTTTAATTGGTAGCTTTGTTCTTATTTTCTATTTACTTATTCCAGGGATTTACGGAGGATATAATGCAATACTTGTAAGTATTGGTGTTGCTTCATTAATTATTATTGTTGGTTCATATATTACACATGGATTTAATAGAACAACTACTTCTGCGGTACTTGGTATGATTATCACTGTTATTATTACGGGTATTGGCGCATATTATGTTGTTCATATTGCACATCTAAGTGGATACACTTCCGAAGAAAGTATGTTTCTTAATCTCAATACTCGTGGGACTATCAATATG
>CAZZGJ010000034.1:0-242 GCA_964654175.1 uncultured Candidatus Saccharibacteria bacterium
GTGCTGACCTCTTCACTGCAGGTTGGCTCAAGTCATATCGCGGAGAAGACGGAGTTGGCCCGTTTTTTTATTTTATACACAGCCCATACTCATAAGCATGCATATACTGAATATATGCAGATCATTTTACGTGAAGCGTTTCAAGACCATCCCCTTTTCGCACGACTTTTAGAACTACATGATATTCCTGATCAAATATATATTGAAGGAGCACTCCCAGAAGTGACTATAGATGAATACGG
>CAZZGJ010000034.1:427-6920 GCA_964654175.1 uncultured Candidatus Saccharibacteria bacterium
AAGTTATCTATCCAAAACAGCACCTTCCTCTTGCAGAAGAAATACTAGAGAAAGGTGGCGCTCTCATCTCTGAACTTGCGCCACTGACCCAGTCCGCACCCTGGGTATTTCCAGCACGTAACCGTATTAAAGCCGCATTATCAGACGCAGTACTTATTATAGAAGCCGAAGAAAAGTCAGGGACTCTCATCACCGCGAGACTCGCACTAGAACTTGGAAGAGATATCGGGGCAGTTCCTGGAGAAATATTCTCAAGTACTTCAGATGGTACCAACATGCTCATTCGTGAAGGGGCTCATGTCATACGAAATAGTAAAGACCTTTTTGATCTTCTTCATCTTTCACACCCTGAAAAAGAAAAAGAAGATACGAACACGTCATACACAAAAGAAGAATCGCTTCTACTTTCTCTTCTGAACGAACCCAAAGAAAAAGATATTCTTTTACTTGAAAGCGGGCTCACACTCTCTGAGTTTCTCACGACACTTTCCGCGCTTGAAATGAAGGGTTGTGTACACGAAACATTTGGTGAAGTAAGAAAAGTAGTGTAATGTAACTCCATCGCAATATGAAATTACTCATCGTAGAAAGTCCATCAAAAGCAAAAACAATTGCTAAATACCTAGGAGGCGAGTACGAAGTACGCGCCTCTGTTGGTCATATTAGAGACCTCCCTAAGAGCAACAAAAAAGCTATCGATATCGAGGCTGGTTTTGTGCCACACTACGAAATATCTGCTGGTAAAGAAAAAGTAGTAAGTGAAATACAGACACTTGCAAAACAAGCAGATACAGTACTTCTCGCAACCGACCCCGACCGTGAAGGAGAAGCTATCGCATGGCACATAAAAGAGGCCGTTAATCTACCCAAAGCAAAACGTGTAACTTTCCACGAAATTACCGAAAGCGCTATTAAAGAAGCTTTGAAGCATCCTCGTGAAATAGATATGAACCTAAAGGAGGCACAGGAGGCTCGCCGTGTGCTTGACCGTCTTGTAGGATACGACCTTTCTGGAATCATTTGGAAAAAAGTTCGCTATGGACTTTCTGCTGGCCGTGTACAATCCCCTGCGCTTCGCATTGTAATGGAACGCGAACGAGAAATTAGAGCTTTCATTCCAGAAACATACTATGTACTTGCTGGAGAATGGAAAACGACCGGCCGTGTAAAAGAAAGCAAAACATACACACTTCTTATGGAGTGTGAAATAGAACCCAAAGAAGCGAAAGAAGCTGAGAGAATTCTAAAACTTGGAAAAGCTCATCCGTGGGAAGTTCTTTCTTTAGATAGCACAGATGTCTCACGTGCCCCTAAAGCACCTTTCACAACTTCAACGCTTCAACAGACAGCTTCTTCACGTTTAGGATATGCTCCATCTCGTACCATGGGTATTGCCCAAAAACTTTATGAGAAAGGTCTCATCACCTACATGCGTACTGACAGCACCACGCTTTCACAGGTAGCACTTGGCGAAATCGCCACTACAATTGAAAGTACGTTTGGAAAAGAATTCCTAGAAGTTCGCACCTATAAAACAAAAGCAAAGAACGCTCAAGAAGCCCATGAAGCTATTCGTCCAACGCACGCAAGCACTCGTAATGGCGGCACCACAGATGACGAAAAGAAACTCTATTCACTCATTTGGGATCGTACTATCGCAAGCCAAATGAAAGATGCGAAACTCAGACGAAGTAAAGTAACCACAAACATCATAGGCTCGAAAGAAACTATTCCAAACTTTTCTGTAACTGGTTCAGTAGTAACATTCCAAGGTTGGCTCATGGCCGACCCAGATGCACGCGGGGAAGATGTGCAACTTCCTACACTAAACGTAGGAGATCCTCTCGAACTTCTCACGCTTCAGTCAACTGAAAAGCAAACGCAACCACCAAGCCGCTATACAGAAGCTGGGCTCATCAAAGAATTAGAAAAACGTGGTATCGGACGCCCTTCAACCTATGCGTCTATCATTTCGACCATTGAAGAACGTGGGTATGTAGAAAAAATAAATAAAGCACTTCACGTAACAGATACAGGAGAAGTGGTAACCAACTTCCTAGAAGAACATCTTGGACAGTACATTTCTGACACCTTCACTGCGGACATGGAAGACACGCTAGACAAAATCGCAAGCGGTGAGACAACCTACCTAAAAACGCTCACAGATTTTTATGGACCTTTTCTAAAAGACGTAAAGAGTAAGGACAAACTTGAAAAAGCAACAAACCTAGGTGATGCACCAGCGGATCTCCTCTGCCCTCTTTGTAACGCATCAATGGTTACCAAACTCGCACGAAATGGAAAATTCTATTCTTGTTCACGATATCCAGACTGTATGGGCGCACGAAAGCTAGACGGTACAGTAATGGAAGGGCCAAAATCTCTTGGAAGAAAGTGTCCAAAGTGTGGAGACCTCACAGGGAAAAATGGCGGTGGTGAACTCATGGAGCGAGAAGGACGCTATGGCAAGTTCATTGCGTGTTCAAACTATCCAAAGTGTAAATATATTGAACAAGACGAAGAGGAACGCAAAAAGAAAATGACAGGAGTGAAGTGTAATAAGTGCGACGGAGGAGAGATGGAAGAACGCCGTGGACGATTCGGTATTTTCTACGCGTGTACAAACTATCCAGATTGTAAACATATCATCAAAACAAAACCAACGGGTCATATCTGTAAGGTGTGTGGTGAACTCATGATGGAAGGAACCAAAACAATTCCAGAACGCTGCTCAAGCAAAACCTGTCCGATGCATAATCCGCATAAATTAGAGGCTAAATAAGGTGTAGACAAAATGCGGAGCGCGCCTACGGCGCGCTACGCATTTTGCTATACTGTACTCATGTTCGCGTTTTACGCACTCTCTCTTCTCATTGTATTCCTTGGAATAGTACTTAATATTTCTGGCTCGCTACATATTAACGCTCTATTACTTCACTTTTACGAACCCCACCGAGTACTACTCATGACCACCACGTTTCTTACTCTTGGGTCACTCGCAAGAGTAATTGTGTTCTGGAATAACATCAGATGGCAAGAAGTTGTAGGTTTAACACTATACGGGATACTCGGTGGTTTTATTGGAGGATACCTTATAGGGTCAATACCTGGTAAAGTCATTGCTGTTATTTTTATCCTCTCGGGGCTCTACTTTATTTATCAATACTTCAAAAAAGAAGCGACACAACACGCTCACGGCAACTTATTTTTAGCAGGCTTTATAACCTCCCTCCTCCAAGCCTTCGGGCTATCTGTAGGACCATTGCGACACGGATACCTTTTCGCAAAAGGTTTTACACTTCAGGAAATCCACGGAACTATCGCAGTTGTATTTCTCGCAAGTGGAAGCTCTATGCTTTTTGCACGATCAATTCGAGAAGCGATCCCCTTTTCAGACATCTACCCTATATTCATACTCTTCCCTTTCATCGGTAGACATGTGTTATACAAAATACCAAAAAAGACTGCAGACTATATTATTATCTACTCACTCGTCCTCTCACTTTTAGCCGCGCTACCAAAAGTAATTGAGCTTCTACGTGCATAATACTCACCTACTGTTATACTTATTTTGTTCTACAACACAGGAGCACTGACATGCGTAGACTGCACATTCAATGGTGGCACGGCCCTGCCGGCCGAGAATTCACAACCCTCCACCTTTCAAGGCGCCAAGCCCTTCTTTTTCGGAGAGAAGTCGCCCTACGGCTCCAGGAAGGCACCTGGAGCTCAACTCTGGCAATACGAAAGGTTATCGGCCGAGAGGTTGCCAACAAAGTTCGAAGGTACATCGCTACCCGCCTGGCTGGGCGAAACGGTATTCGCGCCAACGTATCCGAGTTCCAGAGATACAAAATGGTGTGAAGATGAACCACAAATCTGGGGGCTGCGTCTGACGCAGCCCCTTCTTTTTCTTTTTATATTGGACACGAATACTTTAGCTATTAACGACACACTATCATTATGGTATTGTAAGTAGATGGATACATCACCTCAACGTATTTTTGCGCTACTGCCAGAACTGTCTACCGCTGACAAAGAACTCATAGAAAGAGCATGCCAGTTCGCAGAAAAAGCTCACTCAGGTCAACTTCGTAAATCTGGCGAACCATAGTATAACCATGTGTTTTCAACAGGACTAAATCTCGCCAGTCTCAAGATGGATGCAGACACCGTCGCGGCTGGAATCATGCACGACGTACTCGAAGACACCTCTGTTACAGAACAGGAGATGATTGACGCTTTTGGTGAGCACATAACCAAACTCGTTCAAGGAGTTACCAAACTTGGTAAACTTCGCTACTCAGGGGCAGAACGACATGTGGAATCCCTTCGTAAATTTTTCGTCGCTATGGCAGATGACATTCGTGTGGTCATCATTAAACTATGCGACAGGTTACATAACATCCAAACGCTTCAATATGTATCTCCTGAGAAACAAAAACGTATTGCACTTGAAACAATAGAAATTCACGCGAGACTCGCAGACCGTTTAGGTATGGGGCGCCTTAAAGCAGAACTTGAAGACGCAGCATTTCCTTACGTATACCCCGAAGAATACAAACAAACGGTAGAACTCTTTGAATCTATGCGACCTACTTCTGACGAGCAGCTCGAAGAAGTCGTTCAGAAACTAGAAGAAGAACTCTCTGTCTTTGATGTACATATCGAACGCATCGACTCACGTATAAAGCACCTCTACTCACTGTTCCAAAAACTACGTCGCTATAAAATGGATACCAGTAAAATATACGATGTAATCGCACTTCGTATCATCGTACCAAGTGTTGCTGAATGTTACCAGGCGCTTGGAGTAATTCACGGACTGTACCGTCCAGTACCGGGACGATTCAAAGACTACATTGCTGTACCAAAGCCAAACGGTTACAGATCCCTTCACACCACCATCTTTTCTGGATTCGGAAGCACACTTGAAATTCAAATCCGTACAAAAGACATGCACCAAGAAGCTGAGTATGGTATCGCATCTCACCTTTCATATAAAGAAGTCGGAAAGAACGTAAGTGAACAAGAGATCAAAAAGAAAGTTGGCTGGACTAAAGATTTGCTCGAATGGCAAAAGGACGTAGAACACCACCAAGAGTTCATGAAGAACTTGAAAACTGACTTCTTCGAAAAAAGAGTATTCGTACTTACTCCAAAAGGAGATGTGATCGACCTTCCAGAAGGCTCGACCCCTATCGATTTTGCATACGCTGTTCACTCAAAAATTGGAGACCACATCGCAAGCGCAAAAATAAATGGAAAACTTGTTCCACTTCACACGCCACTATCAAACCGTAATGTTGTAGAAATCGAAGTAAAAGAAAGCGCTACACCAAAACGTAAATGGCTCGACATGACGAGAACCACAATGGCTAAAAGAAAGATACGTCAGTACATCCGTGAAAACGGAGGGCTCATCGATAAATTCCTCACGAGGTAAATCTAGTGTGGTAAGGCAAGTGTAAAACGAGCAACAGGTTTACCTTCCCAGTCCTGTTTCTCATCTCGCCATTCACGAAGTGGTCGAACAAACATTGGCGCATCTGGATTTTCATATAGAGGCTCATACACCACCATCCATTCAGCGTCATTAGAGTGCAGAGCAAGTGCAAGCACTTGATATAAATCCCCTTTGAAGTGTCTGTACACTTCCCCTCGCTTTGGAGCACCTGTTGGGATTTCTACTTTTTCTCCTCTCATGGATATATGATTATTGCATTCGTATAAAAGGATACCGCACAACCTCTACCCCATCCACCTCTGCAGGCGCCCTCCAACTCGTTAGTGCACGATTAAATTTACTCGCAACAGCACCTTCGTACAGAGGCACATACTCTACATACCACTCGTCTGTATCTGAGTTAAGTGAAAGCCCCGTAACAACATACTCCTTTCGTGGATCTTTATAGTGGCCATGAATAGCTCCGATAAGAGGTGCGTCTTTCGGAATTTCAAAATGTTCGTACATAGATTTTTAGTTTTGATAGTAAATGCTCGGACATTATACAAATCCGTCTGCTGCTCTTCTTCTTTTACTTCTTCAAGTGAGCGATCATCGAGTGCGATATCTTGTGTTTCATATATATCTTCTTCTATCGCTTCACTTGATACCTGCGTCGCAGCGTTGTCTACAAGCTCTCTCACTTCTTCCTGTGTCGCTTGAGGTTTTAAATGGGTAAGCTCTTCCTCAGTAACAGGTCGAACATGGCGTGGGCTATTAGGAACAGCTGAGAGTGTCTGTATATCTTCTTCCTTAAGTGTATCAAACATCCCCTTATGAGTCTTTTCTTCACCGGCTTTTCTAATTACAAGCGAAAGCGCGAGTAATTCCTCGTGAGAAAAGTAATCAATAGAAATACGTCCACCACGTTCACGTGGTTCAATCTGTACACGAGTACCAAGCGTCTCGGCGAGTCGTTCTTCCATATCCACCACTTCAGGTGTCATAAAGTGATCCTTCTTTCTCACTTTTTCAAATGCAATACGA
>CAZZGJ010000035.1:0-6104 GCA_964654175.1 uncultured Candidatus Saccharibacteria bacterium
CCTTAGGTAATGATTTCATTTCTGGATCTCGAGTAAGGTTTCCAAACAAGAACGCTTTATTAAGATACATAGATATATTGATGATTAGTTACTAATGTGTAGTAAGCCCATTAGCTTAAGTCTACTCCTTACTTACTTTCTTCGCTAGGAGTGATGACAGCAGCCACATCTTCAACAACAGCGTCTTTTACTTCTGTCTCTAGAACATCCTCTTTTGTAGTATCAATGTTCACATCATCCTCATTGTTTACTAGTGAGTCCATCTTCACAACAGGTGCACGCTTTGTGTAAACAGTATTCTCACGAACAGTGGTAACGATTAAGAATCGAACAAGTTGCTCATCAAGTTTAAGACCTTTTTCAAGTTCCTTTACCTTGTCAGCAGGAAGTTCGAACTTAATCCATCCGAAGTATCCTTCATTAAAACGAACGTTCACATTATTAACAACGCGAATCATTTCATAAGCGAGCTCACGCATGTACGGAGCCTCTTCCGAAATGAAGCTACCTCCTAGGGTAGCAATAGATTGCTTGATGGCGTTACTTTTTTCAAGCGCCGCGCTTTCATCTAGTTTGTTATCAAAGATGAAAGAAATTTCATATACGCGACTATCTACTGTGGTTTCATTAATTTCAGTCATAGGGCCATATTATACAACACTTTTAGGTAAAAAGAAAGGCCCTGTAGCTTGGGGAGCTAAGGGCTCTTTCATTAGACCTTCACGATGTGGAAGATGGGTCATCAGGACCAGCAGAGCGCGCGATAGGCTTGGCCGTACTTGCTTGCCGTCTTCTGGATGATCTCCGTCGGAAGCGCAGGCGGTGACTCGTTTTGACCCGACCAACCCTGGCTTTGCAGCCAGTCTCGAACGAACTGCTTGTCATAACTTGGCGGGTTCCTGCCGGCTTCGAAAGCCGCTTGGTAAGCTTCGACCGGCCAAAACCGCGATGAATCGGGCGTCAGCACCTCATCCATCAAAGTGAGCACGCCATCTTCATCGAGCCCGAACTCGAACTTCGTGTCCGCGATGATGATGCCCTTGGTCAAGGCAAATGCGGCAGCCGTCTCGTACAGACGGATACTCACCTCGCGAATGTACGAAGTCAGCTCACGCCCGAGGTCATCAGCCATCTGGTCAAAAGAGACGTTCACATCGTGCCCACCCACGGGAGCCTTGGTTGCTGGCGTGAAGATTGGTGTCGCCAACTTCTCAGCATTCCGCATACAAGCAGGCAACGCGATACCACAGACTGCTCCAGTTTCCCGGTAGTCGTTCCAACCCGAGCCTGCGAGGTAGCCGCGAACGACCGCCTCAAACTGAATCGGCTGGAGTTTTTTCACCACAACACCTCGTCCGACGACAAGATGCGCCTCGTCTGCCGCCACGACGTCTTCGGGCGCAACGCCAGGCAACAGGTGGTTAGGCACGATGTGGGCAAGCCTGGCAAACCAAGCAAGGCTCATGGAGTTCAGCAGTTCCCCCTTCTTGGGAATTTCGCCGACGTTGTGGTCGAAGGCCGAGATGCGGTCACTCGTGACCATGAGCAACTGCCCTGGCCCCGCATCAAACGTATCCCGGACCTTTCCGGTGTACAGGTGTTGCAGGCCGGTCAGCCGCAATTGCTGTTGATTCATTTTCAAACTCACTTTCTGGGCAACGCCCATAGATTAGGGCAACCGCCCGATTACGAACACACAACAAAACACTACCGTAAAAATAACAACCAAGCAATCTACTAAAAAGAACTAAGGCCCTGGTCGCGTTGCGACCAGGGCCTTTTCGACGAAGCACTCTTCAGTGCTTCAGAACCTGCATCAAGTCATATAGGGTTTGTCCGGTGGGATTCACCACCACCTCGATCACGAAGGGGTTACTCTTTGCGCGACCGGCAGAACCGGCCGGTACGTGGCAACTGCACAGAAACGCTGCATGCACACCTTCTGCGAGAGCGCCCGCGCCTTGGCAATCTGATGCAAGCTGCAGAATGTGCCCCATCGGGGTTTCTGCAATGGTAACCCCTCCTGAGGGGTACAACCGTCGCACTTCGGCGAACACGACATTCATGTCAAACCTCTTTCTTAAAAAACAACGGAATCCCTACTCTACAAAAAATATGAGCACTGCGCAACTTAGCTTACTTTGAAGACGCGCTTAGCATTTTCAACTAGTTGAGCCCTCACCTCTTCCATACCCTGTTCTTTTAGCAACGAAATCTTTGCAACTATTTCCTGTACAAACGGTGGTTCATTTCTTTTACCACGATATGGAACAGGTGCAGCGTAAGGACTATCTGTCTCCGCATGCATCATCTCAAGGGGCACAAACCGTACCACGTCGTCGTATTCTTTTGTAAATGTAATAGTACCCGGAAAAGAAACAGTAAACCCAAGATCAAGAAACGCCTGTGCAACATCAATATTCCCTGCAAAAAAATGTACATTCCCAAGCACCTTTTCCCCTTCAGCGTGGGCTTTCTGAAGTAGAGCAATTGCATCTTCGTACGCCTCGTACTTTCCCTTTACATCTCGAATGTGAAGCATTAAAGGTTTACCTACTTCATGCGCGAGCGTAATCTGCTGTACAAAAATATTGTGTTGGCGAACTTTTTCTTCTTCTTTACTCCAGGTAATCCCCTTACTTTCTTTTTCACCTTCAAAAAATTGTTCAACATAAAAATAATCTAGCCCACACTCTCCAATAGCTAATACTTTTGGGTGCTGTGCCATTTTTTTATACTCCTCGTATTGAAAAACCTCAAGCACATTATCCGCAGGATGAAGACCGACAGTTGCAAATATATGGTCATGCTTTGTAGCCAGTGCCAACGCTTCCCTGCTTTCAGTTAAATCAGTACCCACTGTAACAGCTCCCATCGGAACAGAACTCATACGAGAAAGTAAGTCTTCTCGGTCTTCATTGAAAGCTTTATCGTGCACATGTGAGTGCACATCAAAGAAAGCGTAATTACTCATATAAGGAAGATAATACCACAAATATAAGCTCTTTTGACGGACCTGTAAAAAAGGAATACGATTATACATGAGGGTTCCAACATCAACCAATCAAAGAGGACATCATCATGGCAAACGAACTTGTTCCTGTGGCCCAAAGCTTCAGTCTACCGGTCGCTAAAGTGCGTCCTATATTTAACCTCGAGGAAGTGCAGCACAGACTGGCCAAGCTAGATGAAGCTGGCGGTCAGCGAGAACACGAGGCGCTGCGCAGCACCTACCAGCGCATGCTCGAACGCGGCCCCGACCGATTTCAGGTTAAGCCAAGCGGCGTACCCGACATGTCCATGCTCTACAACGAACTGCCAAACTTCACGGACGCCTTAGACGATATACGTCGTCAGGTGGCACTGAGCCAGGACACCAGCGACGGACTGGAAGTAACACCGATGCTGCTACTTGGTCCGGCCGGCATTGGTAAGACCCGCTTCGCGCGCAAGATAGCCAACTTACTGGGAACAGGTATGAACCTGATACCCATGAGTTCCATGACCGCTGGATGGCTACTGTCAGGCTCGTCGTCGCAATGGAAAGGCTCCAAGCCCGGCAAAGTCTTTCAAGCGCTAGTAGACGGCCAATATGCCAACCCAGTAATTGTGGTGGACGAGGTGGACAAGGCAAGCGCTAACGCGCAATACGACCCACTCGGTGCGTTATACGGCCTACTGGAGCACGACAGCGCCCTGGACTTCACAGACGAGTTTGCAGAGGTATCCATCGACGCCAGCCAGGTCGTGTGGGTGTTCACAGCCAACGATGAGCGGTCCATTCCTGGGCCCATCATGAACCGCTTAAACGTATTTGAAGTTGAAGTTCCTGTAGACGAGACGGCGCGACGAGTTGCCCTTGGTCTTTACCAAACAATTCGCGCCGAACACGGCTGGGGTGAACGCTTTGCTGTCGAGCCCGAGCCCAATACGCTAGAGTGTTTGGCGAAATTAGTACCACGCGAAATGCGCCGCGCGCTCATGACCGGCTTTGGCAATGCACGACTGGACGGGCGCGATACGGTCAAACCGTGCGACCTTCCAACGCTTAGCTCTCGGAAAAAGCCAATTGGCTTTACCCAGTGAACAAGCTTGTGAGAAAGGGCCAGTCCTACTGGCCCTTTCATATACCCTACTTATTTTCAAAATAATCAATACTCTCCAGAAATACCCCTTTCTCAAACCCGCCTTTCTTTTCTTTTTTAGCATCACGAATTGCAAGCACTTCAGTAAGTGAAATATCATTGTGATAGAGGATTGCATCTATCACTTCGATCACGTCTGCAATTTCTTCCTTTAGCTCCGTTTTATCTTCTTTTCCGTACACATCAAATACTTCTTGAGATTCCTCAAGTAATTTATCTTTAAGTCGCTCAAGCGTTTCTTCGCGCTCCATATACCGCACACTGTAATCACTTGCGCTTATCTTATTCTCAACGTCATGCTTATAAATATCTACCATCTTATCGCGCACGAGTTTGTTGTAGATTTTTTTCATGAAGATTAAGGGAGTCTCGCGAAGAGAGGTTTTTCTGGCATTTTGTTTTCGCGAATACACTCAAGGATCTTTGCAGACGTGTTAGGCATAAACACTTCAAGTTTTTTCGCGGTAGTATACAAGTCTTGAAGAAGTGAGCCTATGATTTTCTTTGCCTCTTCTTTGTTTGTTTTTATAAGTCTAAAAGGTTCTTTTTCTGTTATCGTCTTATCGATGTTAGAAACGAAATACATAAGTGTATGTATAGCTCCGTGAACGTTATACTTTTCAAACTCGTGATCTAATATTAGACCCTCTTGCTCTTCTTGAAGAGTAACCCCATTAACTGTAGCCATCTTCATGATACGACTCGTGAGGTTCCCGATTCCGTTTGCAAGATACGCAGTATAGGCGGTCTTGATGGATTCAATCGTTATATCTCCATCCTCAAATGAAGGTACTTCGTGAAGCAAAATAAATCGCAAAACATCTTCTGGATAGTCTGTTACATCTTTAAACATTTCAATTACATCAAACGGATTGATTACATTTCCGATTGATTTACTCATTTTCTGTCCACCAGAAATAATAAATCCGTTGATGATAATATGATGTGTATGTGGAAGTCCAGCCGCTAACAGCATGCTCTGCCAAATTGCTGACTGCTGACGCAAGTTATCTTTACCACAGTACTGCACCGGAGTTCCTTCTTTCCAATATTGGAAGTTCCCCTGTTCATCTGGCCAACCAAGTGTAGAAATATAACTAGTCAGCGCATCAAACCATACATACATAACATGCTCATCATCTCCTGGCACTGGCACACCCCATGACATTTTTGACTTTAAACGTGAAATAGAAAAGTCTTCAAGTCCACGATCAAGAAACGCTTTGATTTCGTTAAAGCGATTATCTTCGTATAACTTCTTTAGAAGTGGAGCAACTTTTGAAAAGGCAAAGAAATAATTTTCTTCTTTGATAATTTCAATTTCGCGATTTGGGTGAATAGGACATTTGCCATCTACAAGCTCACTGTCTGTTTTGTAGAGCTCACACCCAACACAGTATGTTGCTTCATATTCTTTTTTATAAATATAACCGTTCGCATCACATCTACGCCACATTTCCTGTGCAGCCTTAATATGCACTTCGTCAGTTGTGCGAATAAAGTGAATATCATCTGTAATACCAAGTTTCGGATACAGCTCTTTGAAACGTGCCGCATTACGGTCGACATATTCTTGTACCGGTATCCCCTCTTTTTCTGCGCCTTCTAGAATTTTGGTTCCATGCTCATCTGTTCCTGTGTTAAAAAACACGTCGTACCCAAGAGATTTTTTATATCTCGCAATCACATCCGCGCGCACAAACTCAAGCGCGTGACCTAGGTGCGGTTCTGCGTTTACGTATGGAAGAGTCGTGGTGATGTAGAAAGGTTTATTCGCTGCCATTTGACTTCTTTTTCTCTAGATCACCTGCAAGTTCCATAAGAATTGCCGCGACAGGAACAGAAAGAAGTACTCCCCAGATACCGGCAAGCTTCGCTCCAACGATAAGACCGATAACCACGATTACTGAAGGCACACCTACAAGCTTATTCATGATGCGTGGGTACAATACATGACTC
>CAZZGJ010000035.1:6114-6861 GCA_964654175.1 uncultured Candidatus Saccharibacteria bacterium
CAATAATAAGGAGGGACGTCCCACCGAAGGTCCACGAAAGGAAGAGTGCAGGAATAAGAGAAAGTGTAAGCCCAACCATCGGGATAAGCTCTCCAATGAACGCAAGCACGGCGAGAAGACTCGCGTACGGAACAGAAAGGATAAGCATTGGCACATACACCAAGAAAGACACGAGAAGGGAAAGAAGAAGTTGACCTTGCATCCAAAGAGAAATCTTTGTCTGTACGCGAGTCCAAAGATCTTCAATGTACGCTTCGTGAGTTCTTGGAGTGAGTAGTCGCAAAAACTTTTGAACACCCCTTTCTTCAAGCGCGAGATAAAACGCGAGCACAAATGTAAGCACGATATTGATAATACCTCCGATGACAAGCGATGTCGTAGCAACGAACCCCCCTGCGCCAAGTACGATATTTTTTAGAATAGTAAGAATTTGACCCTTTGAAATATCTCGAGAGAGTTCAGAGACTGCTGCTGCGAGATCCTTGAATCCCATGTCACGACCAAAAATCTGAACTGAGTTTAGTATCTGAGGAAGTGTCTGAATAAATCTAGCGGCGTCATCTGCAAGTGGCGGAATAAAGATAAGCGCGACAGCTGCAATCACACCAACCAACGTAAGGAAGATTGAAAATACAGCTAACCCTCGCGAAAATCCGAAGCGCATGAGCCTTCGAACAGGAAGTTCGGCAGCTGAGGCAAGTACCACAGCAACAAACAATACAATAATAAAATCACTTATGTATAAAA
>CAZZGJ010000036.1:0-6814 GCA_964654175.1 uncultured Candidatus Saccharibacteria bacterium
TAAATCAACGGAACAACAAAGCGACGCCTACGGCGTTGCTTTCTTCTTCCACTGGATAATTATCTATTCTGGAGTACACTTATTACATATGCAAAATGCTGCTTTAGGGTTCTCTGTGATTTTCTCCCGTAAAGACAGTCGATGGGTAACACTCGTCTCTACTCTGGTTTTTCTTTTTCTTCTTCTCTTGGTACAAAATGGAACAGCAGCAAAAGATGTGATGGCATTTGAAGTCATTCCTTACTTTGAACGACTGTGGCTTGCTTTTCGTACACTTTTTGATGTCACAAGCACGTTCACACTAAGCTCACTTCTTCTTTCGGGGCTTGGTTCACTTCTGGGAGGAATCAATATTTCGCTTGCCTATACGTATATACGCATACGAGGGGAGGTTATAGTACGAAGTGGTCTATATAGCGGTCTTGGGCTATTTTTTGCCTTTATAGGCATAGGCTGTGCGGCGTGCGGAACAGCCTTTGCAAGCGTTATTTTAAGCTTCTTTGGTTTATCGGCAATGCTTGGCGCACTGCCATATCAAGGCCAAGAAATTGGATACATCGGTATCATCTTTTTATGTATTGCTACCTATACACTCTCTAAAAAAGTTGCGTCCCCAACGACGTGCTAGCTCACATTTACTTCTATGTCTCACGGTCCAGCACCAGAAATACTTGCAAAAGCATCTAAAGCTACCATTGTGGCGCTTATTGTATTTATACTTGCATTTTTATATCAAATAAACAGAGACCTCGTACTTGGTGTTGTTAACTTTGGTTTTGACGGGCTGGCAAATAAAGTACAGTACGCGCCGAATTACACATACTACGACGTTGTGCGTGCTGTAGATGGAGACACTATCATCATACAAAAAGATGGGGCAGAGGAGAGAATTAGACTTATTGGTATCAACACTCCAGAAACGGTAGACCCACGTAAAACAGTTGAATGTTTCGGAAACGAAGCAAGCACTCGAATGAAAGAGCTTACAAAAGGTAAAATCGTTCGCCTTGAATACGACACAACGCAAGGACTTAGGGATACCTACGACAGAACCCTTGCATATGTATACCTAGAAGATGGACAAATGCTTAATCGTAAGATGATAGCTGAAGGGTATGCGTATGAATACACTTACATGGCACCCTATAAGTACCAAAAAGAGTTTAAAGAGTTGCAGACACTTGCTCGTGTGAGTGAACGCGGACTGTGGGCACCTAATGCGTGTAGCGCGACACCTAAGTAACTATTTTATGGACACACTTCGCTATCTCATCTCTAGATTACTTCTTACAATTGGGGTAGTTCTCGCTATAGCACTCATCTTTTTCTTGTTTACAAAGCTATTCCCGGGACTACCACAAAAGTTTGGAATCTTTTCTTTTTTTGGTGAAGACATCTTACCTCCACCACGTGAGACCGGACTCTTTGGAATGCCAAAAGAAGCTGACTTATCAGAAAATCTTTACAAAGGCCCTCGAAGCCCATACGTCTCATACGCTGAATACAAAGACGGGGAAATCATTATCAGTCCAGCGACAGAACCTTACCCAACATTTGAAGCAAATGAAGCAGGTTTTACAAAAACCGACCTCCATATACGCAACCTATCTATTTATAAACAAGGGAACATTTACCAAGGCATGACAATTATTGGAGAAGCTAAAGGAACAATGTACACAAACGGGAGCTTCCCTGTATATATTGGTGATGCACAGGGGCGAATTTTTGCAGTTGAACAAGCTTATGCTACAGAGCAATGGTCAGTTCCTGGATGGGCTAGATTTAGTGTCAGGATTAACTCTGTTCTACCGAAAGGAATAGGATGTTTTGCAATCTTCAGAGCCGCGGTTAACTCCACCGCAGCCAACAGTAATACGCAGGTGGTTATCCCCGTAACGTGTAACTAAAACAGCTCCTCATTTTTTCCTCTACGCTCTACATCATTTGCTGCGCGGTGTCCAAAAGTCTCTATCGGAGGAGAGGATGGGGGAGCAGGGTGACTAAAAGCTTTTTGAGGACGTAATACTTTTGTTGTTGGTTTCGGCTGATATCCAAGTATATGTAACTTTCGGTGAAAGATAATATAGTTATTAAATATTGAGGCGGTGATATCAGGGAACTCTTTTTGCGCCTGGATCAGTATTTTCGTATACACAGGCCCTTTAATACTGCCGTTAGTCGTGTTCTCTAGTTTGCCGTCTTTTTGAAACTTTTCGAAAATATGGTTAAGACGAACATCAAGCTCGGTGTAGTGAGCTTCTGTTAGTTCAGATGGAGAAGTAGGTAATTCAAGAGGAAAAACCTCTTCGGGTTTTGGTATATTTCCTACAAACGGTCGAGGTTCTTGTTGACTGAAACCTGAGAACATATATGTAGGTATAATTATTATTTAACCAACTAATCTATCAATTACAGCTTTAACAAGTGCTCCATCTGCATTCCCACCGAGCTCTTTCATCATCTGTCCGACAAAAATACCCTTTTTAGTGGAGTCAATCGGCTCTGCAGCTAATTTAGCTTTTACCTTCTCTTCAATTTCCGCTTCTGACATTTGCGCAGGGAGAAGTTCTTCAATAATTGCAAGTTCGGCAAGTTCAGATTCTGCAAGGTCTGCACGTCCACCAGCAGTGAACTGCTCGATTGAGTCTTTACGCTGCTTAGCAAGACGCTTAATCACCTTCATACAATCCTCATCTGAAAGTGGATCTGTAGGTGGATGACCCTGAGAAACGAGTTCG
This sequence comes from uncultured Candidatus Saccharibacteria bacterium, assembly GCA_964654175.1. Lineage (GTDB taxonomy): Bacteria > Patescibacteriota > Minisyncoccia > Phycocordibacterales > UBA5272 > UBA11704. The sequence goes on from CAZZGJ010000036.1 coordinate 2,739, forward strand.
TTAGTAAATGCGGCCGAGATGAGACGCAGTACTTGGAGTTTGTCCATTTCCTTTGCGATCATTGCTGCTTTAATAGAGGCTTTAATTTGTTCTTGCATAGTACAGATAATTATAGCATTTTCTTGTATAAAAATAAAAAAAATGGAAGCCAGGTGGGAGCTGGCTTCCGAGTCTTGCGGCGTACCTTATTTAGTCGCAAGCAACGCGAGATAGAGCGACCCTCACGAGCGGCTCACTGTGTATGGTAGCAAATTACATACGAAAAAGAAAAAGCCCCTCCGAAAAGGGGCCTTCCGACACCGCTTGCACGATGTCTGAGAACACAGGGCGGGCCAGTGAAGGCAAGAACTGCGGCTAAACCGCTACGATGCTTACCCTTCAGCCGGTGGCCGCGGACTTGCTTCAGGCCAGTGCCACTTCGCCGACGAAGCCGTGGTGGCCGCGTTGCTGAGCGACGGCCGGACGGCCGGACGACGGCGTACCGTTGCGCTGCATGGTGCTGCCGATGTGTTCCTGCGGCGATTGCTGCTGCGGGCCGCTGCCCACGCCGACGGTCTTGTTCAAAGCAATCGGGCTTGCGCCGCCGCCCGACGAATGGGCGCCGTGGCCGGCGGTGTTCATGACGCTACGCGGATCCTGACCACCACTGGCTGCACCGGGTTCAGATGCTTGGGGGAACTTCATGGTTTGACTCCTGGTTGAAAAAATGGAACGACAGATGCCGAATTGGCCCATCAATCCTAACATGTTTTATATACTTGTCAAGTATGTAAAAATGTGTTCTTATATCACTCATCACGAGCACTTACATCCACTCCAACAAGGTAATTTGGTACTGTATACTAGAGACATCTATGTCCACCTCTATCCTCATCGCACTCTTTGGAACAATTATTATCATTCTTCTTATTGTTCTTATTTTTCGTAGCAAATCAAACAATGGAGAGGAGGAGGACCAGACATTTGTACTTGTCCAAGACCAACTCGAACGCCTAAACCGCACCATGGATGAGCGTCTTCACCGTTCTTCATCTGAACTTAATCAAACACTTCGCCACCAAGACACGGAAGTAAAACGACTCATCACTGATATCACAAGAGAGCTCACTGAAGTAAAGGAGTCCAACAAGCAAGTATTCTCTATTACAGAACAACTCCAAAACCTCGAAAAGGTGCTCAAACATCAGAAGCAACGTGGAAACTTAGGCGAAGCATCACTTGAGCTCATCTTGGCCAATATTTTGCCTCCTGGAGCCTATAAAATGCAGCATCGATTTAAGAATGGCGAAGTAGTGGACGCAATCATTGAAACAAAAGAGGGTTTCATTTGTGTCGACGCTAAGTTTTCATTAGATAACTATAACCGTATCGTAAATGAAAAAGACGACGTACGAAGAGCTGAGCTTGAAAGAGATTTTCGTAACGACCTAAAAATTCGTATCGACGAGACGAGCAAATACATTAAAGAAGAAGAGGGTACGCTCCCATTTGCGTTTATGTTTATTCCAGCCGAAGGAATTTACTATGACCTTTTAGTAAATGAAATTGGTGCAGTAAAAGTAAACACACGTTCGCTTATTGATTACGCATACAAAGATAAAAAAGTGATCATTGTCTCTCCGACAACTTTTTATGCATATCTTCAATCAGTTCTCTATGGATTCAAAGCATTTAAAATTGAAGAAAGCGCAAAACACATTCAGCAACGAGTGGGGGAACTTGGAAAACACCTACTCGCATACGAAGACTACATGCGTAAACTTGGCGCAACGCTTGGCACATCTGTAAAACACTACAATACAGCATACAAAGAGTTAAAGAAGATTGATAAGGACGTAATTCGTATTACAGGCGATACAGGAGGGATAGAACCCGTACTACTAGATAAACCAACATTTGACGAAGAATAAATAAGAGTGGGAAATTAAAAAACCGCATCCTCCGAATGCGGTTTTTTGTTTCTAGCGGTTGTGGAATTACGACCACTAGTAGATGTACGGTGGTACCGACTGCTCCATATCGCGAGCGTGTTGCTCATCGAGCAGCTTTTGCCGGCGGCGCGCTCGACTTTCCTCCAGGTTTTGGGCGACGATTGTTGCCGCTTCCGAAAAGGTGAGCAGCACAGAGACCACGACCGGAATCGTAGCCAGCGGACCAGCGATCAGAACCTTCCAGAAGTGGTCTCTCTCGACGGCGTCGCCATCGATTCTACAGGGGCACCCCGCCACGAAACGCTGCACATACGTGAGCGAATAGCCGAAAGCCAACCAGTAAACGGTCAGCAGACCAGGGTTGTTGCCCGCCCAGGAAAGGATTTCGGGTAAGTACTTCACCAGATGTACCTTTCCTCGCCAGAAAAGAACTTGGGTGCGGCAAGCCACAACAAACACAGAGTGACGGCAAGCCAACCCAGGATCACCAGCGCCAAGGCAGCAAACATGACCGCCATGAGCAGGAACAGTGGCGAAAGCACCATGAAGCGCCAGCCGACGACCTCGTAGTCCTCGTAAAAGCACTTCCTGATAAGCCAGGTCCCGGGTACAGTCAGCGCGGCGTAAAGCGCTACAACCGAAAAAACATCAAGGAGCATCATTCTCTTTACCTCTCTCACTTAGTTAAAGATACCTAAAACTCTACAACTAAAAACTGTATTAGTCAATATACCTTTGCCCGTAAAGCCCTTAGCTACTCGATTCCTTGCGTTATTACCTAAAATACTGTATAATTTTGCCACTATGTCATTCGCAGTTATTCAAACAGGTGGAAAGCAATACAAGGTTGCCGTTGGCGACGAAATCGCAGTTGAGAAGATCAAAGGCGAATATAAGGTAGGTGATACAATCACTATCGAATCTGTCGTTCTAAAGGATGATGGCGCAACTACAACTCTTGGAGCTCCATATATCGCTGGTTCAACAGTAGGGGCAACTATTATCGAATCAGGAAGACTCGATAAGGTTCTCGTTGTACGATACCGTGCAAAAAGCCGTTATCACAAGAAAAACGGACACCGTCAGCCGTTCATGAGTCTCAAGATTGACTCAATCAACTAAGACAAATTAAAAGCGTGACCTTCGGTCGCGCTTTTAATTTGCTTTTCTAAGCTATATACTATAGACCAATATGCAGAAATATATTCGTACGTTTATCTTGGGTATAGGCATTATGCCTCTAAATGTTTTTGCTTACGGCACCCTACCTATAATGCCACCTGGATATGTTACACCTCTGAGTGAAATCATCTTTGAATCTGCGATAATCTTTTTTACACTCGCTCAAGCAGTTGTAATCTGGTATCTTTTTCGTATGTTGTACCAAACGTACATTAGTAAAATAACCCCACAAACAAGACTACGTACATTTTTTATAACCCTTTTTACTGTGCTATATATCGCTTCAATTGTTTTGATTTACTCTAGCAGACTCTAAAGTAAGCACTACTTCCTTCTTTCAAAGGCACTCTTAAATGTATCCCGGTCAACATATTCAAGTTCAAGCCCACTTGAAAGACCACGAGCAAGGGTTGAAAACGAGAGTGCCTCAATACCTACAATCTGTTTAAGGGTCTTTTCAACGTACTCTTTTGTATAATCTCCGTCGTCAGTTACAGGTAATCCAAAAATAATTTCTCGTATAGTTTCGGCTTCAATTTTTGAATGAACTAAACTTACTAACTCACGAATACGAATCACTTCAGAAGGTTTATCTGTAAGAGGTGGGAGAAGTGCGCCGAGCACAAAGTACCGCCCAGTATAGGCTCCCGTTTTTTCAATTGCGTCAATATCAAGTTCTTTTTCAACAATCATAATTGAGGTCATGTCTCTACTTTCATCACGACAAATATCACATGTTGTGTGCATATGTTTCGGGTCTCTATCCCCAAAGTATCTAAAGCAATCTGCGCAGAGCTTCCCTGTAAACTTCAGCTCTTCAAGCGCGGCAATAAGCTGTTCCTTGTAATGAGAGTGTTCTCGTAGCAAGAAATACACAAACCGTCTGGCTTGTTTTGGTCCAATTCCAGGAAAACGCATGAAGAGTTCAGTCAATCGGTCAGTCGCATTCATATTTATATAAGT
>CAZZGJ010000037.1:0-2232 GCA_964654175.1 uncultured Candidatus Saccharibacteria bacterium
GGGTGCCGATTTTAATGTTACTCGTGAACGTATTCGTCAAATTGAAGCTAAGGTGCATGAGAAGATTCGTTCGCATGACAAAGCTGAGAGGTTGCGTAATTACTAAAGAAAATCTAATTTTCTAATAAAAGAGCCGCCCCCGAAGGGGGCGGCTCTTTTATTACTTACAGAGTTTATCTAGTGCATCCAATGCATACCATTTTGTTTCTTTTCGTACCTCTGTCGTTTCTTCTAGTTCTGCTTTTGTCCACCACTTAATTCCGTCGCTTTTTTCAGTATCACCTTCGGTGATAGATGTTGTGATGGCTTTTGCATAGTATATGTAGGATAGATGTCTATGGTCATCGCCAACAGGGTGAATATTCATCTGGTATGGTGGTAGCACTTTGGTTTGCCCGTCTTCTTCTGGAAATGTTTCATTATGTGCATACTCTCGCCAGAGTTCTATTTCAAGTCCGACTTCTTCTTTTACTTCACGGATTGCTGCTTGCTCGGGTGTCTCATCAAGTTCTACGTGTCCTCCTACGTGCAGCCAGATTTTGTGTTTATCATGAATACGAAGGAGTACTGTCTTTGAGGTTGTGTCTACAATAAATACATCAGCAGTATTATCAACTTGCCCAGGAAGTGTGTGAATATGTGCCATATAAAAAGTGTAGCACGGCCGTTGTAGAAGGTGACGGCCCAAAACCCTTGCAAAATATAGAAAAATGTGGTATCATAAAATTTATGTTAATCGATCACGTAACCCTTACTGTAAAAGCTGGAACCGGAGGAACCGGGGTTGTTAGATGGCGCCGTGAGAAGGGTATTCCTTTTGGTGGGCCAGCTGGAGGAGATGGCGGGAAAGGTGGTGATGTATATTTCCGTGTTGTTCGTGATATTCAGGCGCTTTCAGTGTATAAACACAAAAAAGAGTGGGAAGCACAAGCAGGAGAAGCAGGACAGAAGCGTAGTATGCATGGAAGTAATGCAGAAGACTTGTATCTTCCTGTTCCAATCGGTGCGGTTATTTATAACCGAGAGTATGATAAGAAATACGAATGTCTCGAAGAGGGAGACTTCATTGTGCTACGTGGCGGGAAAGGTGGTCTTGGAAATGAACAGTTTAAGTCATCGACAAACCGTACACCTTAAGAATTTACAAAAGGTGAACGAGGAGAGTTTGCTATATTTGAAATAGAATTAAAACTTATTGCAGACGTTGGTCTCATTGGGCTTCCAAATGCTGGAAAATCTTCTCTTCTTAATGCACTTACTCGTGCTGGAGCAAAGATTGGAGACTATCCTTTCACAACACTTGAACCAAACCTAGGTGCGTACTTCGGATATGTGCTTGCAGACATTCCTGGTCTTATTGAAGGGGCTAGTGATGGTAAAGGACTTGGACACAAGTTCCTTCGACACATTAAACGTACCTCGACACTAGTGCACCTCGTCTCTGCTGAAAATGAAAACGTAGGAGAAACATATACGGTTATTCGTAACGAGCTTGGTAAATACGATGAAGAGCTTTTATCTCGTCATGAGATTGTCGTGCTTTCAAAAAGCGACATGGTAACGGATGAGGAAGTTGCGGTAAAGAAAAAAGAACTTGAAAAAGCGACAGGAAAAGAAGTGCTTATTCTCTCGCTCTTTGATGAAACAAAAGTAAAAGCGTTTGGAGACTTTTTAATTAAAGTACTTGCTAAGTAAGGTCAGTTTTCTTCTAGGAGATTAGTTCTAGATCCTGGGGTGATCAGTCCGATATGTTTTTGAGGTAACTCCATACAACGTAGAAGCGTATAGGTGACTGCGTTTGAGTTTTCTGTTGACCCGCGAAGGTCTACTCCAAATCGAGGGTATGAAATATGTTTAGCGTTGATGGCTTCACCACATTCTTTTGCTTTTGACCAAAGTGCTCTCATTTCTTCTGCGTTTCCGGAGATGATGGTTGTGCCAGGAAATCCGCGACTCGTAAGACCGTATCGTAAGTCTGTAAATTCCCATACTCGTAATTCGTCAGTAGGTGAGTAGCCAATATATTTCCATGTGCCTGATATTGGGTCTGTGGCAAGTCCGTGTAGTTCACCTTCGACGTCCCCAAGACCGTCACGTAGCACTAAATAGTTATGTCCTGCAAAACCAAGAAAGAGTGGGTGTTGCACTTGTTCAATACTCCATTTCCCTACAACGGGCTCTAATTGTGGGTAGGTAAACTTATTATGAGTTACCGCATAAATAAAAAAGATG
>CAZZGJ010000037.1:2290-6309 GCA_964654175.1 uncultured Candidatus Saccharibacteria bacterium
AAATTTTATCTAATTCTCGTTCACACTAAGCATTTCTTCGCCAAACTACTCCCCACCCTCAGAAATGCTTGGCGTTCTTTTAATAATACGCAGTCTTAGTCCTTAAGGCTTTCCTTAAGTAGTTCTTGGAAAAGCCCTGGGTTTCCGGCACCTTTAGATTTTTTCATGGCTTGACCAACGAAGTACATGAACATGCTCTCCTTTCCAGATTTGTAGTCTGCGACTTGGGCCGGGTTTTCTGCAAGCACCTCTTGTACAATTGCTTTAAGCGCCTCAGGGTCATTTTTTTGGATCAGTCCTTTTTCTTCAGCTGTCTTCTTTACGTCGAGGTCTTTATTTTCAATCATGAAAGGTAGGACGTCCTTTGCTCCACGAGAAGATAGTTCTCCTAGGGTAATCATATCAAGTAGTGTTCTAAAAGAGTTTACAGAAGGGAAATTGGCTGATACAAGTTCCTTGTTTTCTTTTTTAAGGAGTCCAAAAATATCTGCGACTAGATAGTTTGAGGCGAGTACTGCGTATACAGTATCCTTACCTTGTATAACTGTATCGAAGTAGATTGCAGTAGATGGGTCGCTAATAATAATTTCGCTCACGTCGTCCTTAATACCCGCTTGTGTAAGGCGGATACGTCGAGAAGCAGGGAGCTCAGGAATTTCTTTTCTCAATTCATCAAGTGAAAATAGCTCTGAGAGGTAGAGTTTAGGAAGATCTGGATCAGGGAAGTAGCGGTAGTCGTGAGCGTTTTCCTTTTTGCGCTGTGAAAATGTTTCCATTTTGTTTTCGTCCCATCCACGAGTTTCTTGGATAACTTTCTCACCTTTTTCAATAAGTTCAATATGTCGAGCAACTTCGTACTTGATGGCTTCTTCCACTGAACGGAATGAGTTTAAGTTTTTTACTTCACACTTTGTACCAAAAACATTTGGGTCTTTTGAAACAGAGATATTTGCCTCTACTCGCATCTGCCCCATGTCCATGTTTGCTTCTGACGCTCCCACGTAACGGAGTATTCTTTGTAGTTCACGTGCAAAAGCACCTGCTTGTTCGGCTGAGTGAATCACAGGCTCAGTAACGAGCTCCATAAGTGGAACACCGGCACGATTGTAGTCGACGAGTGTCGCACCCTGTTCGTGAGAAGACTTCGCAGTGTCTTCTTCGAGGTGAATACGAGTAAGTTCTACGCCGTTAATTGTGCCACCAGAAACAATAGGGAGTTTGTACTGTGAGAGTTGATATCCTTTTGGAATGTCAGGGTAGAAGTAATTCTTGCGGTCAAATTCTGTGAAATCAGCAATATCAGCCCCAACTGCGAGACCAACTTGAATTACTTTTTTTATAGCGTCTTTGTTGGCAACAGGGAGTGTGCCCGGGTGAGCCATACATACTTCACAGACGTTTGTGTTTGGAAGTTCTGCATGGGGGTCATTTTTACAACCACACCACATTTTGGAATTAGTATGAAGTTCTGCGTGAACTTCCAATCCAATAGTTGTTATATACGGAGTAGACATAACAACGATTATAGCATCAAAAAGGCTTATTTTAAAAGAAGAATAAGGAGATTCGTGTCATTGACTTTTATGTATTTTTATTGTATAATGTAAGTTCAGTTGTTGTTTTTATTCAATGGAGGAATCAGCATGACCAAGAAGGTTGTTTCACCCGGGGAGCTTGCGCGTCGTTGCTGCGCTTTCGCAAAAAGCCAACAGTGGCGTCGCGCGTCGGTTTTGTGGTTTCGCCTCGGCGAGCGCCACGACATTACACGGTTGGTCCTGCTCATGGAGCAAGACGAAAAAACCCCAGAGGCTCAGGCGGAATTCGAAGCCAGGAAAGAAGTGGCGCTCGATTTCGGAATCGCATGCTGCGCCATGCTTGGGCACCCGAAAGCAGTTGGTGCCAACCGCGCTCTGCTCATCTCAGCGGTGAGAGACATTGTCTTTTCGGGTATCGCAATCCCGAAAACGGTTGATGTCTTTTACCGCATAGGGGTGGGGTTAGATGTGGAGCAAGCCGAGTGGCCTCCGCGCGAGGTCTTTCAAATCGTTCGCTCGCGACGCGGGTGAGTGACCCCACTGAAATAGTGGAGGAAATAAGAAGGCCGGCAATGAACTTGCCGGCCTTCTCTACGTTATGATGGTGGTAATGTCCTCATACTTTTCATATTTTTTATTCCACGTTTCCTGACGTTTCGCGTACTGCATACTTTTTGTGATGAGCTCCTCTTTCATTTCTTCTTCGGATAGCATGCCTTCTAAATGTCTCCCGAGTGTTACGTACTCAAGGCCAAATTTCTTCATATCTTTACTTTGAAAACTTTTCGACATTATATGTTTCACTTCATCTAACATGCCAAGAGCTAGACGTTTTTCTAAGCGCTTAGTTATACGCACGCGTAGCACGTCGCGAGCAGGTTTTAGTAGGTATATGGTTGTGTCATAGAGTAGCTTGGGTGTGCTAAGTGTCGGCACCTTACCTGTTGTGGCCACAATTTCAAGCGCACGAATAAGTCGTACTCGATTATGGCTGTCGATATTTTTTGCTCTTTCGGGGTCAAGGGTAGTCAGTTCTTCAAAAAGTGAAGCAGTAGTTTTTGTCTCAAGTTCTTTACGCAGCTTTTCGTTCGGGGCTACTTTTGGTAAAACAGAATTAAAAATAAGGGCATCAATGTACTGACCTGTTCCTCCGCAGATAATTGGAGTTTTTCCACGGGAGAAAATGTCATCTATGATAGGGTTAGCGTCGCGCGCGAAGCGTGCGACGCTAACCTCCTGACCAACTTCATATACAGAGAGCATATGATGTGGTACACCTTTCATTTCTTCCTCGGTTATTTTACCTGTACCAATATCTAATCCTTTGTATACCTGACGAGAGTCAGCACTAATGACTTCTCCATTCATCTTTAATGCGAGTTCCACCGCGAAATCACTTTTACCACTTGCGGTCGCTCCAGCCACAACGATGACGGATCGGTTTTGTTTCATGATGGGTTTACTATAAACTAGTAAGTCTAAACTATCAACTACAATGATTTTACTCTATACAGAAGATAATTCTACAGCGTGCAAACAAGTGAGGGATGCTTTTGATTACCATTTAGTTGTGTATGAAGAGCGAAATATTGGAGAGCCTTCAGTGAAAGAAGAGCTAAATGCACGAGGACTTACAGAGGTGCCTGTTCTTGTAGATACTACCGCAAATACTGTCATAAAAGACCCCGAAGAGATGATTGTATACGGCACAGAGTATTCTTTTTAGTGTGTATCCAATGTGGTATTATGGGTATATTCTCGATTAGTAAATTAGAACTTGAAACAATTATATGACAACAGAAAATAACACATGTGAGTGCTGTGATATGGATGCATACAGCGGGGCAATTGTGGGAACTGAAATGCCGGCCTTTTCTATGCCTGCATACGTAGATGGACAAGTGAAAAATATCTCACTTGCAGACTACAAAGGTAAGTGGTATGTGCTGTTCTTTTACCCAGCGGACTTTACATTTGTATGTCCTACTGAACTAGAAGAGCTTGCAGAGATGTATGAAAAGTTCCAATCAATTGGATGTGAAATTCTTTCAGTATCTACAGATACTGCATACGCTCATAAGGCGTGGAAAGATACTTCTCCAGCAATTGGAAAAGTAAAATACCCAATGCTTGCAGATACTAACCACAAGCTAAGTACATACTGTAACGTGCTTATCGCCGAAGAGGGAATGTCTCTTCGTGGTACGTTTATCGTAGACCCAGATGGTATTGTGCGAAGTATTGAAGTGAACGACAACTCTATTGGTCGTTCCGCAAAAGAACTTCTTAGAAAAATTAAGGCGGCACAGTTTGTGCGTGCGCACGGAGACCAGGTATGTCCTGCTTCATGGGAAGAAGGAGATGATACGCTTACTCCAGGAATGGACTTAGTGGGAAAGATTTAATCTCATAAAGACAAAAATAGACGGCGCCCTACGGGCGCCGTCTATTTTTTTGATATGAAAAACCCCGGCGCATGTCCGG
>CAZZGJ010000037.1:6319-6766 GCA_964654175.1 uncultured Candidatus Saccharibacteria bacterium
CTCACGTCTGCGTTCACTCGCTCAGGCGGTTGACTGATGGTCCGAGCGAGGGCTGCAACCGTAAAGCACAGTGCATCGCCTTCGTCCGTCTGCCAGTGCTTTTTGGCCATTGCCCTCAGGAGCGGGGCGGGTATTTCAGTCGGTTTTGGTGTCCCCACGTTGCCTCCCTTAGGTTGGTTTGTTGGGTGAAACGCAGGTGTCGACACCTCCACCCGCGGGGCATTTTCCTGCGCCGCAGAGCTTTGAGCAGGCCGGCCCGAACGCGGGAAGGTTGCAGCTCGCGTTCTTTGCGTCCTCAGCTTGCAGCCATTTGGCTCTGGATCGCGCGGACTTCTTTCGTCCGAGTGTTTCAGGTGTGTGGACTCTAGGGGCCAATTCACTTCTCCTCTGGTTGGTTAAAAAACATCGACTACGCTCTAAAACGAAGTGATTACTATCCTACCACCC
>CAZZGJ010000038.1:0-2927 GCA_964654175.1 uncultured Candidatus Saccharibacteria bacterium
ACTAAAAGCATATGAAAAATTTCACAGTTATATACATGGCACCAGCGCTTGGTATGGAGGAATGGATGAAGAAACCAGAAGCAGAACGTAAGGATGCTGAGGCAAAAATGAGAGCGGAATGGGATGCGTGGACAGCTTCACATAAAGACACAATTCTAAATACAATCGCTCTTGGAAAAACAAAGCGAGTGAGTGCCTCTGGTGTGGAGGATGTCAAAAACGACATGATGCTATCGTCGTACGTACAAGGGGAGTCTGCTGAAGCGGTAGCAGAACTTTTTAAAGATCACCCACACTTTGGTATTCCTGGTGCAACCATTGAAATAATGGAAGCAAGACAGATGTAATTTCTGGGCTATTCGAAAAATAAGTTCTGTAAAGTAGTTCCAGTCTTGTCTCGCGTCCCTTGTCAAACTATACTGACTACACCATGGAGGAGAACCACAAGCTACTTTTTGAAATAGCAAAAGATAAACTTAATCAACAGTTAACTGCTGTAGATTCATTTACAACTAGAGCCGGGCTTATTCTTGCGACCTGTGGAGTTATCTTTACAGGGTTTTTGCAGCTAATGACTTCATCCTCCTGGAGTTCAGCAATTGATTCTAGACTTTTCTTTATAGAAGTGTCTTTGGTTCTGATTGCTGGATTTTGTGCATTTCTCTCGCTTGCGATAGGTGGGGAGAAGGGTTCGTGGGATGACGCCCCTAATCCAGAAGAGGTTTACAGGCAAATGTCCAACAATAAGGAGTATAATCTTCTTGATGAGGCGACAAGGTCCATGATTGAAGCCCGTAAAACAAACAATGCTCTCTTTAATGAGAAATTTCGTCTTGTTCAGATTTCTAGATATACACTTACAGCAAGCGGTGCTGTATTTATTATTCATCTTATCCTTCACCTATTTTAAATATGCCAGATCTAAAACCAGTTGCTCCAAATGAACCCATCCGCCCCTCGGTTCCACTTGGAAACCCTTTAAAGAAAGATGATCGTTCCCGATAGCAGTTACTATAAAAACTAGAAAAATTATTACAACTTCACGTTATCCAACAGAAGGGTTACTTGATTTCCAAGCGCCATTTGCTGGTAAGGTGCTCGCTATTTATTTCGAACTTAGAAGATTGATATTAAAGCGCTTGAAGAGCTCTAATTTCTTAAATTAAAAAACCGGGACTGTCCCGGTTTTTGTTTAAGAAAAAGATTACTTATTTAACCATCCAAAGAGGCTGAAACTGCTCTCATTTGCTTTGATATAAGCATTCAGTTGGGCTTGAGTGCTTTCAAGTGCTTTAAGCTGAGCGGTGAGTTCTGCTTTTGTGGTTACGTTTAAGGCTTTATCCAAGACTGCTTTTAGCTGAGCGATATTGTTTTCGGTAACAGTAACATCACTTCGCAGCTGTCCGATACTCTTGTAGTCTGTGCCGAAAAGAAATGTGCGGAGTTTGCCACGTGCTTCAATAGCTGTAATTGCGGCTGCGGTTGTGCTCGCGGTAGTATTTTGGGCCTCTGCTACTGCGCGTACTTGTGCCCCAATTCCACCTTCACGGTTAGCAACACTAAGGAGCGACTGAACAAATATGGCAACGGCACTCATGTGAGCCTCTGCTGTTGTTGAGCGTTTACTTTCTACTTTTGCAGATGTGGTTTCAGTTTTAGCAGGTTTTACTTCGTCATCTTTTTTAGCGGATGAAGTCGTGTCTTCGCGAGCATTTGTTTTAACGGTTGTTGTTGACTCTACATTTACTTTACCAACACCAAGGTTTGCATTGGCATTTAGATTTGTGTTGATACCTACCTCTTGAGCCGAGGCAATACTTGTCGCAAGGAGGCTTGCAGCTGCAATTGAAACTATTTTTCTTTGCATGGTTGTGTATATAAAATTAATAAAACTACATGTACAAGTATATCACTCATAGAAGTTTAGTAACTTTAAGGGGAGCAGGTAATCGATTGGAATTCTTAGTTTTTCAAAACAAAGTTCCCCAGACTTTAAAAAGGTTTCAGGTGATACACTTAGCACATGAATACAAAAATAATATATTCTATTCTCGCGATTTTATTTGGAATCTTCTTCTTTATATTCGGTGGATATGACGACAGTCCTGGAGCTCAAGGAATTGGACTTATAATAGTCATCATAGGTATTGTTACTATTGTGAAGAATAGGAAGAAGTCTTCTCTGTAATTTTGTTACTTGGGCTCTATCTGTCACAGCAAGTGATGTGGGCTGTTATATAGAGTATACGATTCGCTAGTATTTTCTTTTGTAAAAGACTTTCTAGGGCGTCATAATCTACCACTATATATGTACAGCATACTCAAAAAGGTTTCGGCCCTGTCTTTTTTCGCGGCATTTCTCCTTTTGTCTATAACGATTGTAGCGAATGCTCAAACAGCTACTTCTACAGATGGTTCCAATGATTCACCGACAGAGCGTAGACAGTATATTCGTGGTTGGCGTGGACAATCCAACGAGCTAACACAAAAAATACAAGCGCTTGGAACTACACCAAGTGTGGTGATTCCTATACCTGTACTTTTTGGTGTCGAACTTTCTAACTTGCGTACAGACTTTGGAGATCCAAGATCCAATGGGCGCACGCATATTGGAAACGACATCATGGCACCAAAAGGAACTCCTGTTGTTTCTCCAACTGCTGCGGTTGTACTCCGTACAGGTGTAGGAAGCGGTGAAGGAAATTATGTGTACACCGCAAACCCAGGTGGCGAGACATTTGTGTATATGCACTTAGATACATTCGGTGAAGGGGTTACTCAGGGTACGGTTCTTGAGAAGGGTTCAATCATTGGGTATGTTGGGAATACAGGTAATGCGTCTGGCGGTGCCCCACACCTACATTTTGAAATACATAAGAGTAGTGGCACAGCAGTGGACCCGTATACGAGAATAAATGCTATGTTTT
>CAZZGJ010000038.1:2937-6337 GCA_964654175.1 uncultured Candidatus Saccharibacteria bacterium
TTGGAAGAAAAAATGCAGTATCTTACTAAGGTATTTTCGGTGAATCAAAATACTAATGCATTAGCGCAGGTTTTGGTAAACAATTTTCGGTCAGTGTTTACTCAAGCAAACTCACTCTCTATCGCATTTCCTGAAGTGATAAAGAGTTACTTAGCATCATCTCCACAACCTACAGCTCCCGCGCCTACACAGCCTCCGCTTGGAGATTTAGAGCTTGGAGCAAAGGGGAACGGTGTGGTTTCGCTTCAGCAATATTTGATTGCACGAAAGACCGGTCCGCAGGCGATACGCCTGGCTCAGGCTGGTGCTACGGGAAATTTCGGGCCAATGACGCAGCTGGCACTGGTTGAATACCAAGTAAGTGTAGGTATCACTCCAGCAGATGGGTACTACGGTGCAGTAACTCGTTCTCAGGTACAGGCTAATCCAATCCTAAATCAAACTCCTACTACGCCACTTCCTACGAGTACTACTTCTTTAACAAGAGATCTTACACTAAATGCTGTAGGTGAAGACGTGCGAAAGCTTCAGCAGTTTTTAAACAGAAGCGGATATATGGTTTCTTCGTCAGGTGCGGGGTCTGTTGGCCTTGAGACAACATTCTTTGGTCCAGCAACTCGAGCTGCTGTAATTAAATTCCAGACTGCAAAAGGTATTACACCCGCTGCCGGATATGTAGGGCCAATCACGCGAAGTATGATCGGAAGTATTTAGCTCGGTCTTCTTCAAAGAACATTAATTGTGTGGGAGTGATATAATTCAGATATGAAAATATTTGTAATATGCAGCAAGGCATTCTACGGCAGAATTCCTGAAATTAAAATAGAGTTAGAAAAAATGGGGCATATTATCACTCTCCCTAACTCATACGATAATCCAACGGCTGAAAATGAATATCGAAACCTTGGAAAAGAAGCACACTCAGCATGGAAGGCTACTATGTTTGAACACAGTAGCAAGGTGATAGAAGAAATGGATGCGGTTCTCGTGCTTAACTTTGAGAAAAATGGAGTTAAAAATTATATTGGTGGTGCGACATTTTTGGAGATGTACGATGCATTTCGAATGGGAAAGAAAATATATCTGTACAATGATATCCCTGAAGGAATTTTGAAAGATGAAATAATAGGCTTCTCTCCAGTTCTTATTGATGGAGATATGCAGAAAGTACGTTAATATAAAAGTATGACAAAAGAACAAGCGGTCATCCTCATAGAAACGTACGGTAAAGCCTGGGAAACAAAAGATCCTGAGCTTATTGCTACTATTTTTACTGACAGTGCGACGTATAACGACCCTAAAGAGAAAGAGAATATTGGTCTTGAAGCTATTAAAGAGTATTGGAAGTACAAAGTAATTGGAGAACAGGATGATATCAAGTTTAACCTTCGTCACGTTTGGGTGGATGGCGATACGGTTATCGCAGAATGGCATGCGACATTCAAAGATATCAAACGAAATCTTCTTATTGATATGGACGAGGTTGCAATCTTTACAGTAGAAGGAGATAGGTTTAGTTCTCTGAGAGAGTATTATAAGACTGTAAAAACAGAGCTATAGCCAAGCGAGGCTAGTGATATACTAGGGACATGAAGAAAAACATACTACGTAGTGCACTTATAACTGGAGCCGTACTACTGGTACCTTTTTTGGGTATGCAGTTTTCTGCTGAAGTTCAGTGGACTTTCTTTGACTTTGTACTCATGGGGGCACTTATTTTTGCTACAGGTCTTGCGTATGAAGTTGTTGCAGACAAAGGGGGGAACGCAGTATACCGGCTTGCTGTAGCGGTGGCATTTCTAACCGTTTTTCTCTTGGCGTGGGTCAACGGTGCAGTTGGAATTATTGGAAGCGAAGATAATCCCGCAAATGTTTTATATCTTGGGGTGATTGTGGTGCTTGGTGTTGGTGCGGTGGTCACAAAACTACAGGCGAAGAAAATGGTTCATGCATTGTTTGTTACAGCCATTGCAACTGCGTTTGTGCCTATTACTGCATTTATTATATGGCGTCCGGATTTTGCACCAGGTGTACTTCAAGTTTTTGTGCTTAATACGTTCTTCGTTGGAATGTTCGCTGCTTCAGGTTTACTATTTCGTCGAGCAAGTCAGTCATAACTCTATAAAACTACATGATTAAAGAATACACTAACTACATCAAAGATAACCCAAAAGGATACTGGTTTAAGAGAAAGGTATATGGTTGGGGATGGACTCCTGTAACTTGGCAAGGTTGGGTGGTGATTATTCTATATGTCGCGCTTGTTTGTTTTTTTGCGTTTACCGTTAACGAAACTTCACCAAAAGAAGAAGTTTTCTTTACGGCTATTTTACCTATTACATTGCTGACAATTACGCTTATACGTATTTGTTATCGTAAAGGAGAAAAACCAGGATGGATGTGGGGCTTACCAAAAGAAAAGAAGTAGCAAATGTGGAAAAGGTGAGAAAGTACTTAATTTCTTCGCGTATACTATTGTATATATGCCTTTAGAACATAGTAACTCCGCACGTTTATTGATGTGGTCTCGGAGAGTTGTTGTTGGGCTGGCTATTTGTTTGGGAAGTCTTCAGGCTGCTTCTGCGGCTACTGTATATAACTTCAACAGTGATACCGTAGGGCAAACTCCCTCAAATGTGACTGTCACTGCGGGTACTTTCAACGTAGTTAATGACGCCTCGCTAGGTTACTCGCTTAAAGCAACGACACAAACTGGCGTAATCGCTGGTGCGCTCTTTACTCAGTTTGCTACAAGTACAGACTACTCCGTTACCTGGAAACAGTCATATGATGATAACCTTGGCCGTGGAGGATTTACTTTGCGTGCACAGTCGACAGATACAAACGTAGCAAATTCAGCAGGCGCTAAGCTGGGATATCTATTTCAAGTCTATAGCTCAAACTCAGTGTACATTTGGAAGGTGGGCTCCAGTAACTATACGTCCCTATGGAGTGGGTCGTTAGGAAAAGCAAAACCGCGATGGTTTAAAGCTACAGTTCAAGGGACTTCACTTAGTTTCTACTATTCAAATGATGGTGTTGAGTACACCCTTTTAGGCAGCGCTACTGACTCAACATACACATCTGGAGTTGTTCAATATACGGCTGGTTATGGTGCTGCTGTTAATAATGACGTTGTCGATGACATCACCATTACACCTACGATAGATATCACTGGGTCAAGTAGTTTCACTGGTACATCTGGAGTAGCACTTCCGATTAGTAACGTACAAATTGCAGGAGCCACTACAACAGTTCCTGTAAAACTTTTTGTATCAAGTGGAAGCCTCGCGATGTCTACAACCACAGGGATTACATTTAATGGCCCATCATCTGGAGCTACTATTTATTTCAGTGGTTCACCAACCGACGTAAATAACGCGCTTGCCTCGCTCACTTA
>CAZZGJ010000038.1:6347-6640 GCA_964654175.1 uncultured Candidatus Saccharibacteria bacterium
AGAGTGGTGCAGGGAGTGACACGCTAGAAGTTTCTTTAGTAAATAGCGGCGAAGTGTTTTTCTCAGGGAATGGACACTTGTACGAGTATGTCTCTTCGACGCTAACATGGGGTAATGCGAAGACAGCAGCAGAGGCGCTTAGTAAATACGGTGCAACTGGCTATTTAGCAACAATCACCTCTCAAGCAGAAAACGATTTCGTGTCTGCTCGTCTTACGAACGCTGGTTGGATGGGTGCGAGTGACTCAGGTAGTGAAGGTGTTTGGAGGTGGGTTGTTGGTCCAGAAAACAAT
>CAZZGJ010000039.1:0-5820 GCA_964654175.1 uncultured Candidatus Saccharibacteria bacterium
GAGCAATTATATTTACAAAAGTAGTGATAATCAGCCAAAGATAGACATAGAAATAATCTTCTACAAAGCTAAGTATTGATGTCATTGCGAAATTATATCATAGCTAGGTTCGAACTACCTTTATAGTCAAACAAAAACACCCAGATAAATCTAGGTGTTTTTGCTGGCTCGGTGGGTAGGGATCGAACCTACGACCAATTCGTTAACAGCGAACTGCTCTACCGCTGAGCTACCACGGAATATATAAATACCCATACATAATAAATAAAAATGGAGCACTTTGCAAGAAGAGAAACTAGAGATAATATACACCTGGAACGGCTTAGTGAGCACCCTTATATTCCAGAGTTTTGTGACCTACCTCTCCCCGTTGAACCTTTTATCTTTATCAGGACTCATACGGAGCCTCTGTTCAGACTCTTGAAGCAAAAGAGATGTCTTAGAAGATACTTTGCGTATCTCCTCTGCGAAACCAAGCAACCCAACTTGCTCGTCCTCTGTTTGCTTTGTTTTTGCTTTAGGGCTAGTTTCGCTTAATGAAGCCTCTGCTGCAACTGTAACACTTGGAGCTTCTGTAGTATCGTATGACATTCTAGCAGTAGCTGCCATCGGCACAGCCATCATCTGCAGAGAACTTGCCGCTGTTCCTTCACTCTGGGCAAGATCCACAAATGTCTGGTATGCGGAAGCGACATTATGTTCATACACACCCCCTATCTCTACAACAGCAACAATGTCACCCTTTGCGTCAAGTTTTTCTAGTTGTTGTTCAAGGTTTTGAGAGTGTTTTGCGAATCGTGTTTTTACTACTTGTTCTGTTTTAGGACTAAGACCCCCCGTCTGCGCAAGCACCTTCACTTCCTCGAGCCTTCTAACAGCAAGAGCAGCCTCTACTGAAGCTTTGTCTTTATCGGTAAAAGCAAGCAGCGACTGCATCTTTTCATTTACATTAACCTTTACGGCATAAAGACTCTCTCCTGGTAAAGCACCTTCTGCAATAGCAGAAACACCACCTGAAATAACAATACATAGCGCAGCCATACCAGCGACTACTTTTCTTTGGAAAAACAAGAAATAAGAACTAGGCACTACACTACGTCGAGAGATATCTTCACTATCTCGAAAAGGCGAAGTCACCGGAAGCTCCTGCCCCCTTTTTTCAATCATGGACCAGATACTACGTTTCTCCTCCTTAGAAAGAGCCAGTCCTTGAGCTTTTTTAATTGTTGAAATATCTTTATTCATAAAGTTGTAAATTACTGCGCAGCTTTGCTAACCCACGGTAGATACGTACTGAAATAACATTTTCACTTTCACCCAATGTCTCTGCTATTTCTTTTACCGAAAGATCATCTACATAACGCATAAAAAGAATTTCACTATAACTTTTAGGAAGATCTTGTATTGACTTAATCACCTGAAGAGCATCTGAATGTGTTTCGAGTTCACGCCGGATATCCACCCCAGGCTCGAAACCTTCATCCATGAGAGTGTCTAGGGAACTTGATTTTTTCTTTCTATACTCGTCAATAATAAGGTTACGTGCAGTCGTGTATAAAAAAGGTTTCATGGTATCTATATCTTTTCCATCGAGTAGATACTGCCAAACTCTTACAAAGGCGTCTTGAACAACATCTTTAGCCTTTTCAGTGTCAGAAAGCTTGAAATAACAATATCGAAATATCGCATCCGCGTGCTCTTCATAGGCTTCCTGCACTTGTTTCTGTAGGTCCTCCATAGTTATAGACGATAAAACATGCAAAGTCTTACACTTAACTATGCATTATAGAAAAGTCCCGGTCAAGCAGCTTATACATAGCGATATGTGTGATATAGTTTATACATGAATTCAACAAGACGCGCAGCGCACCTTATTATCGCTCTTATACTCATAATAATCGGCGTATGCGGACTTATTCTACCAATATTAAATGGTGTCATTTTCCTCCTGCTTGGTTTCATTCTCTTGTCTTTTGAGAGCCCTTACATAGAGCACCACCTGAAGGCTTTTGTGCACAAGAATAAAAACGCAGAGAAATGGTACGCGAAACTGGACGCTTGGATGAGAAAAAAATTTAATTAGTAAAACAAAGAGCTCCTTTCGGAGCTCTTTGTTTTACTAATACAGGCTTATTATCTCCAGAGCATTTTTACTGCTGCTGCACCAACAAGCACGTAAACAATAGCCTCAAGCATTGGCACGCCACCTAGAATAAGGTTTACGACATTCCAATCCTTCATCATAAGCATACCGAGCCCCACCAACCCCCAGTTAATACCACCAACGATTACTAGTACACGTGATACTTGTGAAAGCATATTAAGTTGTTTTTATTAAAATCTACAGGATACTTGACGAGAGACCCTGTTACCTATTAAGTGTAACCTGTACAAACTTCTCCGCAAGGAGTAATACACAAGCAAAATAACCTTTACATAACAAAGAGATTTTGCTTTTTAGTTAGAAGAAGGCTCATCCGACTCAAATCCTTCAAGTGACGCGTCTAGTTGATGCCGCACTTCAAGACTAACTTCGTCCTTATCTTTTTGCTCATTTGGAGGATTTTCATATAAGGACTGTACGGTATCTACGGAACCGTTTGAATATGAAAAATACATAGCCCCTCCAACAACTGACACAAGAAGACCTACTACGATTATTTGGTACATATATGGTGAAAAGTTAATTTAATATTTATATCATATGTGATATATGTCTAAGGTGTTTCGATCACTATAGGTTCCGGATCATTAGCAGCGTCCTCTACTTCAGGCGCCTGTTCTTCAGTGCCAGTAGTTTCTTCCTCCTCTACAGGTAGAATATCACCGCTCTGCACATTTTCCCCTGTTTCAGACGCTGGCATCGTGGATGGTTCAGCACTAGAAGCAGTAACCTCTTCAGTGCTTGTAGCGCTCACCGATTCACCTAATACAATCCCTTCTAGTGGAGCAGTCGAGGCAACACTACTTATACCGTTAGTGTCAATAACACGTACAATCGTCGGACTTGAAGGAGTACTTATGTTTACCAGATAGATCATTGATAGATCATCGCTTGTTACATATAGGTAATTACCTGATGCTGCTAGTGTAGCAACCCCTTCTGCCATCACAAGAGTACTTATAACTATAGGATTATCTTGATCTCTCATATCAAGCACTCGCAAACTGTGAGTCTTTACATTAAGAAGATATGCATAGTCCCCAATGATCTGCACGGCACCACTACGCTTACTTGTAGCAATAACATCTCCAAGCCCTTCCCCATCAATACAGTTTTCCTCAATACAGAGACTCTTAGCTATAATCTTTCCAGTTTCGTCAATCGACCATGTCCCATTTGCACTTGCAAGTGATTTAATGTTTGTAATCGCAACCCCATTTGCATTCAAATCAACGTTACCCGTAGTGAGCATGCCCGTAGTCGTAGCGTACCCCCCTGTCATATCAAGTTTCTGACTAGTCATATCAAGAGAGATAAGCACCTTATCTCTTCCTTGTACGTAGTTAGACACTGCGCGACCTATTGCCTTACCTTCACCTGTTAGCTTCATCGCATGACCTGGAGTTGTGGTAGATACTGTTACGTAGTCCCCAACCTTTATCTCACCGTTTTCTGTTGTAACTTTTACTGGAACACGACCAAGAAGAGCTACCGGGACAGCGTTAACTGTAGATGATGCATGTCTTGTTGCAAGAGTAACTCCAGAGAGAGTAGACACTACTCCAACTACCTCTAAGGAATGGGTGGCTTTCCGAACGGAAGCGATCTCATACGATTCTGTAGTTGTTGCTGTCTGCTGTTCCCAAGCTGAAGTTGTTGTAGCAAAAGCCACGACCATACCAGCATCTAACGCTTCTTCTGCTACGTAGCTTTCTGCGATTCCACCACTAAGACCAACAGTAACTGATCGATTAGCAAACAAATCGCCATCAGAAGTAAGACTAAACTTAAGGTCTGATGTCCCGCCAACATTTGAAAAAGCTCTCATGATATCCACCCCTGAAGTACTTGTCTGATCAAAAATATCGAAACGGGAACCAGGGGTTGAAGTACCTATTGCTACAAGTCCTGTGTTATTTACCGTGAAGAATGTTTCCTTAAGTACTGAAAGTACACTAAGTGGCTGTTGCGTTGTTGTAGCCTGAGCGACAGTAAAGACTGTGTCTGTAGATGTCGCGTTGATTCCAGCAACTTGCCCATCATCTAAAATAACTCCAGACGAAAGATCGCCGTTAGCCATAAATCGTGGTACGTACCCTTCTGTACTAGTAGCAAGCGTAGGAACACTTCCCCAGTACATTTGACCACTACCATCTGTAAGTAAAGCCTGGCGAGCACTACCTAATGTATCAGGAAGCATAAAGATAAGATCTGAAGTAAGTGTTGAAGACGCAGACTGAAGGACTGTAGTAAATCCATTTGCTTCATTGTGGAAGAAGAGTCTACCGCTTGTTGTTGAGGCAACTCCCAAACGCGCGTCCCCTGCCACATGGAACTTTGAAAGTGGATCAGCTACACCAATGCCAACATTTCCGTTTGAAGCAATAGTTACACCAAGCTCTGCAACACCCTTTTGAATCATGGTTGCAAAACGAGAGAATGTTGAAGTAACTTTCTCAGTGAATGTTGCCCCCATGTAGAAGTGTGGATTCACAAAGGTCAGCACTTTTCCTGCACCATTATTTTGTGTATCCATTTCAAGTGTGTAGTCTTCAAGTGCAATACCAATAACACGACCTGCATCGAGTGCCTTCATCGCAAATCCTGGTCGAGATGATGAAGTGAGATAATCCCCTTTCTTAATCACACCATTTTCAAGACTTACCTTTACAGGCACACGACCCGCAAGAGCAATTGGCTGCTTGCCTTGGTTTGCGCCAATATCATCTGACCCAAGACGAAGACCAGGCGCTGTAGTAACAATACCGAGAATCTGTTCATCGTAACTTTCAGTTGTCATCCGCACAAGACCGTCCGGAGTAGATGATACTGATACGATATCACCTGGTTCAAGAAGCCCATCTTCTGTTGGGAAGTATTCCGCGACGTCAGCACCTCCTGCATTCCATGAACCACCAGCTGAAGTATATGCATCTCCTGTTGCTGAGAATCTAAAGACTGAGTTGCCGTTAACTTGGAAAGTCGCCAAATCCTGCCCTTCTTGCTTTTGAATGGCGTACGAGTAAATAGTTGGCTTGACGAAAACACTAGCCTGATTTTGGGTAGTCGTAGTAAGTGGAAATCGATTATAGTAAACAGATTCTCCTTTAATTACTGTTTTTGCAATTCCAGACTGATTTGCGATTGGTCTATTCATTTCAAACTTCACCTGCATCCACGTCTCACTTGTGCCAGGATTAATACGTGAACCAGATACAGGAAGTGTTCTCCACGTAGCGGTTTGAAGTGCGTTTGTCGATGTCGCAGTACGCACTCGCACCGATACTACCCCGCTCTTGTATGCATCAGCGTTTCCTTTCCATGTGAAAGTTGAATTTGAGTCAAGCGTTGTATCGTTAATAAACTCTGACTCGTAATATCCTCGCACTAAATATCCTGCGTTATAAATATTAGTCGCAGTTGAGCCGTCACCGTTAATAACAAGGAAACGCCCGTCAGGGAGGTGGATCGAGTGTGAGTTGTATTGAATATTACCACTAACCACTGCGTTGCCGTTATAAAACGTATTGCCGTTTGGGTCATAAATACTTGTTCCTGTATTCCCTGCCCCTGCAATGAAAAGGTAGGTTCCATCAGGGCGTTGAATAGCGTGTGCGCCGTAGTTTGATGCTGAGTATAAATTAGGTCCAACTGGT
>CAZZGJ010000040.1:0-4945 GCA_964654175.1 uncultured Candidatus Saccharibacteria bacterium
GTATGGATTAACAAGAACCCCTCCGTTTCCGAGCGCTGCAAGTGCACGAATTGTTTGAATAGGAGTCACCGCCAAGCCCTGCCCGAAACCAGCTGTTGCGTTATCAACAAATACTTTACTATCTAAACTCTTTGTCAAGCCACTCGCTTCCGCCGGTAAGTCTATGCCTGTCTCTTGGCCAAGACCAAATTTTTTAAAGTACTCTTGAAAACGTGGAATCCCTAGCTGCTCAACCAAAAATACAATACCGACGTTTAGGGACTTATCGAGAATAGTCTGTATGGGCGTATTAGGGCCACGAGCTTGTCCGTCGTAGTTGCGAACTTTATAACCATTTAAGTCACGAAAACCCGTATCGTTATAGGTTGTACTAAGATTAACGGCGTCGACATCAAGTGCAGCCGCAACGGTAATTGGTTTAATAATACTTCCCATTTCATATACACCAGACACAAGTTGATTACTAAAGAAACTTTGATTCTTTACTCCAGAATACTGATTTGGATCAAAAGACGGGAGAGCATCCATGGCAATAATCGCTCCTGTTTTTGGGTCCATAATAATCCCCCCGATAATATCAGAACCCCATGTGTTCTTAGTTTCAACCAAAAGAGAATACAAGGCACGCTGCACTTCTGCATCAATAGTCAAAAGAAGGTCTCCTTCGTCTTGGTCGTTGTTTGAAATAATTGTTTTTTCAATATCAGTAAATAGTTCAGCAAAAAAGTTTATAGAGCGCTCATTACCTTTTCGAGTAAGCACATCATCGTAATACCGCTCAAGACCATACTGACCTCGAATACGTGAACCATCATTCCCAACAAAACCAAAGACCTTAGCTCCAATTTCATTTTGAGGGTACGCACGTTTACTATCCTTAACAAAACTAACGCCTGTTAATTTTTTTGCACGAAGGGCAACAACAACGTCTTCAGAGATGTCTTTAGCTATTTCTTCATAGGGGTCCTTTGTTTTTGCAGCTTTAGATAGAAAATCCTCCTTATCTAATTCCAGGTATAACGAAAGAGTGTCGTAGAGTCCCGGGGCGTCCACAATAATCGTGGGATCAATTGCAATACGGTAGGTAGTAATGAGCTCAGCGCCGAGTACAGGTTCACCTAGACGATGAGAAAGTAATACAGTGCCTCTATCAAAGGTATTTCTCGCTTTTGTTACATACTGACTATCCGCAACAGATGTGTAGTGGTTATGTTTAATAACTTGTATATAAAAAGCTCGCGCTAAAATAACAAAAGCCACTAGCCCTGCAACACACAAGACAAGTTGTATACGATACTGGGAACGTTCTATATGATCAATAGGTACCGCTTGGCCAGTGCTCGACATAGAGCGTTAACGTGAGTACAACACTGCGTAACTAGCAATAGGATCCTTACGTACTGCAAAAGTAGTATTACTGATACGCACAAACTGTTGTTCAGCTAGCTTAGCTTCGTCAATAGCTGCGATCTCATTTGCGTATCGAGCTTCAAGAGCACTTACCTGTGAAGTAAGGTCCTTAACCGCAAGAAGATTTTGCTTACGCTCAATGACTGAAAACACAAGAGAAAGAAGTATCACGCAATACACTACTGCGAGCACCAAAAGTGTAGCTAGCATAGTGTGGACAATACGGGTGTAGAAAAGGTGTGTGTTGTTGGTTTGATATTTCATATTCTTTCTGCGATTCGTAACTGAGCACTGCGTGCGCGGGGGTTACTTACTAATTCTTCTTCTTGTGGCTTAATTGCTTTTTTACTAATAATGGTGAGCGTGTCTTCGTGGGAACGGAGCATCTGTTTTACAATTCGATCTTCTGTGCTGTGAAAAGTAATAATGCATGCACGACCTTCGGGCATAAGCACCTGGGGTAACGCATCAATGAGGTCCTTAATACTTCCAAGCTCATCATTTACGGCCATACGTAGCGCTTGAAATGTTTTCGTAGCAAAGTGTGTCTTTTTATGTCGATAGACCGCTGGAACAGCACCTGCTATCACATCGACCAGCTCCTGCGTCGTTGTGATTGGTTTTTCAATACGACGTGAGGTAATTGCGCGAGCTATACGTCGAGAGTAGGTCTCGTCCGCAAAGGCGTATAAGACGTCAGCGATTGTTTCTTCGCTCCAAAAGTTAACAATGTCATACGCAGTTGTCATGTCTTCCGTTGGGTGAGCGTCAAAAGTCATCTGGAGAGGTTCATTAAAACGAAATGAAAATCCTCTACCTGATTCGTCTAATTCTTCTGAAGAAAGTCCAAGATCCGCAAGAACTCCGTCTACTCGTGAAATATTATGTTTTTCTAAAATTTCCTTAAGATGACGAAAGTTTGAATGTACAAAATAAAGCGTTGGAGCATTCTTATATTTCTTCAGTTTTTTTTCTGCTTCAAGGAGGGCGTCTTGGTCAAGATCGATACAAATAAGTGTTCCGGTCTTACCGATAGCTTTAGCGATCTCTATGCTGTGTCCTGCACGATTAGTCGTACAGTCAACATATGTCCCACCCTTCTTAAGAAGTAGGTTCTCTATAGATTCATGTAAAAGTACAGGGATATGCGACATGGTCGTTTGTGCCGCACACCTATAGCATGCCGAGATCGCTTAACTTTGAAGCAAGAGCATCTGCTTCACCAAGGGACTTCTTTGAGTATTCTTTCCATTTGGCTTCGTCCCATATTTCAATACGAGAATACATACCAGCTAGAACGACGCTCGTGGTGAGCCCTGCTCCATCTTTTAATGTATCCGGAATAAGAATACGCCCCTGTGCATCAATATCAGTTTCAAATGCGTGAGCAAGCATCACTCTGTTAAAACTTCGTGAATCTGCATTACCGAAACCATTCTGTGCAAGTTTTTCCGCGATCTCTGTCCATTGTTTTTCGGCAAAAATAAACAATGAACCATCAAGACCATTTGTAATCACAACTTTCTTACCCAAAGAACTTCGCCACTTTGCTGGCAATGTTAAACGTTTCTTTGGATCGAGTTCGTGAGTATATTGGCCAATCAGCATATGTTTGTAAGAGATCTCCCACAATCTCCCACTAGGCTCCATTATACTCCACTTCACTTTCAATATCCTAGGAAATGACTGTGGATAAGCCCACAAAAGAGCAGTTAATGAAACAAAAAGAAAATCACCCCCTTTGGGGGGGGTGATTTTCTTTTTTAGGCGTAACTATTGTACTTTCGGCTTCACAAGTGGGAAGGTCTGTACTTCACGTATTGGTTTATCTGCCAAAAATGCGAAGAAACGTTCCCCGAACCCAAACCCACATGTTGGCGGCATACCGTGTTCCAACATCTCCACGAATTCAAAGTCTGCCATCATAGCTTCCTCATCTCCTCCGGCAAGAAGCGCTTGCTGTTTTTCAAAACGATGCGCTTGATCAACCGGGTCGTTTAATTCAGAATACCCCCTACCAATTTCACTTCCAGCAAAAATCGGCTGAAAGATTTGCGCGGTCTTGCCATCGTTGTTTGCTTTTGCAAGAGGAGCAACAAGGAGCGGATGGTTGATGAGAAACGCTGGACCTGAAATGTTCTTACGGCAATACTTCCAAAGTGTATCTGTAAGACGTTCTTCATTCACACCTTCATATTTAATCTGAAGCTCATCTGCTTTAGCCTGAAGCTCTGCAAGACTTGCTTTAGCAATATCCACTCCTGTTTGTTTTAGAATTTCATCACGATAATCAATACGTGCCCATGGCTCTGCGAGATCAAATGTATGCCCACGTGTAGTAAATGTTGTCGTTCCAAAGACTTCTTTTGCGATTTTACGGTACAACTCTTCAACGAGCTTCATTCCATCCTCATAATCAGCATACGCCATGTAAAATTCACAGTTTGTAAATTCTTGCACGTGGTCAGGAGATGAACCTTCATTTCGATACACACGTCCAATCTCAAATGTACGAGGAAGTCCAGCCGCCATCAGGCGCTTCTGCCATAATTCTCCAACAGAAATACGCATGAATACGTCTAGGTCGAAATCGTGGTGATGTGTAGCAAATGGACGAGCCTCCGCCCCTCCTGTTGTTACCTCAAGTGTAGGTGTTTCAACTTCTAGGAATCCTTTCTCTTTTAGAAATGCACGAGTTACATCCCAGAACTTTGCTTTCTTTTCAAGCAACTCACGTAACTCTGGATTAGTAAGAATATCTAAATAGCGCTCACGCATTCTAAGCTCTTCATCTTGAATACCATGATACTTATCAGGAAGCGGGAGAAGAGACTTAGAGAGCATTTCTACTTTGGACACAAGAACACTTTCCTGTCCTGATTTTGTAGTGAATACCGTCCCCGTAACTTCAATAAAATCACCTGAGTCAACAAAATCTTTATAAAATTGAAGTGTTTCCTCTGTAGACTCCGGTAGTTTAATTACCGCTTGAAGTTTTGCAGTTCCGTCATACAAGTCGATAAACGCAAGAGCCCCCTGACCTCGCGAAGACATCACACGCCCAGCAACAATAACCTGGTCTCCAGAAGAGACCAACGAAGCAAAAGATCTAATCACTTCACTTAATGTATGAGTACGTCGCGATATCGCAGGATAACCACTACGACCAGAGGCTTGTAACTGTTCTAACTTCTTAATACGCTCAAGCCTTAGCTCTTCTTTTGATGCCATAATGTATATGATTGTATCATATACCTATAGAACGGTCAGCTTACGCTACGCTTTTTACAGTGTATGTAACTTGCCCCTTTGGAGTATCAAATACCACTGTGTCACCTTTTAGTTTACCGAGAAGCGCTTTTCCAAGTGGCGATTCATTAGAAATTTTTCCTGACAACGAGTCAGCTTCTTCAGAACCCACGATTGTGAACTGGCGCTCATCTTTTTCACCTTTCTTTACCACTACTACTGTTGTTCCAACTTCTACAAAACCAGCATGATGCTTATCAGCAATAACTGCATTCTTAAGCACCTG
>CAZZGJ010000040.1:4973-5744 GCA_964654175.1 uncultured Candidatus Saccharibacteria bacterium
TCACGAGCCTGGTGATAATCTGCGTTTTCTGAGAGATCTCCAAGAGACTTTGCATACTCAAGAGCATCTGCAATTTCCTTACGACGAACGCTTTTAAGGTGTTGGAGCTCTGTTTCAAGCTCAGTTTTCTTTTCAAGTGTTAAATATTCCATATTGGAAATTATGATACCACAAAAGTGCCATTTTTATAACATTGACTTAGTATATTAAATGTGGTATAATATATTTATCACCACTATACAGGAGGTTTCGGTGAAAAAAGAAAAGTTCTTCTCACGATTAATCCAGGCTCTGGGGGCAGGCTCCGCTGCAATTGTCATGCTGGCAATACTGTGGATTCTGTTTTACTCCAGCCTGCCAACAGCAACCAAGCAAGCAATGCTTGGACTGCTGGTGCTCACAGCCTGGGTCATTTCAGTCTTTGGAAGCATCAGCTTCGTCTGTGTGATGGCACAATGGACAACCAAGCTCCCATCAGCTGTCACATGGCTTCAAGTTAGCTATGGAGCAGCGAGTCTTTCAGCTGTCTTCTGGATGACAAACGAAGTCCTACAGCCCGTCTATGGCGTGACATCGCCGATTGCCCTCAAAGCAGCCTTTGGGGCTGCGGGCATGCTACTTGCCTGTGCTGCGTTTAGCTGTGCACGAAAAGCATAGCAGTCGCTGGCAGCAGCAGCCAAAAGCGCGTTCCGCAAGGGACGCGCTTTTCTATTTTCTTATTTTGTGTAATCCGTATTATCTCGCATCCACTCAATCGTCTCTTTTGCCGCA
>CAZZGJ010000041.1:0-364 GCA_964654175.1 uncultured Candidatus Saccharibacteria bacterium
CGTCTATCGCAAAGAATGAGGGGATCCTCACTGTCGGTGTAGTTACTAAGCCGTTCTTCTTTGAAGGAGCCTCTCGCATGAAGCTCGCAGAACGCGGACTTGAGGAACTTGAAAAAGAAGTGGACGCACTTATCGTTATCCCAAACGATCGCCTTCTTTCTGTTATTGATAAAAACACAACAGTAAAGGCCGCGTTTGAAATGTGTGACGAGGTACTTAAACAAGCCGTTGAAGGTATTTCAGATATTATCCGCACCGCAGGAACAATCAACCTCGACTTTGCAGACATCAAACGTATCCTAAAAGATTCTGGTACAGCGCTTATGGGAGTTGGTCGTGGCATGGGAGAAAACCGTGCACGCGA
>CAZZGJ010000041.1:544-961 GCA_964654175.1 uncultured Candidatus Saccharibacteria bacterium
CAAGACCCAACACTTAAGAAAGATGAAGTAAAGGTAACGGTTATCGCTACTGGATTCCCAGCAGGATTTGGTACACGAGGACATGGATCTCCTGT
Source organism: uncultured Candidatus Saccharibacteria bacterium (assembly GCA_964654175.1). GTDB lineage: Bacteria > Patescibacteriota > Minisyncoccia > Phycocordibacterales > UBA5272 > UBA11704. The sequence goes on from CAZZGJ010000041.1 coordinate 640, forward strand.
ATCTGCCCCTGAAGCTAAACAAGAAGTAAATGTACAGCCAGAACCACGTATCGAAAAGAAAGAAACAATTCGTGAAGCGATAAAAGACGCAAAAGAAGAAGGGCGTATTGACCACGAGGCAGTTACCACCCCCGAAAGTGAAGATGGCGACAAGAAAGATAAAGCCCCTGTAAAGAAACCTGCTTTTAAATTTGATGATGAAGACGAGGATGATGAGTGGGAAGCGCTACCCCCATTCCTACGTCGCAAGAAATAATTTCCACAAAATCGTTTCATCTGCCTTGTTGCGGGTCCCACGTTTCTCAGTCAACGTAGCAGTATC
>CAZZGJ010000041.1:971-2709 GCA_964654175.1 uncultured Candidatus Saccharibacteria bacterium
GTATCTACGTCTCCGTCGAAACGTCCCCCGCGCCTCACATCTAAAACAATTTTCTGAAAATTCTATTTTCTCAGTTTTCAATAAAAGCCCCTGTCGGGGCTTTTATTGTCTTAAAGTCCATTATGTTATAATGACCCTCTATGAACACACGTTACGATCTTATTATTATTGGTGGAGGCCCTGCTGGGACCGCAGCAGCAGTGTATGCTGCTCGCAAACAACTAAAGACACTTCTCATTCTAAAAGAATGGGGCGGGCAATCTATCGTGTCTGACGACATTCAAAACTGGATCGGAACTCCTCATATTTCGGGTGCGAAACTAGCTGAATCACTTAAGGCTCATGCAATGGAATACAGAGGCGACGTACTTAGTTTTGCAGAGGGTGAATACGTAGCCAACATCACTGGAACCGAAGGTGATTTCACTGTTACCACAGACAAGAATAGCTATAACAGTAAAACAATACTCATCGCTACAGGATCGTCACGCCGAAAATTAGACATCCCCGGTGCTGAGGAATATGAAAACAAAGGCATCACCTACTGTGCTTCATGTGACGGACCACTGTTCTCTGGCATGGATGTAGTTGTGGTTGGTGGAGGAAATGCTGGATTTGAATCTGCAGCTCAACTTCTTGCATACTGTAAATCAGTGACACTGCTTTCTCGTAGCGAACCCCGTGCTGATGCAATCACTGTAGAGAAACTACAGCAGAATGAACACTTCAAACTTGTTACAAACGCCATTCCAAAAAGCATACAAGGTTCTGTATTTGTTGAATCTATCACCTACACAAAAACCGACACAAACGAAGACGTAACACTCCCAGTCGCCGCTGTTTTTGTAGAAATCGGACAAATCCCTGCAACTGATTTCGCAAAAGATATTGTAAAGCGAACAGCGGTTAATACTATTGAGATTAATCCACGCACACAAGAAACTGGAACTAAGGGCATCTGGGCAGCGGGAGATTGTACAGATGTGTTATACCATCAAAACAACATCGCAGCAGGAGATGCTGTGCGAGCGCTAGAAGATATTTATCTTCACCTACACGCATAAAAAGTAACCATAGAAAAAGCCGGCCATGGGCCGGCTTTTTTCGCGCGTCGTTCTGTGGCAACCTAGAAGTAGAAACCGCGCCGGGGTTGAGCCCCAGTAATGCGCCGCTCGTTTTCCGCGTTGCCTTTTGCGATCAGACAACTAACGCATGTCCCGCAGTGGCGTGCACACGGGACCGACGAGTCCCCTACTGGGACACTCGCGGAGGTGTTTTTGCGGGAACGCTTTGCAGTATTTCCGCTGGTTTTGTGCGCACCGCCAGTAACTTTCCTTGCAGTGTTTTTGGCCGCGTTCTTGCCCTTCGGGGCAAAATTGGGCTTCGTAGCCATCTTTTGCTTCGCCATGGAATCTCCTTCTTGGTTGAAGTGGAACAAACTTACCACAAAACTCTAACAAAACTGAAGCGATTGTCAATTTACTATAGCTATACAATATTCGCAACTGCTGAAATAATTACGTACGCACCGAGAGCATCTAAGATATACGTAAGTACAACAAGCTCCCAGAAAGCAATTTTAGACACGCCCATAAAGGTAAGACCAATCTCATCTGGGAAGGGTGAGGCAATTATCGCTGCTCCGAGTACCCCAAATGCCACTTTAGCAACTTTAGTTTTTGTAGCTTTGGCAATCATTTTTTTAGCATTAGTACCAAGCTCATGTAAGATAACATCT
>CAZZGJ010000041.1:2719-4125 GCA_964654175.1 uncultured Candidatus Saccharibacteria bacterium
AGGTAACCAACGTATGTTGAGGCTGAAGCTGGAATCACTCCAGCATTATATAAAAAGATAATTCCAGCTCCTATGAAGAATGCTATTGTTCCAAAAATTGAAACCCAAACGACGCATCCGGCCAGACACTTCAAAGCGTACATGAAGATGAATGAAATCAGAATTGCACCTCCAAATGCTGCCAAAAGCGCAAGCGGAAGTACCATCTCACGAGTAATAGAGAGTTCAGAAAACATAATGACTGAAATCCCTGCGGTGAAAGAGAACGAGTAGAGAGCACCTGTGATAAACGTATACAAAATCTGGTTACTCGCCTGCGCTTTTGCGGCGAACTCGTCAATAATACCAAGTCGCGCAATTGCAAATGCTGCAATAAATGTGAGCACAAGGATAATACTATATTTGTACCGATGCATAAAGTACAAGTAGTATACCACCGAAAATGGTACGCAAGGACTCTACCATCCCCCTGTGGATTTCATAGGATATATCACATGTGATATACTCTACTTATCATGTCGCCAAACGATCAACTAAAACTAGGAGCTTTTATTAAAAAGCTTCGCGAAGAAAAAGGTATGACCCAGGAGGAATTTGCAGACGCGCTTAAGACCTCTCAATCTGCCGTTGCTCGCATTGAATCAGGTAACCAAAACCTGACCATTGAACATCTTGAAAAAATGGGCAAGGTATTAGACCGCTCCGTTATATCACTAAGCGATACAATGGACTTTAAAATAGAAGGAGGCAGAAAACTCTCAGGCACAATCGAAACGAACCCATCAAAGAATGGTGCAGTTAACATGATGGTAGCAGCCCTCGTAAACACAGGAACTACCGTGTTAAGAGATATTCCTCATATTGAGGAAGTTAACCGCTACAAAGAACTTCTCGAAAGTGTTGGAGTAAAAATTCGCTGGACACACGATGACACCGCACTTGAAATCACTCCAGGCAAAAAACTCTCTCTTTCAAAGATAAACAAAGACGTCGCAGCACGTATTAGATCATTTACATTTGCTGGAGCATTTATACACTACAGCAATTCTTTTTCACTCCCCCATTCTGGCGGATGCAAAATGGGTGAACGAACAGTTGCTTCACACAAGTACGCACTTGAATACTTAGGTATTTCTATCGACACAAAAGAAAACCACTACGCTATTACTCACACAAAACTCATTCCGGGAACGACCATCCCGCTTTATGAATCTTCAGACACTGGGGCAATAACAGCAATCATTGCGGCAGCACGCGTTCCAGGTATCACTACAATTAAATTTGCACCACCAAACTACCAGGTACAAGACGTATGTTTTCTTTTAGAAAAATTTGGTATCAAAATTGACGGCATTGGGACCACTACTCTTGTTATTCACGGAAAAGAAAACGTCCACCTGGAGGTG
>CAZZGJ010000041.1:4288-5332 GCA_964654175.1 uncultured Candidatus Saccharibacteria bacterium
CGCAGCAATGGTAGAAGGTACCACACTTATTCACGATTGGACATGGGAGAATCGCGCTATCTACTTCACTGAGCTAAATCGCCTTGGGGCCGACATTAAACTCCTTGACCCGCACCGAGCACTTGTAACAGGAGGAGGGAAGTTACGCGGAGCACAGATTGTCTCCCCTCCCGCGCTTCGCCCAACGGCTATTATTTTAATTGCGATGCTTGGAGCTGAAGGCACTTCATATCTTCGCAACGTCTATTCTATTAAACGTGGCTACGCAGATATCGCAGAAAGACTAAACAAAATCGGCGCAAAGATAGAAGTACTCACGGGTATATAAAAGTGCAAAGCGTGCAACAAAAACGACACACCTTTCAATCGTGATAGAACTTCTTGGTTCCTTACCCTGAAAGGCCCGTTTGGGGATTTCTAGTATAGATTTTTAACCCTTCTCGTGCATCTATGAAATAGTATTTATTTCGTACATTCTTTTCTCTCCATTCTTCAAAAGAGGAGGTTCCTCGATATAAAAATCTTCAGCAGGTCTATCTAATAAAAGCATCTCGAAACAACGCAGAAAGTTCTGATGTCCAGAAATAAGAACAGACTCATACGGCAAACTTTTTAAGTTTTCTAGAAACTTTTTTGCCCTAGCGTAGACATGATGAATAGACTCACCTTCTGGTGGAGTCCATGAGATATTGTCTCCACCTTGTTCCTTTCTATGATTTTCTATTAAACCATCTCCATCTCTACTGTTTGTTAATTCACCTAAATCTCTTTCAATGGTAAGTGGTTCTACAATAATTTTTGAATTATGTAATGTATCTAGATATGGTTGTATAGTCTGTAGTGTTCTTTGCAGAGGGCTAATAATAAAAGCATCATATGTATTTTCTGATAGTTCACATACCAACTCTTTTGCCTTTAGTTTTCCATTTTCAGACAATGGAGTATCTGTCTGTGCACCATTAACACCTTGCTCATTATCTGTGGTTGCAAGATGGCGGAGTATATAAATTTTCATAGTATGATTTGATGCTTCTCGTGCTAACA
>CAZZGJ010000042.1:0-1428 GCA_964654175.1 uncultured Candidatus Saccharibacteria bacterium
TTGGTTTAGTGGTAGAATGCCTGCCTTCCAAGCAGGAGACAAGAGTTCGATTCTCTTACGCCGCACAAAATACTGAAAAACCCCTCAATTATTTTGAGGGGTTTTTCAGTATTAAGAGGATTACCCCGTAGACTGCGGGCACAGATACTTGGTACACTTATGCTATGTCTATAGAACAAATGAGCCAGGGGGTAAATCAGGCGCCAGATAACGAAGCAACAAGTGCTTTGAATAAAATTCGAGACGACGTTAAGCATGTGGAAAATCTTATTAGAGATCTAGAGGCACGAAAAACGCAGAGTCTCCCGCCTTCTCAGGCGGCCGCACTCCTTAGTGTGCTTGGTAGAGAACGTGCAAAATTAACACCTCTACTACTGGAACTGCAAAAACAAGAAGCCCTAAATGATGCAAGATACATGATTAAAGGAGCAGACACACGTCCTGGGTCTGAAGACCCGTTTGATGTCGCACTAGCACAGACAAGGGAAGCGAGAATAGCAAAGCGTATGGAGGACGCTCGAGAAGCAGCTGCAAATGAAGGCCAGTTTTCTGGTGAGCGAAAGGTGGCAAATTAATACCGTCACTACTATGTTGGGAGCACCAAAACCAGAAACACAACCAAAGGCACCTAAAAGAGTATTCACAACTGAAGAGATGCGCATTGCGGTTCTGGAAATGATTGATTATATGCGAAAGCTGTTTAACGAAATAGAAGACGAAAAAACAACACCAGAAAGAAGACTGGAAACAGAAGAGGAGTTAGCAGAAATTTTAGGGCACTTCAAAAGCATAAGGAAAGTTACTGAATAATCACAATAAAACCGCCCTTACGGGCGGTTTATTATTTCTAGGGAGAAGTTAATTACTTAACTGCGTCCTTAAGAGCCTTTGCGGCGGTGAACTTTGGAACCTTTGTAGCTGGAACCTTAACTGTTTCACCAGTCTTTGGGTTACGAGCTTCGCGAGCCTTACGCAATTTAACAACGAATTTACCGAAACCGGCAATCGCTACTTCGTCTCCTTTTGTAAGAGTCTTAACAATTGTGTCTACGACAGTGTCAACAACAGCTTCTGCCTGTACTTTTGTAGTACCGAGTGTTGCGTTAACCGCTTCAACAAGTCCTGCTTTGTTCATAGATGTTGAGTATGATGATGTGTTTTCCTAGGACCGCATCATCGATAAGATAGTTAGTAATCCGCACCGCAAAGTTTTAAGGCTTTGTGATGGCTATAAAAAGTATATACCGCATAGGTTTTTTAGCAAGTCATATAACAACAGTTATTCTTTTTGTCAAAAGAGCACGTTTTTAACAAAAAGGACTTCCTACCGCGCGAATTCAATCACGCGAGACTCACGTATCACACTAATTTTAATTTCTCCTGGGTATCTTAGCTCCTGTTCGATTCTAATCGCAATATTACGAGCAA
>CAZZGJ010000042.1:1438-4008 GCA_964654175.1 uncultured Candidatus Saccharibacteria bacterium
AGATCCCGAGCCTGCATATCATCAATGAGGGTAGGGGTTACGAAGACACGCACCTCACGTCCAGCTTGAAGTGCATACACACGCTCAATGCCCGAAAACGCAAGCGCAATGGCTTCCAAATCCTGAAGTCGAGTAATGTAACGATCCACTGTATCACGACGCGCTCCGGGGCGCCCACCGCTTACAGCGTCTGCAACTTGTACAAGTACAGATTCGATCGTTTCATACGGGTATTCTTCGTGGTGAGACTGCATTGCGAGAATAACTCGTTCATCTACTCCATACTTAGCTAAAATCTTTCTTCCGATTTCAACATGCGTTCCTTGTATTTCATGATCAACCGCTTTTCCTATGTCATGTAGTAAAGCTCCTGCCTTTGCAACTTGTACATCACCGCCTAGTTCGCTTGCGAGCATTCCTGCGATGTGCGCCATCTCAACTGAGTGGTCAAGCACATTCTGTCCATAGCTCGTACGGAAATACAAACGCCCAATGAGAGGAATCAGCTGATCTGGGATTGAAATCAGACGACACTCAAGCACGGCCTCTTCTCCTTTCTTTCGAATAAATAGTCCGATGTCTTTCTTTGCTTTTTCGATACACTCTTCTATTTTTGCTGGTTGAATACGCCCATCCTTAATAAGCATTTCAAGTGCGTTTACTGCAATCGCACGCCTTACCGCATCAAAACAAGACACCACAATTCCATTTGGTACCTCATCTACAAGAAGTTCCACCCCAGCAAGTCGCTCAAAGGTCTTTATGTTGCGACCTTCCTTGCCAATGATTTTCCCTTTTACTTCTTCATCTGCAATTTCAACGGTGCTTGAAGTAAATGAAGAGACGTTAGCGTTTGCGATACGGTAGACACAGTTAACCAAAATATCTCTTGCTTTACTCATAAGCTCAGCTTCTCCATCTCGAGCAAGCTTAAGCGCACGAGACTGGATATCATCAGCTGACTCACGTGTAACTTTTTGGAGAAGTATTTCACGCGCTTCGTCAGTAGAGAGCCCTGCGATGCGTTCATACTCACGTGCAACTTGTTTTTCTTTTGAGTCGATGGCATCTCTCACCGCTTCAAGGTCTTTTACTTTTGTTCGAATGCGTTCCACTTCTTCTGCAAGCTCAGACTCTCGTCTGTCGAGACGCTCTTCTTGTTTTTGAATTCTGTCTTCTGTTTTTTTAAGCTCCTCACGAATCTCTGCAGCTTTTTTAAGTGCATCCTGTTCTATGGTGTTTGCTTGGCGTCTTGCTTCTAATACTTTTTCTTCAAGTTGAGATTCAATAGACCCACGACGAGACACCGCCACGAAATGACGGATCACGTAGCCAAATAGCATTCCCAGTGCAAGGGCGACTGCTCCTTCTATAAGAAGAATAGGGGGCATGGTTTTATTTACTTACTTTTGGCTTCAAGATTGCGTCTACAACACCGTACTTCTTTGACTCTTCAGCGGTCATCCAGTAGTCGCGATCCTTATCCTTTTCTACTTTTTTGTAGTCTTGGCCGGTTGCGTCTGCCATCATCTTTGTAAGCTTCTCTTTAAGACGAATGATGTGGTTTGCAGTAATCACAATATCTGAAGCCTGTCCTTCTACTCCAGTAAGCGGCTGGTGAATCATCACTTCAGCGTTTGGAAGCGCAAAACGCTTTCCTTTTGCACCTTGTGAAAGGATTGTTGCACCCATAGAGGCAGCCATGCCGACACACACCGTAGCAACGTCTGGTTTAATATGATGCATTGCATCCACAATAGCGAGACCAGACTGAATCTGTCCGCCAGGGGAGTTAATGTACAGAGTAATATCCTTCTTTGGATCTTCTGCTTCAAGGAAAAGCAGCTGTGCAATTACAATATTTGCAACAGAATCATCGATTGGACCTGATAAAAATACAATACGCTCTCGAAGCAAGCGAGAATAAATATCGTATGCACGCTCACCAAACTGGCTTTTTTCAATAACAGTAGGAATTAACATAGAAAATAAGTCAAAAATAAATAAAATAAGGTAAAAAACAATACAAATCAAGCAATATCTGACAATTCTTTCAATACGGTATACGCGCACTATACCACGGTTTTATAAGGCTGAAACTATTGACATTTACGTATAAATATGATAAAATACATTTTGAAACGGAAAGTGTTGCTTTTACAGCACTACACCGTAAAAATGTTAATTTACATCAACTTTTAGGGAGATATAGCATGAGACGAACTCTCATCTTTCGAATGATTGCGTGGGTGGAAGGCGTGATTCGCACCGCGATGCCCAACGCCAGCGACAGTCTGGTGCTAGGCACCTTAAGTGCGGCAATGTTTTTCATCTGCAGCATCATCGCAGGGACAATAACTGCGCCACTGATCCTTCTTGGGGTCACCCCAGCATCCTGGGGCGAATGGTTTTTCTTCTCCGCAGGCGGGGGAGTACTCCTTCTGATTGAGCTTTTCCACATCAACGACGACCAATACGGTAGAGCAGTTATCTGGTTTCTTGGATAATTGGCCTGCTTTCTTTTTTGCACAATGCCAATGCATCATGTCCACTATTAGCCGTAGTTACCG
>CAZZGJ010000042.1:4018-4938 GCA_964654175.1 uncultured Candidatus Saccharibacteria bacterium
CAGTGTTGCTCATGGCTTTCCCGCTCATGGACAACGACGCGCGCTTTGACCCTCGTATCTGGCCACCCCGGCTGCTTGCAGCTTGGACAATTGGAGTGGTCGGAATCATCGCGTTCATCTGGTGGATTTTTGACAATTCATCCCTCGCGGGGTGGATCGCACTCATCTGCCTACTGATTGCGGGATGGGTCATGACAAAAGAGATCTGTCAGCACACAAATTGGTGCCGTGGTTTGCACAACTGGTGGAAAACCAAGGCGTGGCCCGGTATCAAGAAAAGCTTCAGGTTCATGAAAGTGCACATGAAGCGCACAGGCAGGCACATCGCACGCTGGTGGCGCGACGACGCCAAACCATGGCTGTCGGCCGCGCGTACCAGGGTCTACACCTGGTTCACGACAACGGCACTGCCGTGGCTCGGGAGAGCCTTCAAATGGTTCTTTGGTCTACTTTGGGAACACAAGTGGGCCATTCTGGCTATCGGCGGCGCCTATTTGACCTACGAACTGTACAACCCTCGCAAGGGGGAGTGGTACCAGTTCTGGAAGTGGGGGAAGCAGTCCTGGTGGTGGATTACATCCATCACCGTAGCAACTGTTGCCACCCTCGTGTGGTTGCCGGCATTCCGGGAAAAGCTCTTCGAGCTTGCCGGAGAAGGCCTAGCCATCGCCGCGAAGGCGTACCGCACCCACTACAACGGCATCACCGGTGGGTGGAAAGCGCTTTACTGGCTTTCCTTACTCGGCACCCCCGTAGCCACCTGGTGGCTGTGGAATAACTACTACCGCAAAGATCTCTGGATTCTTGCAGTGGTGGGGGTGGTCTGCTTCTTCATCGCCCACTTCGGGCAGGACGGCGACAAGGCTGCCAAAAAAGTTGTTGACGCCTGGGAAGGCGCCAAAACAGCAAAACGCTAGTGG
>CAZZGJ010000042.1:4982-5232 GCA_964654175.1 uncultured Candidatus Saccharibacteria bacterium
AACACCGCCTTTTGTTTTGAGTTAAATACAACTTGTATACATGGTGTATGAGTTTTTACACACAATTTAAAGAGAACCCTTCGCATTTCTGAGGGGAGGGAGTGGTTTGGCGAAGAAATGCAAAGGGTGAACGAAAATTGGGCAACAAATCCAGTCACTAAAAATAAAAATCCCCTGCAATGTAGGCACGATTCATATCGTGCACACATTGCAGGGGATTTAGAAAGAGTGATGACTACATGGGTTTCAC
>CAZZGJ010000043.1:0-2624 GCA_964654175.1 uncultured Candidatus Saccharibacteria bacterium
GGTATTCTTGCTAGATGGAAATCATTGAAGTCTCACTTAAAGACTATTCTTCGCTCCGTGTTGGTGGGAAGGGGAAGCTTTGTGCTGTCTCTACTGCAGCAGAGTTACGTGAAGTATATTTGTATGCGAAAGACCAAGGACTTGAGGTGCATATTTTAGGTGAAGGGACCAATACCTATTTTGGTGAAGAGCTTTCACATTTTTTGTTTATTAAGATGAACATGAAAGGGGTGGAGTTTGCCGATTATGATGATAAGGTATTTTTGACAGCATCGGCCGGAGAGGTCTGGGATGAAGTTGTGATGCAATCTACTGAGAGAGGTCTATGGGGTATTGAGAATCTTTCGCTTATTCCTGGTACAGTTGGGGCCGCGCCTGTACAAAATATCGGCGCGTACGGAGTGGAGCTTAAAGATACATTTGTATCACTTTTTGCTTTTGATACGCGTATGTATGAAGTAGTTGAAATGAAAAAAGAAGATTGTGAATTTGGGTATCGCGACTCATTATTTAAGAGAGAAAAAGGGAGATATATTATTACGTCTGTTACATTAGGGTTAACACATTCATTTAATCCGGTCTTGGCGTACAAACCTCTTGACGTGCTTTTAGGGGTTGAGAAACTAACACCAAAAGACGTCCGTGAACTTGTGGTAGCGACGCGTATAGTGAAGCTTCCTGATTGGAAAGAAGTTGCGAATAACGGTTCGTTTTTTAAAAACCCGCTCATCACGGAAGAGAAGGGGCGTGTGATAAAGGCTAAGTATCCAGAAGTAGTGCTGCACGAAGTAGACGGTGGTTATAAGGTTCCAGCTGCCTGGTTAATTGAGCACGTGGCGGGAATGAAGGGGGTGCGTGTAGGGGATGTGGGTACATGGCCTACACAACCACTTGTGATTATCAATCACGGGGATGCGACAGCGGATGCAATTGATGCATTTGCTAATACTATTAGAGAAAAAGTAAAAGAAGCGACTGGAATTACCCTTGAGCAGGAGGTGAATCGTATAGGATAGAGGGATTGCAAAAGATGAATATTTGTGTTATTATTAATACATGGACGACGCGTGTCGCCCATTTATTTTTGTTCAATCAACTACAACTGCGAGGATTCAATCATGAAAAATCAGAAGAAGGCAATAGCTTTCTTGAAACGCCACGGGATCATTTCTACGGCACAGTTGGCTGTTAGAGCCGATGCCAGAATGAGGCTCCGCGGAAAAGAAAGTCGTGTGGCAAGGCTGCTCATGGCGGCCATGAGATTGGATGCTGTACAGCGCCAACGGACTCTGGCAAAAATCCCTCACGATGCCAGCAAGTGTCCGCATTCGGCCGGGCATCGGGTCCATGTCTGCCAAAAACCTTCTAGCGAACATGTCGCTGCGTAACGTTTGTTCTTTCGGGTCTATGGACCCATGTGGAAAAAGGTCGCTTTCGGGCGGCCTTTTTTAATTCATGTAATTTGCTAGTATACATTAATGTCATTACGTATCGGTGTTTTTGATTCAGGGGTTGGAGGCTTAACTGTTCTTAAGGAATTGGTAAATGCCGTGCCGGCTGAATATGTATATATCGGAGACTCACTTCGCGCGCCATATGGTAGCAGAAGTGGAGATGAGCTGCTTTCTTTCATGAAAGAGCTTATTACTTTTTTACGAGAAAAAGAATGTGATATGTTTGTGAATGCGTGCAATAGTTTGTCATCATTGGATACACAAAAATTATTACATGATTTGAATATACAGCGTGAACAATATATAGATATGGTTTCGGTTACAAAAAAACACGTAGATGATTTTCCAGAAGATGCTCGGATATTACTGTATGCAACAGAGGCGACGATTCGAAGTGGTGTGTACCAGGAGGTGTTTAAAGATAAAGCAGTTACAACATACGCATCAGCATTACTTGCTGGCGCGATAGAGACAGGGCATCAGATTATCATCGACGAAGAGATTGACGCTCTGCTTGATGTGGTGATTAAGGAAAAAATTACTCACATATTTCTTGGGTGTACGCACTACCCTTTAATTGAGGAGTATTTGGAAAAAAGGTACTCAACGCTTTTCCCGGACGCGACTTTAGAGGAAGTAGTTCTTGAGTAAAATCCCCTATTGACACTTTTAGTATTACTTAGTAGAGTTTGAAATGAAAGGAGGGCCTAACCATGATGGCTCTAGTACAAAGTGGTACGCCGGTCGCCACTCAAAATAACGCCGGTGAAGTGCCCTTCAGGGTTGGCCAAACGGTCTACTTGCGTGAGGAAGTTTCTCAGCTGTGGGTGGCATCCTACTTGTTGGGCGCTTACAGGCAGTTGCCTTACGTCGAAGCAAGTAAGGTGCTTGTGCACCGTTTCCGTGGGGGGCTCTACATCCTCGCGGTTGAACGGCTTCCAGTGCCGTTTGAGGGTGAGACTGCCGAAGGTACGGTGTCCTCAGATCTTGTGCTGCGCTTTGCGTTGCCTGTAGGTGAGCTCACACGGGCTTTCCCTGCATGGCAGTTTGTCAGCGGGCACTGAAGCTCTGAGAACAGATCTGTGGGTGGTGGGTTAGGTGCGGGAATCGCGAAGTGATTCCCGCACCTTTCTATTTTTATGCTAGTATCGATACATATATGACAGGAAC
>CAZZGJ010000043.1:2634-3031 GCA_964654175.1 uncultured Candidatus Saccharibacteria bacterium
TACGACATTACTACTGCGACGAGCGTGTTTTATGCCCAGACAGGAATTAAAAACATAGAAAAAGCGCTTTCACTTTTGGATGAAGGAAAACAGATTGCCCTTGTATCTGATGCGGGAACTCCAACTATTTCGGATCCGGGTGTTTTGTTAGTTGACCGTGTACGTAGTGAGTTGCCAGAAGTTAAAATCATTGCACTCCCTGGAGCCTCTGCATTAACTACGGCACTCTCCGCGTCCGGTATCTCATCTTCTACCTTTACTTTTTATGGATTTTTACCACATAAAAAAGGGAGAGAGACTATATTTACTAGAATACATGAGAGTAAACATGCTTCAGTATTTTATGAATCGGTGCATCGTATTGAAAAGACATTAGATTCCCTTGTGTCCCTGCTCG
>CAZZGJ010000043.1:3041-4796 GCA_964654175.1 uncultured Candidatus Saccharibacteria bacterium
CGTGAACTGACGAAGCTACACGAGGAAGTGGTGCGAGGCTCAGCTTCTGAAGTTAAACAGTATTTTGCCTCACACCCGGACCATATGCGCGGGGAGTTTGTTGTAATTGTTGAAGGTGCAAAGTAAGCATTTTGGTCTGGACTGGCAAGTCTTTTGCGTGCTACACTCCCAGTATGTCACCAATCGGAATTCAAAGAACAGTAGCAGTCCTTATCCTCATTTCTCCTTGGATTTTTATACCAGGCATTTTTAAAGATGTTGTATTTATTGTTGCTGGGGTGCTTCTTTTTGTAAGTACGCTTGATCTCCGTAAGCGTTCACGTATCCAGGAAAAACAAGACGACAGAACTGAAGAAACATCGCATACCGCATGAAAGCAGTAGGTGTTACTCTCGTAGGCATACTTATTTTATTTTTCTGGTTTGTTCAGAGTGGCTATCAGTACGTACCGTACCTAAAGGGGTGGGGGAGTGTTTCTTATGAGAACAACAAAGAAAAAATAGAAGATATAACTCAGGTGGCTGGTGCTGTGGCGGATGAACCAGCTGTTCCAAAAGTTACACATATTGCTACTCCGTCTGAAGTAAAAGCAATTTATATGTCATCATGGGTTGCAGGTACTCCATCAATTCGTTCAAGATTGGTGAAACTTATTGAAGACACGGAACTAAATGCAGTTATCATTGATGTGAAAGACAATACGGGTGTGATTACATGGGAGGAGCGTATGAAAGATTTACCTGAGTTCATAGATGAGTTACATAAGAAAAATATTTACGTTATTGCCCGCATCGCTGTCTTTCAAGACCCAGCGTACGTAAAAGCTTACCCAGAACTTGCTGTTCGTAATGTAAATACTGGTGCTATTTGGAGGGATAGAAAAGGGGAGCCTTGGATAGACACTGGGTCTCGTCAAATGTGGGACTATGCGGTCTCCTTAGGTAAGGAGTCTTACGCACGTGGTTTTGATGAGATAAATTATGATTATATACGCTTCCCAACAGACGGTGACTTAAAAGCCATGCGTTATCCAATTTCTGGTGAGCGTGGTCTGACAGACAAACGAGGTATCGTATCTGAGTTTTATGCACACTTACACAATGAGCTGTCTCCGCTTGGTATTCCAATTTCGGGAGATTTGTTTGGAATTATTAATGTAAATACGGTTGAAACAAAAACCCTAGGACAAGATCTTCGTGACGCGCTTTTGTATTTTGACTATGTTGCGCCAATGGTGTATCCGTCCCACTTCTATAAAGGTACAGCAGGGTATGATAACCCAGCCGCGCATCCAGGACCAATCATTTCTTATTCTATGGGTGGGGCCGTTGCGATTGCAGGAGAGGTCGCTAGTTCAACTGGAAAATCAACAAGTACGTATGTTGCAAAATTGAGACCTTGGTACCAGGATTTTGATATGGGTGCGACATACACCGCAGAAATGGTTCGTGCACAAATAACTGCCGGAGAGGAACTTGGTATCACCTCATGGATGTTGTGGGACCCTGCAAATAAATATACGCCGGCGGCACTTAATAAAGAGTAGAAAAGCTTTTTAGTTGCGTACTACTCACTATACGCCTGACACTAAGCGCTGGTATACTACAAAACATGTCAGAGCCTGATCTCCACAAAGAAAAAGTTACCTATATCGGTAAGGTTGATTTTCGTAATAAACAACTTACCTTTGGCATAAATGAAATAGATAGAACTCGCCATACCTACATTCTCGGTATAACGGGTTTGGGTAAATCT
>CAZZGJ010000043.1:4806-5167 GCA_964654175.1 uncultured Candidatus Saccharibacteria bacterium
CGTGGATGTTATGGGACCCTGCGAACAAATACACACCAACTGCTTTGAAGAGTGAGTAACTCAGAAGACTTGGAATAATTTTATTTGCAATTTATACAAAAGACGCTAGGATAGATTTACAGGATACCGTCGTGTCCTGAATGAGGAGTCAGAAATGAACATGTTTGCCGGACTGACCGGTGCGCGCCACCGGTCCGCCCAACAACAGTCCGAACCCCAATCTTCGCCGCCCCCGGCGAAGCAATAAAGCGAAAGGGCTCCCCGCCCTTTCCAAGCGCTGCCCCCGTGCAGCGCTTTCTTTTTAGATTTCTATACTACCCACTACTCACTAATCGCTAGCCACTGTATACTGGTTCCTATG
>CAZZGJ010000044.1:0-4995 GCA_964654175.1 uncultured Candidatus Saccharibacteria bacterium
GAACCAGAGTCACGAAGGTCAGAGAGGCGAGGGCGTCCACCACGAGACTCAACCGCACGAGAAAGCTGGGAAAGTGCAATCACTGGCACATTAAACTCTTTGGCGAGTCCTTTAAGAGAACGAGAAATCTCAGTTACTTGGTTTACCATGTTATCGTAGCTCTTTGCTGTACTCATAAGCTGCAAGTAGTCCACGATGATAAGACCAATCGGCTTATCGCTATTTAAACGGCGAAGTACTGAACGCATGTTAAGCACTGAGTTCGCAGCCTTATCATCTACATAAATAGGAGCCTTCATAAGCTCATGCATACCGTTTTGGAGACGGGTAAACTCTTCATCAAGAGACAATCGTGCAGTGCGGAGCTTCCATCCATCTACCTGTGACTGCGCCGAAAGCATACGGTCAACAAGTTGTTCCTTACTCATTTCCAGAGAAAAGATTGCTGTTGGCACACCATACTTAACAGCTGCGTTTCGAGAGAAGTCTTACCGACAGAAGGACGAGCAGCGAGGATGATAAGGTCGGATTTCTGGAATCCAGATAACTTATTATCAAGGTCTTTAAATCCACTAGGTACACCGCGCATTTCACCTGTATTTTCAGCAAGCTTTTCAATACGTTCCCATGTCTCGTCAATCATTTCCTGAAAACCAATCAAACGGTCTGATGATCCACCTTGTGTAGTAATTTCATACACCTTACGTTCTGCGTCTTCCAAAATACTTTCTAGCGGCTCAGATTCATCATATGAAATTTCAGCAATATGAGTACTTGCTTCAATAAGCCTACGGAGCAGTTCTTTCTTTCGAACTATGTGCGCGTAATATTTAATGTTAGCCGCAGAGCCAACCAACCCTAGAAGCTCTGAAAGATACGGGGCGCCACCAATTTGATCAAACTGCTTTTTATTTCTAAGCGCAGCAGAGACAGTGAGAATATCCACCGGCTCTTTTTTGTTCACTAACTCTTCAATCGTTTCGTAAATAATTTGATGCTTAGCCGCATAAAAGCTACCAACTTTAATTAAATCAGTGATTTCAAATAGTGCTTCAGCAGAAAGAAGAAGGGATCCAAGAAGTGCCTTTTCGGAGTCCAAATCCTGTGGGGGAACGCGGGGGCCACGCAGAGGGTCTACGTCACCATGGTCGCTACGATTATTATCGTAGCGGTTATTAAACTTTCGACGAGGTTTCTCTCCTCCTTTAGATATTTGATCTAAGGGTAACATGCTAATGAGTGTACCAATCTAAGCACTATTGCCACAAACGATAATAGATGTTTTTATGCTGAAAAAGAGGGGATAGTGTGGATATAGACTTGACCATTTCTCTTAACTGTGTAGAATAAAGGGGCTTTTGCCTGCTCAGGCGGAGGCGCAACACGCATTTTGGCCGCCACTCACACTGGCGGCCTTTTTTTTGTTCAAGAAATAACGACCCTACAAAGACTTCTTTGAAACCTGCTGTCCGTCTGCAGTATCTTTTACCAGAAAGCCTTTTTCACCTAGCAAGTCTCTTAAACGGTCAGCTTCGCCGAAGTCCTTTGTCTCGCGAGCGAGCTTGCGAGCATTTACAAGCTCTTTAACTTCGTCGTCTAAGATAACTTCCTCTACTTTTGCTTCGTCTAATCCAAGTCCGAGTATTTCACTCATTGCAATGAGGGTCGCATATTTATCATCATCTGAAATCGAGTCGTCTTTTATGACCGCCCATATCTCTGCAATACTTGTTGGTGCACCAATATCGTCTTAGAGGGCTTGTGTGAATACATCCATATGTGAATAGTTCACGACTCCGAGTGTTGTTACGTGTTCTTTACACCACGCAAGTAGTTTTGCGTATGCAGTTGAAGCAGATATAAGCGCCTCAAAACTGAAATCAATTTCTTTTCTGTAGTGAACTGTTAACACGTAGTAACGAAAAGCTAGGGGAGAAATACCTTTGTCTATCACTGACTGGAGCCTAAGAAAATCACCACTTGATTTCGCCATCTTACCTGAAGCGTCGTTTAGGAAGTTATTATGTAACCAGTAGTTTACATATGTTTCTCCTGTGGCGCATTCACTCTGTGCAATTTCATTAGTATGATGGACCGGGATATGATCAATACCTCCTGTATGAATATCAAAATGATTTCCAAGGTATTTCATAGACATCGCCGAACATTCAATATGCCAACCAGGGAAACCAACACCCCAAGGAGATTCCCATTCCATCTGTCGCTTTTCATCTACAGGGGAAAACTTCCAGAGCGCAAAGTCAGTAATGTTTCTTTTCTCGCTATTTTCCTCCACGCGAGCGCCGCTTTTAAGTCCCTCAACATCCAAATGAGCAAATGCTGCGTATCGGTCAAATTTTGACGTATCAAAATAGACACCATCTGAAGTAAGGTAGGTGTAACCCTTTTCTTCAAGTTTTTTAATGATAGTTATCTGCTCAGGAATGTTATCCGTCGCGCGAGGGAATATGTACTCATTTCGCTGTACATGTAAGAGGTCAAGGCAGCGGAAATACTCTTCTGTATAAAAAGCCGCCACTTCCCAAGCTGTTTTCCCTTCACGTTTTGAACCTTTTTCCATTTTGTCCTCGCCATCATTGCCGTCGCCAACCAAATGCCCAACATCAGTGATATTAATGACATGCTTCACTGTATAACCCGCAGACACAAATGTACGACGAACAGTGTCCGCAAAAATAGCGGCACGCATGTTACCTAAGTGTTGATAGTGATATACCGTTGGACCACACGAGTAGATAGAAACAGTGTTTTCTTTTAGGGGCACAAATACTTCCAAGGCACGCGTCTTTGTATTGTGTAAATGTATAACTGGAAGCATATCTGTATAATTTATTCCCTTTATTCTATCACAGATACAAGGTATACTTGTTGTATCACTTATGGGTACATTTCTATCAAACATTATGAGATCTCCATACTTTTCAAACAAAACCGTTCGTATCATTGGCGGAATTATTATTGTTGCGCTTTTATTTGGCGCAGGAATCCTTGTCGGTGCAGCAAAGGGCGGAACGCTTCACACAACTGACGGCAAAGTAGCAAGCGAGCTACTAGGTCAAGTTCAGACAATTCTAAACGACAAGTTCGTTTTCTGGAAAGCATCTTCAACACTTCCAACAGATAAAGAACTTGAGTACGGCATGATAAAAGGCTATGTAGATAGTTACAAAGACCCTTA
This sequence comes from uncultured Candidatus Saccharibacteria bacterium, assembly GCA_964654175.1. Classification (GTDB taxonomy): domain Bacteria; phylum Patescibacteriota; class Minisyncoccia; order Phycocordibacterales; family UBA5272; genus UBA11704. Next base: position 3,200 of record CAZZGJ010000044.1, read on the forward strand.
CACGGTATTTTTACCCCCGAAAGAAGCCAAGAGTTTCAGCGAGAATGTACAGGGTTCATTTGGTGGTGTAGGAATGAACGTTGGAATGAAAGATGGAAATATCGTAGTTATTGCTCCGCTTAAAGATTCACCGGCAATGAAGGCGGGAATCCTTGCTGGAGATATTATTACTGCTGTTGATGACAAAAGTATGCTTGGACTTGTCTCAGACGAAGCAGTCGAACTTATTCGGGGTGGAATTGGAACAAAAGTAAAAATTACCGTCCTACATCCAGGAGCGCAAACTACCACTGACATAACCATTACTCGTGCTGAGATAAAAATTCCAACGCTTGATGTTGAGAAGAAAAATGGTGTTTTCGTAATTCATTTATATAATTTTTCTGCAGAATCACCGGAACTATTCAGAAATGCGATCAACGACTTCGTTGTTTCTGGCTTAAAGCATCTTATAATCGACCTTCGTGGAAACCCAGGAGGATACTTGGAAGCCGCAGTACAAACATCAAGCTACTTCTTACCAGAAGGTAAAATAGTAGTGACTGAAAAACAAGGGAAGAACGAAGAGGTTGTAAATCACCGCAGCCTGGGAACAGCAGCGGTACCAGTCGGCACAAAAATTGTTGTCATGATTGATGGTGGATCAGCATCAGCTTCAGAAATCATGGCCGGCGCACTTAAAGATCATGGTGTTGCAAAAATCGTAGGTGAAAAATCTTTTGGTAAAGGATCAGTACAGCAACTTATCAGTCTACCAGATGGATCATCTCTTAAAGTGACTATCGCTAAGTGGTTTAGCCCAAGTGGAGTAAATATTTCAGAAAGTGGCATTAAACCAGACATCACTGTAGCAGTCAGTACCACTACACCAAAAGGACCAGATGGTAAGCCAATAGATACACAGCTCCAAAGAGCGCTAGAGGTGGTAAGGACAGGGAAGTAATCTTGTTTCTTTGACAAGGTAAGCGTATAGGGTTAGATTAAGGCTATTCGTACAACTTTCAAGAAAAGGAAAAACATATGGCTACACCAAGCCTCTCAGAAGCACAACGCAAGGCCCTTGACAAAAAGGTTTGTGATTAACTCGGATGACGATCCGGAAACGGGTAAACGTATCGACAACGCCCTCAAAATTTCTGAGATCGTTCTGGTGGGGCACCTGCTTGAGTCTGGACCAGCAGCCGTCAGAGCCCTCGTTGGCCGAGATGCCTTCGGACAGCTCACCGCACATCTGGAACAATCAGGCGTTCCCTGGGGGACCGACATTGAAGGCTGGAGACCTCACTAAACTGAGCAGCCAGAGCAACAAACAGCTCCAAGCAAACTACAATCCTTGTAGTTTGCTTGGAGCTTGTTTTTCTGTATAATCAACTCAATATTAATCCATTATGAAAGTCATACTTCTTCGCGATATTGCACGACTAGGCCAACGAGGGGAGATTAAAGAAGTAGCTGAAGGCTACGCAATAAATGTACTGATTAAAAAAGGTGATGCGCTTATGGCCACACCGGCTGAACTTGCAAAATGGAAACAGAAAGAGGAAGCTAAAATCCATAAAAAAGAACTTGCGACAAACACATTCACTCAACTCGTTACAATGCTTCACCAAAATCCGATAGTTATCACAAACAAAAAAGCAGATGCTAAGGGGCAACTTTTTGCATCCATTAAAGAAGCTGATATTGTTGACGCAATTTTTGAAATAACTAAAATGTCAATCGACTCAAAGCAGGTGCATATTCCAACTGTTATTAAATCCCTTGGGAAGCACCCAATCACCCTACAGCAAGGCACT
>CAZZGJ010000045.1:0-4990 GCA_964654175.1 uncultured Candidatus Saccharibacteria bacterium
AGAATAAAAAGTACAGCTTCTTTTTCGTCTTTAAACGAAGCGCTTACCGAAATAATTGCAGATGGAATTTATTCAGAGTACTTTGCGCGAACAGGAAAGATGGCAGAGTACGAAGTTACAAGTAGTAAACCCATATTTCTTAAAAGAAATATGGGTTACATTCCAGAAAGACTAGTACTTCAAAATCTTGTAGGTAAAATTGCAAGAGACCTTAGTGTATCTGAACGAAAAGTATATGAAGCACTTACTGTGGAGTATTTTAAAAATGGAGACTTGATGAGAAGTGAGATACTAAACGACGATGGTCTTAGTAAAGAAGTAAAGAATTTTTTGGAAAAGTTATATAGAAATGATCCAGATGTATTTCCTGAAGTACAGCCAAAAGAAGAGTTTAAAATTGTTGATTTTCTTGAAACTAAAGAACTCGCAGCTGTACAAGCTTTAATTGGGCGTGACTATATTGGTGAAGTAAATAAAGCACGCCTCGTTAGGCGAGGGATTAACTAGTGTGGTACGCTTAGTAGTATGAATATTACCCCCGCAATTTTGCCACACAGTTTCGAAGAAGTTATAGAGAAATGCGCCCGTGTAGAGGGCGTTGCTCCAAAAATTCAAATTGATATTTGCGACGGTATTTTTGGTCGTGAAAAAACGTGGATTCCAGAGGGTGTGGAAGTATTGCCGCCTGGGTTCTCATATGAATTTGATGTGATGTTAGATGACTGGAGGTTGCCAACACTACATGCGCTTACACTCGGTGCGACGTCTATCGTTGCTCATGTCGATATGTTTAACGACGGAGACATGGAAGCGCTTGTTGCTATGATTGCTCCACATGAAGCAATGCTTGGTATCGCGGTTTCTAATGATAAGAGTATTGATTTTCACGCTGACATGATTCGTAAAGCGCGCGCATTATATCCAAACGTATATATTCAAGTAATGGGTATACGACATATTGGCGAGCAGGGTCAAGAGTTTGATCCAGAAACACCAGCGCGTATCGTTGCACTCAAACAATCCTTCGGAGATGTGTTACTTCAGGTGGATGGGGCTATGGTTCCAGAAACTGCAAAGCTTGTTATCGACGCGGGCGCGGAAACTATTGTCGTTGGTTCATATATTTTTGGTGGCGAGGATGTCGGAGGAGCAATGGAGAGATTGATGGGAGTGGAAAACAAGATATAACCCTTCAGATGTGTACTGAAATACTTTATAGGTTAATTGCTGCTGTATACTGTACACATGCATTCGATTACTGACGTAGAAGTAAAAGCGCTCATGCTTCGCGCAGAAGATATCCGTGAGAGTCTTATCAAGATGCTGCTTGAAGCAAAAAGTGGGCATACGGCAGGGCCTCTTGGTATGGCAGACATTTTCACCTGTCTTTATTTTAGAATTCTTAACCACAATCCAGAACATCCGGGCTGGAAAGAGCGAGACAGGGTTGTGCTTTCAAATGGTCACATTGTTCCGGTGTTATATGCGACTATGGCCCACGCTGGATATTTTTCCGTTTCTGAACTTAAAACATTAAGACGTTTCGGATCACGTTTACAAGGACATCCACACCGTGAAGCTCTTCCTGGGCTTGAGACTACTTCCGGGCCGCTTGGATGTGGTCTTTCTCAGGCTATTGGTATGGCGCTCGCCGATAGAGTAGATAAGCATAAACCAGAGAGATATATTTATTGTCTTATGGGTGACGGAGAAATGAATGAGGGGCAAATCTGGGAGTCACTTCTTTTGCTTGGAAAATATAAACTTCGAAACGTTATATCTATTATTGATAGAAATACGATTCAAATTGACGGTTTTACTGAAGATGTATTACCGCTTGAACCGCTAAAAGATAAGTTGGAAAGTTTTAACCTTCACGTGATTGAAATAGATGGGCATGATATGAGAGATATTGTTCGTGGTATCGGTACAGCTAAAAGCTCTATTGATAAACCGACAGTCATTATCGCTCATACTATTCCAGGAAAAGGTGTGCCAGCTTTTGAGGGTGATTATAAGTGGCACGGGGTTCCACCAAATGAAGAACAGGCAAAACAAGCGCTTCATGACTTACGAACTATGCGTGGAAAGATAACTCACGGAGAGATGTAATATGTTACGAGATACTTTATTTACAGTTAAAGAAGAAGAGCGAGCAACACGAGATGGTTTCGGTGAGGGCTTGGTGTTAGCTGCGCAGCTAGATTCAAGAGTCGTTGCGCTGTGCGCGGACCTAACAGATAGTGTAAAAATGTCTGCTTTTAAAGACGCATTTCCAGAACGATTTTTTGAAATGGGAATTACTGAACAGGCAATGTCTGGTGTAGCATCTGGTCTTGCGTCAATGGGAAAAATTCCTTTCATGGCGTCATATGCTATGTTTTCACCCGGAAGAAATTGGGAGCAAATCCGTACGACGATTTGTTATAACAACCAACCAGTCAATATTGTTGGAGCACATGCTGGAATTTCAGTTGGACCAGACGGGGCAACCCATCAAGCGCTTGAAGATATCGCACTTATGCGGCTGATTCCCAATATGCAGGTCTTTGTACCGTGTGACGCAACTGAGGCGCGGGAGATTACAAAATATATAGCAACTACAGATCATCCAAGCTACTTACGTATAGGCAGAGAAAAGACTCCATTAATCTTAGATGACTCATATACATTTACACCTGGTAAGGCTAGTATTGTCTCTTTACCAAAAAAGAAAGAAGGAGACTTTGGGATTAGCGTCGGTCTTATTGCGTGTGGTCCAATTATATACGAAGCGCTCAAAGCGGCTCGTATTCTTGAAAAGGAGGGTATCGGTGTAACCGTAGTTAACATGCCAACAGTTAAACCTCTTGATGAAGGGTTTCTGCTTCGTTTTGTGAAGGGTGTAAAAGCTATTGTTACCGTAGAAGAGCATCAGGTTACAGGTGGTCTCGGTAGTGCTGTCTCAGACTACCTTTCTGAGCATCACCCAATACGTGTGCTACATGTTGGCGTTACCGATCGTTTTGGTCAGAGTGGGAAGCCTTCCGAGTTGTATGAGGAGTACAAGCTCACAGCGCTTCATATCGTTGAGAAGGTTAGGCTCGCTATACGTTAGTTCAAAATAGTAAGTGCGTAGTTTTCAGGTGCCTTCTTTAAGTATTCTTCAATCTCTTGTTCAGAGAGTAAACCTTCTTGTGCGCCGATGTGCTGCACTACGTTCATGCTATTAATTGGAGCGCGTTTAATTGCGTACGCAGGGTCATAGCCTTTAACGAGGAATGAGACAAAAGTAGAAAAGAATGCGTCTCCGGCGCCTGTTCTCTCTAACGGTGGAGCAATGTCAGGATAAATTGGCATACTGAAATAGGTCTTTTCGTATTTCATGTAAGCACCTTCATGTCCGTCGGTGATGATGTTAATCTTTGGGCCAATTGACTCGAGGCCGTCTAGAAGTTGTTTAATATCGTGTTCGTCTGAGAGGTTGTGGTCCGCTAGGAGATTGGCCGCTTCTTCTTTATTTAAACAAAGCACTTCTGTATGTTTGTACATTTCTGCAAGCTGCATTCCCATTTTCAATTGAAATGTGCCGGGCTGAAAGGCGAGCTTAGTGTCTGGATGATTTTTTAAGTATTCAATGATTTCGGTATGAAGTGCTTCAGTATGTGCGGCAAGCGAAGAGACATATAGCCATTTTGGGTTTCCAATATCTGGAAGTGAAAGGTCAAATGCTTCATGTTTCACTAAAATAGTTCTGTCATCGCCGTACCAGAGAACAAAGTGGTAGTTGGTTTTCTTTCCTGGCTGCGTTTGAATAAACGTTGGGGCTACTCCTTCGCTTTCTAATTTTTCTTTACATAGTCTTCCGTGTTCGTCATCGCCAAGCCATGTAACAAATGATGGGGTAATACCAAGACGCGCTGCTGCCACGCAAGCATTTGCGCTGTTTCCGACACCCGCTACAAGCGTTGCACTTTCGTACGGTACTTTTGCTCCGTAGGGCATGGAAAGTTCAGGTCCTTTAGCAGTTTCTACAACATGCCCTTCTGATAACTTTATGAATGGTTCAATTACTGTATCCCCAATTGCTATGAAATCATAAGACTTTTCCATGCACTTATGGTATCACGATGAGTGCGTTATACTATGTTGATATGATGAAACTTACTCCTCAATCTGACCACTATCTCGACACTATTCTCTCTTACAAACAATCAGGCAAAGCAATTGCTCACTTTAATATTTCAAATCTAGATCAAGCTCGCGCGATATGTGAAGTTGCAGAAGAGTTGAAGCAACCTGTGATTATTGGAGTATCTGAGGGGGAGCGTGAATATATGGGGGTGCAGATGGTGAGAAAAGTCGTTGATGAACTGAATGAAGAATATAGTGTTCCTATTTTCTTAAACGCTGATCATACGTATACACGAGAAAAAGTTATGGAAGCCGTTGAGGCAGGGTATGACAGTGTGATTGTAGACGGCGCTAAGCTTCCGTATGAAGAGAATGTTGCACTTGTTCGTAGTTGTGTTGATGCAGTACGCGTATACGAAGAAAAAACAGGGAAACGCGTACTAGTAGAGGCGGAGCTCGGATATATTGGGCAGTCCTCATCTCTTAATGCAAGTCTTCCTGAAGGAGTAAGCGACGCAAATCTCACCACAGTAACTCAGGCGAAAGATTTTGTTATTCGTACAGGTGTAGATATGTTTGCTCCAGCGATTGGGAATGTTCATGGAATGCTTATTGATGCAGAGGAGCCAAAACTGCACATTGACCGACTAAGCGACATTACTTCAGAAATCGATGTACCGCTTGTGCTTCATGGTGCAAGTGGTAATACCGACGAAGATTTAAAGGCCGCAATTGATGCTGGTATTACTATTGTTCACATAAATACCGAAATACGAAAAGCATTTAGAGATGGTGAGAAAGCGTTTATGGAAGAACACCCAAACGAAATTGCTCCATATAAGATTAGTAAAGAGGGTCAAGAAGAGATGAAAAAAGT
>CAZZGJ010000046.1:0-4831 GCA_964654175.1 uncultured Candidatus Saccharibacteria bacterium
ATCAGGACTAGCGTTCCTAGCCTCAATTGCTTTTGCTTACTATGTATCAAAGGACGATTATGGCACCTATCGATTTCTTCTTTCTGTTTTCTGGAGCCTTACTGCATTTGGTCTTTCTGGAGTACCGACAGCACTCGCCCGTGCAATAGCAAGGGACGATCACGGAGCATACTGGCAAGCACTGAAACTGTCACTTCTAGGCAGTATTCCTATGGCCATTATTTCTTTTGGAATGTCGGTGTACTACGCCCTCAACACAAATTCTTTGCTTGCCTATGGCTGTTTAGTTATTGGAATTCTCGGACCTTTCATGCAATCTGCATACCTTTATGGAGCAGTGCTCGAGGGAAAGAGAGCTTTTCGTGAAAACGCAGTAGCTGGAATCATCCTGAATCTAGTCCCTACCCTCGGACTAGTTGGTTTAATGCTTCTATTACATGAACCTATAGTATATCTTGCGACATTTCTTGGAGCTAGTGTACTCACTGGCGCACTCATATCGGTATATACCATTCGCAAATTTCATATAACGTTTACTCGCAAAACTCAGGCGGAGTTCCGCTCGCTTGGAATTCATTTAAGTGCCATGAATGTTTTGTTTACGCTTTCGCAGCAAGCAGACAAGCTTCTTATCTTCCACGCACTAGGTCCAATCAATCTCGCCATATATACATTTGCAGTATCAATTCCCGATCAGCTTCGTGCAATTCTCGGTAATTTAGAAACACTTTCTTTCCCTAAGTTTGCTAAGCGATCAGTTCATGAAATCTTACCAACTCTCGGAGGGAAACTGTGGGGTCTTACTGGAATCATACTCTTAATAGTTTTGTGCTATATCATCGCCGCTCCTTTTCTTTTTTCTATTCTTTTTCCTACTTACATGGATTCAGTGCTCTTTTCACAGATATACGCACTTTCACTTATTCCTATGGGGAGCGTCGTTCCCATCAGTCTTCTGCAGGCACATGCAGCAAAAAAAGAACTATACATATTCAATACAATTATTCCGGTATTTCAAATAGTATCGTTATACGTGGGCATACTCATGTTTGGGTTATTGGGAGCAATTTGTGCTCGTATTATCACTCGCGTACTCACGCTCATTCTCAGCATGAGTTTGGTACACTTATATGCAGCGAAAGCCGCCACTCAGTAATTAATAGATACAGGGGAATAGAATTCTTTTATACATGGATGAAACGCAACTTATACAAGAAGAGGAATACTCATTCCCCTACCACCACATACCCACCATTAGTCCTTTTTCCCAAACTCGTTCACTGTGGTGGGGTTATGAATATGCCGCATATATTGGATATATTCTCTCTGAGCTCTCTTCTCATACGTTCAGTTCCCTTATAGATATCGGCTGCGGAGACGGTCGTCTCTTGGCGGAGCTTGCACACACGACTTCAGCAAGACTACATGGTACTGACTTTTCAGAAAAAGCTCTTTCTTTTGCGCGTGCGTTTTCCCCTGGAACTGTTTCTTTTTCAAATAGACCCCCAGAGGAACTATTTGATATCTTTACGGCGATTGAGGTGTTTGAGCATATTCATCCTAACGACGCCGACACATTCCTGGCATCGTGTGCACTAACACTGAAGAAAAATGGCCTTGGAATTATTTCTGTACCTTCAGTGAATATTCCACTCAACCCTAAGCATTACAGGCATTTTACTGAAAGCACGTTCAGGGTGGCGCTTGAGAAGCATTTTGATGTTGAACGTATCGTGCACCTAAACAAACAAACTATAGTTTCAAAAATTGTTCAGCGCCTTCTTGCAAATCGTTTCTTTATACTTAATTGGCAGCCAGCTAAAGATGCACTGTATCGTTTGTACACCCGCACGAGCTTATTAGCGAACGCAACCAATGCGTCTCGCATTTTAGCCGTAGTAAGAAAAATCTAGGATCAGTTTGGTTTTTTGCAGGCAATATACACACCGGAACTCATAAGCACCGGAACAATGTCTGTGCGCCCTATATCGCCATACCGTTTAAGGAGCAGCCAATCTAAGTGAGAAAAAATATAACTTAAGGCGAGTAGCAATGCTTTTGTGAGCTTCCCTCCTCGTAGATCAGTTTGAAATACTATGCGTTGCAGAAGTACCGCTACTGTATAAAATGCATCAGATTCTGATTCTTCTTCTATAATTTCCCAATCAGTAAATAAGACTTTTAGGCTGTACGGTGTAAACCGCCAATAGTCTCCAGGCGCATCATGTATCGGAAACAGAAAACGTGTAGTGAGTATGAGCACTCCTCCAGGACGGAGCACCCGATACATTTCATCGATTGCCTTTTGTGGGTTAGGAATATGCTCCAACACTTCCGTGCATAAAATCGTACTATATGTAGCGTCACCAAATGGCATATCCTGAGCGTCACCAACTATCTCTGGATTTCGCGCCGGATCTACATCAATAGTGGTTCTATTCGGAAAAAATACCTGCTGATCAGCGCCACCTGACCCAACATCAAGGACTAAGTCCTTAGTTTTATACTTACTAAGGAAAGCACGTATGCGCGGGCGAGTTAGTTTGTGCATAGACTACTCCACTATACGCTGAAGAATTTTCTTTGCTCGCTTTTCCCAAGTGTATGCATGAACTCGTTCGAGTGCTACGCGTGCCCGCGCAACTCCGCGTTCAGGATGTTTAAAAGTATTATGAATGCCCTTGGCGAGCGCATGTACGTCATCAGCAGTAACAATTTCTGCGGAGGATTCGTCAATAATGTCGCGCAATGAGGGCAAATCAGAAGCAACAATCGGAACTCCACTCACCATATAACTAAATAATTTAAGTGGAGAAGTGTGTCTTGCGGAGGTAATGTGCTTTGCAGTATTTGGAAGAATAAGTACGTCTGCTGCTATTTGGTTATTTTTAAGTTCGATATACGGTCGATTACCGAGAAAGTGAACATGCGGGTATCTTTTGGAGAGCTCTTGAACTTCGCGCACTTCTCCTCCAATAATTACCAATTTCGTACCCACCTCAAGGAGGGGTGATGCCTCGAGTAACGTATCTACACCCTTCCATCCATCCAATCTACCCATGTACATTACAATCCTATGATTTAGAGGGAGCTCTAGTCGCGCACGGGCCTCGCTCTTTGTTTCAGTTGGTGTAAATTGACTCACATCCACGCCATCAGCTGCGACGATAATCCTATCTTCAACTACCCCTTCGGAGATCAAGTCTTGTTTTCCTGGATTCGTGAGCACTACAATGTAATGTGCGAGTTTAAGTAGATGTACATACAAACGCTTTCTCCGAGGAATTTCATGCACTTCAGCAACAATGGTGTTCCCTCTTCCCCAAAACGGAAGAGCAAGCAACGGATCTCTCACATAGATGACGCTATCTCGAATCTCTTTCCTCATGTTCCACAACCCTGACAAGAAAGACACAAAGTCTGTCCTGAAGTAGATTCTGCCAAATCGATGTGTACTACTAAGTAAGTCGAGTGATGGAATATGACGACAGGTAAATATCCTTTCTAGACCATACACCTCAAATAAATCGTTCGTACCACTAATGGTATGGCGTTTTGCAGGTACTACTAATGTCTCTGTATTTCCTAGTCGCGCAAACTCCTCACACATTTTCGTAATTTGTATGCCATGTGCTCGATAGGTCGGAATGCGCACGTTTGCTACATAGACTATATTCATATTTTTTTTCTTGCCACGACACCGTACTCAACCAACATGAATGGTGGTACCACACGTTCAAGTAGAGAAAAAATATGTCTTTTAAACACGAGCAATCGGCTCTGTTTTTTTAACGGAGCGAGAGTATCACTGTTATTAGGTTTTCTTTATTCCTCTATCTAAGTAAATAGTACTTCCATAGCTCTTTATTACGCTGAACCCAGCACCCGTTACCAAGGAGTGTAGTTTCCAAGGGAAAAAGTCTCGCCATAAATATGGCATAGGTGTAAGCGCATGGTAGAGCTTCCATCCATCTGGACGTAATGCATTGCTAGCATTAATAACGAGATAACCGCCTGGCTTAACAACACGAAAGCATTCATGTAGAGCTAGCTCAATATTTGGTACGTGCGCTATGACATGGTCACCAAAAACCACATCGAATTTGGAGTCATCGAATGGCAGCTGCAGAATGTCAGCGACGCAACTTTTTACCTGAACATCTGCAGCGTAAGCAAGTGCTCGTGTTTCTGCAATCGCAGATTCGGAACTATCTGTAGCCACAAACTCCCCCTCAGGAGAACACCGTGCTAGGGCAACACTATGCTGACCCGTGCCACCCCCAATTTCTAGTACCTTTGGATTTTTAATATTTAGAGCCAATACTGTGCTCAAGGTCGCCTCTTGCGCTACTTGAGATAGGTTCCGCAACCGATTGGTAATTTCTCCGGATGCAACTGAATACTTTTCGTTCCACTCGCTGTTCATAATTTCAAAATAAATGGGTCGGCCTGAAAATAAGCATCCCAATCTGTTTTCCCTGACTCAAGCACTCCATGTTCTACAACCACCCAGTTTTCCTTTTTCTCTCGCACATAATGAGAGATTGAGAGCCGATAACCGGCACCAGAATCATGAGTGAATAAGTGATCGGTTCCATCTATCGACAACAAAAAAGGACTAGCTGACCCGTATGCATTTTTAAGTAAACGGGGCGCCGCTTTTTTAACATAGCGAGCTATAATTCGTACAATTCCTGAGGTGGTCTTCTTTGGCAAGATAGGGTTTTCAATATCTTTAATCCACAGCACTCCGTTATGTGAAGTCGCACGACCCACACTCCAAATTTTTCCATTTCCGAATTTGGTCCACATTTCCGGATGAAAACCCCAA
>CAZZGJ010000047.1:0-4762 GCA_964654175.1 uncultured Candidatus Saccharibacteria bacterium
CCTTCTTTGTATTCTTCTTTCTGATCGCCTCGTCCAAACCACCAGTAGTATGGTTTACCTACAATAGGTATGCGTTGTGTTGACTCTAGTTTGTAGTCATCCCCCTTTAGTGGCCCTTTTTCATATTCCTTATCTGTCACTGTGTTAATAACATCTCTTCCTACAGAGTCAGCGATACTGACAGGTGGAAGTATTTTCTTAACAAGTGCCATTCCTACACCCTGTTCTTTTGCTTGATACACATCAAATTTGGATGCCCCAATAAGTCTCCATAGGTTATCAACAAGACGGTCTGACAATGGGGTATCTCTGTTCATTAGCAGGTCTTTCACTTCATCCCCTGTAGCATTTGCTGCCATAAAAAGCACAGACAAATATATAAGATTCTTTGCCCCTTTTGCCGCAAGCTTTACATCGCCTGTTTGTGCACCTTTTGTAATGTCATCAATTGCTTTTGTTCTAAAAATGTCATATTGCTTTAATGTAAAGGACTTGAGCATCCAGAAGATCCTCCCATTTGGAAGATCTAGGTACTTCTGAGGAAACTCTGATTTTGTTAGAGGTTGGTAATCTAATAGTTTCCCCGTAAGTGCAATCTTTAAGTCTTCATTGACTGTCCCATTTTTAATTGCATCAACTGCATCATCAACACGGTTTGGTAGAATTACTGAAAGTAGATCGTCACGAAGTGCTGCCTCGTCTGTTTTAGCTAAGGATTCCCATTTACCTAATTTTGCAGTAAGGAACGTGTCTTGGAAGAATTTAATAATACGATTCATACCTGTGTACTTGAACACCCCATCAACCATTTGTTTACCAAAACCTTTTTCGTTAAACTCATACATGATGTGGTTATCAATACCAAGCATCTCACGTGTAATCTTCTTGGTGCCAAGTGCAGCTTTCCCTGACTGATACCAACCATTCTCAAACAGAGTCCATACGATATCTGTGCCTTGTGTAACCGCTGAAGTAATACTACCCATTGTTGAAACAAGTTCTGCATTTCTGTATGTCTGTAACCCACCATTCATTTTCCCACGCTTAAACCGTGACCTAATTATGTTTGAGATCTCATCAACTTGACCGGGTTTAATATCACCAGAAGCAAGTCCCTTTAAAATTAGTGCGCCTACGTTACTTTCTAGGTCAGTATTTGCATCAAATGCTTCAAGATTTTTCCCAAAGAATCTCCGCCCTTCAATCTCGTCGTTCATTCGAGTTATGTAATTGACGATTGCTGTTGGAGTGTCCTCGTAAAACTGGTTAAGGTTTTCATCAAGCACCTCAATTGTTCGTGCTTTTGTTGGTGATGGAGCTGATAAAACAGTCTTGTCCCCGTATCCACGGACAAAGTTATTTACAATCTCAGCTTTTTCTTCATTGGAGAGTTGGTTTACAAATAGTCCACGCTTATCAGCCTCAGCCCGGATCAACTGATTGATTGTATTCCAATCTTCTTTACCCCGCAGATACGCCATGTACCCGTCCGGATTTTTGATAAGTCTTGGAAAAGCATTTTTACGATAGTTTATTTCCATGCCAACCTCTTTTGCTCTTTGGAAAAGGTCGTCCCAAACCAATCTAAACTCATCAATATCATCAGTAATGCCATGTCGTTTTGCAAGGGCGCCAACAACTTCCATGTCGCCATTCTTCATAGCAATATCAAGCAATTTAAAATCTTCAGGAGGTAGTGCCATCATTTTACGAAGTAGCGGCTCGACAGCATTCGTGTCTCTTTTTATACGTTGAAGTGCTAATGACTCGTACTCACGTAATCCACTTTTAAGTTCAGTGGAAAAACGTCCAAGTCTTGATGAGATTGGTGTAAGAATTTCTGAACTAAGTTGCATTGTGCCATCCTTTGACTTTGTAAGTGCTGCTTTTGCAAGCTTTGAATTTTCAACAGGCGTACGTGAAACTGAATCTTTATACCGTGTCATAATAGCCTCGTTGATAGTGTTATCAACCTGTGGCTTTTCAAGTGCGCGGATTGTTTCTTGGGGGAGTTTAGGGAGGGCGGGGAGTTGTGGTGTTTTTTTAGGAGAGTGAATAACTACATCAATACCGGCATTTTTATATGCTTCGACGATATCTCGATACGTCCCAATTTGATTTACAACCGTATCTCTACCTTGGCGACCGAGCTGTGTGACAGGAAAATCTAACCCAAACATGTCCCCTTGTCTTGAATCTGCAATGATATGAACTTTTTTAATACTACTCAGTGGGATATCTTCATAAGCCCTAACTTCAAAACCATCAAAGGTGTCTCCCTTAACAACCCCAGCAGGAGCATCTTTAAGAGATTTAAATTTGCTGTTATCAAATTCAAAAACAATATCACCATATGATGCTGAAGCATTTTTGTTTCTTGACAACGAGACGACCTTTTCTCCTGCAGAATCAAGATTTGACCTCTTGGCCAAGATTTTACCATCCTTGAGAATCTTGAGAGCGCTATCACCTCCTGTTCCATGAAACACACTTGTCTTACTTATGTTGGCCGCTTGGTCAGGGGTAAGTACTGTCTTGCCCGGTTCTATAGAAAATCGTGTAACAGGATCTGCAAACTCAGTATCAACCTCTTCGACCTTGCCTGTTGATTTTGGCACTGGTGTCTTCTTCCCCGTTGCCTCAATTGCTTCTCTAAAGATTGCCTCAGCTTGTGCATCGGTCTTCGCAGCAACTGCTTTCACGTCGAGCTTCAGTTCAGTAATAACATCATCAGCAATACCTGCTTCCTTAAGAAAGCGTCGAGCGCCTTTCACGTCGTTCAGTGTTTTTACGGTTTCAATTGCAGCTTTCTTTTTACCCGGACCGGTGAGGAAGTCAGAGATGGTAAGAAGCGCATACGCGCCCGGTCCAAACTTCTTTGCTGTCTCATCACTAACTCCGGGGATAAGCGCAAGAAGTGCAGACCCCTCTTTGGCAGGTTCAATTTTATCTTTACCAAGAAGTGCGGTGCCGAGTGGCCCCATCTTGGTTGGATCAAGTGATACGTTTTCTTGAGGAACACCTGCTGCGTACGCTGCGCCTTGTGCGGCTGTTCCTGCAATCCCACGTGGGATTTCTTGTGCAAAACGTCCAACTGCTTTCGTTCCTTCAAGCACACCTTTAGTAACACTGATTGGATTAGCAACAGTGTCTTGTGCTGTTGACTGTGCGGTGGTTCCTACAGATACGCTTGGTGTCCGTGAGGGTATACCAAAGACTGCCTTTGGTGCTTCGCCTAAACCAAAGTTCTTTGGTGCAATTTTTGAGTACGATGAAACACTCTCTGGACGAGGTGCGGTAGGTACCGGCTTTGGAGGATTAAGACGCTGCTCAAACGGACGTGTATCAAATTCAGTCTTCCCTACTCCTGCCTGTTTGTTTTTGATGCGCTCATAAAGACTGCCACCAGTAGAAGTACCTGTGGTAGTTGCGCTACCCGATTTTGTTTTGATTTTATCGTAGAGCGCTCCCATATACGTTTATTTCATCATTGCTAGTATGTCTTTGTCAGAAAATCCTGAAGCACGATATTGCTCAATAAGTGGTACGAGTGTAGTGTTTATATAATTTTGAAAATCTTTTTTAATCGCAGCCTCTTCTGTGGATGCTGAAGAGAAATATTTTCTGTAATCATCTCTTGTTTTGCCCATTGCTTTAGCCATCTCATCAACTGAACTTGCACCAAAAGTAGACTTCAAGAACTCAGGCGTAAGGAATTGTTGTTTAATAGGATCATTGTAAATTGTGGTAACTGCTTTCAATTTCTTTGGATCATTAGCGTACTCATCAAGAAGTGCCTGTACACCAAACTCTCCTACAATTTGTGGGATATCATTAATTTCAGATTGTGTAAATCCTTGGCCAATAAGTGTTTTCTTATCTTCTGCGGTGAGTTCTACAAATGCTGAGTCACCTTTTCCATTGCCACTATTTGCACGGTCATTAATAAGTGAGTAGGTGTTAGCACGATCAAGTGCACCGATGTATGGCGCTGCAAGGCGTGCAGCTTCATCACGTGTAGTGGCACTAAGTATTGCTTCAGTGACACTATTTGGCGCACCATTCTTTGCAGCTTCTGCAAGGTAATCGTACTTAGCCGCCTCTTCATCTTTCTTGTCTTGTAGTTGCTGCTTGTACTGGTCAAGTTGGAACTGCACAATTTCAGCTTGCTGTTTTTGTTCAGCTGAGAGTGTTGGTGCAAGGTACGCTAGTTCTGATTCGTACTGTGCAATCTCTGCTTCATACGATGAGTACTGCTCGTCAATAAGAGCCTTTGCATCGGTGCGTGCCTGTTCAAGATTACCAAGCTGTGCTGACTCAACAATAGAAATATTTGCAAGATCAAAGTATGCTTCACTATTGATTTGGTTGCGCCGGTCGACAGCAAATTCACGTGCAACACCACGCTCGCTTGCACTTGTTTCAAGTGATTTTAAGTCTTCACGGAGTCGTACGTTTCGTTGTGCTTTTGCTTCTTGTGTTTTAGCAAGCTCAGTACGTGCGTCGTTTACACCAAATTGATTGTACGCATTATCAATTTGATCCTGTCTTCCTCCGAAGAAACTCTTTGTTTTGTCACGGATAGATCCAAGGAATCCCTGTTCCTGAACTTGCGCCTCTGTTTGTGCAGGTTTTTCACCACTTAAGAATTTAAGCGCGGCGGTTTCTGGATTGTTTACAGTGGTGCCCGGAGTAAGTATTTTCCCTGTCGTACCCTGCAACATTGACTGCAATTTTGTAGCAGTGTCTTGCACACCCTGTA
>CAZZGJ010000048.1:0-4669 GCA_964654175.1 uncultured Candidatus Saccharibacteria bacterium
CAGAAGCTCATTGATTTCCTGCACAAGGCTTACACCCCCTTGGGGAAAAAAATCCAATTGCTAAACATCGGCGGCAACGGGCACTGGACCATTGGGCAAATCTGTTGCAGGGTGACAAACCACAACCACACTGGAGAACCTATGGTGCACGTTTCCGTTCATATCGCGCCGTCAATTGATCTGAAGACGGGGAGGAGACTCCTGGCTTTGATCAGGGCGTACTTTGACCAGGTATCCGAAGAAGACGGACGCCCCGGTCACACTGAGATCATGCAAACAGTACATGGTCCGGGAGACAACTTCGAAAGAAAAGTCTCAATCCGCATCCTGACAGACAACAGGAATTGGGTGATGAGACGGCACGGGCAAAGTTTCATCAGCTGTATCACGACAGAACTACCCCCCTCAAAGATGAGCTGAGTCTGTGGATTACTGAATCCGACTACACCTTCGGCTGAGCACCCAATCGGCCACCCACGAAGTCCGCCCCGCCAGGCGGATTTTCTACTTCCTATTCTTACGCAGTTTTTGCAACGTCTTTAAAATGTATCGAAAGTAGTTTACTTGTTCCCTCGGCACCAAGAGTTACACCATATAACATGTCACAATGATTCATTGTCTCGCGATTATGAGTAATCACAAGCAACTTACTTTTTTCTGCGAGACGCGCGAGCATGGACCCATACTTACGCGCGTTATGTTCATCAAGAGGCGCATCAGTTTCATCAAGCACCATAAACGGTGGAGGAGTAAGCGATGACATTGCAAACAGGAGAGCAATAGACACAAGAGCACGTTCTCCGCCTGAAAACATTGCAAGCTCCTGGATTTTTTTACTTGGTAACTTTACTTCAATGTCTACTCCTTGTTCTTTTATTTCATTTCCATCTTCATCGAGTTTAATAACATCCACAAGAAGTAGCTTAGCTTTACCACCGTCAAAAATTTCTGAGAAAAAGGTAGTAAAGTTCTCGGAGACTTTAAGCACGCCCTGAACAAAACGCTCTTTAAGCTGCTTGGTAAGCTCATCTATAAGCATAAGCAACTTTTCCTCGCTTTGTTTAATATCAGTTAACTCTCGAGTAAGATACTCGTCTCGTTCTGTTGTCTCTTTGTACTCTTTTATGACCTCTGCGGCGTTTGGAATACCAGCTTCTTCAATACGAAGCTTAGAACGCTCGATGGCACGCAGGAGGTCATGCATCGGTGTCACCATGTGATGGTCAGCGCCCTTGTGTTCTTTATATGCAAGTATTTCTCGTCCAACAATAACTACACCTTCAGCCAAAAGCGCCTCGAAATGATTCTTTCGCAAAGCCACTTCCCCTTCTTCTTGTTTTCGAAGTGCGATCGTACTTTGGAGTTCGCGAAGTTTACTTTCGAGCATAAGTCGTTTCTTTTCTTCTTCGTGGCGAGAAAGTAACGCGTCTTGTGTATCTGTGTCTACTTGTTGAAGTTTTTCTTGTAGTGCGGTGATCTCTTTATTGAGAGCGTCTGCTTTTGCTTCATGCTCTGTAATTACTGCTGAGAATTCATTAATTTCACGAGATAGTTTTTCTTTATATTCTTTTGTGCCTGATGTAGAAAACTGCTGGAAGAAACTAGCTGCTTGTTCCTGTAGTGTCGAAAGTCCTTTATCGACAATTTCGAAATGAGACTGTGATAACGCTATACGAATATTTCCAAGCGTTGTTTTCATCCCGTCATATACCTCACTTAATGTATTCTCAGGAATACGCACTTCTCGTACCGTTTCGGCTTTTGTAAGCTCTCTTTCGAGATGAGCTTTTTCAGCTTCAAGTCTTCCAAGTGTCTTGGTAAGTTCGTCACGACGAAGTGAGACAGCTTTTATTTCAGCTTGCAGTGTTTGTTTTTCATGATAGCCACGAGGAACCTCCTGTACTGTTTGGTTAGCATGTGCGTACAACTCTCGTTCAATCGATTGTGCAATAAGACCAAGTGACACAGAAGCACCGGCTTCACGAATACGAGCTTCGGCTTCGTGTAAACTCTTTTCCTCTCGCGCAAGATATACAAGCATCAACTGAGAAAGTAATTGCCTCTCTTTTTCTTTTGACTCAAGCTTCTCAACCTGTCGTTTAAGATGTGTGAGGTGTGGTGCGATTTCTTTGCGAAGAAGATCCACTTCATGTAGATGGGTTTTTACCTTCTCAAGCTTACGCTTACTCTCAGTTAATCGCATATGATAGACGCGAAGACCAAGCGCGTCTTCTAGAGCTTCTTTACGTTCTTTAGGAGATGAAAGTAGAATTCTGTCTGCTTCACCTTGGTTGATGATCGTATGAGCGCTCGCACCAATACCTGCAAAAGAAAGTAACTCCTGTACGTCTTTAAGGCGAACTTTGGCATCATTAAGGTTATATTCACTCGTACCATCTGCGTAGATTGTTCGAGATAATGTGAGCTCATCATAGACTAAATATGGAGCAAGACTGTCACTTGCATGAGTGCTATCAATATGTGCATGATCTTTGTTATCAATTACCATCGTGACACTAGCTCGAGACATTGGGGCCAGTGTGTTTGAGCCCTTAAAGATAAGGTCGCTTCCTAACTTACCACGCATGCTCTTCATTGACTGTTCGCCGAGCACAAAACGTATCGCCTCTGCGACGTTTGATTTTCCGGAACCGTTTGGACCAACAACCCCAGTAACTTGATGTGTTACATCAAGTGTTGTCTTCTTTGCAAACGATTTAAAACCGTGAAGAGTGATGTGCGATAAGCGCATAATTAAGTAAAGTGTAACATGTTACACTTGATCCATATGACATCTATCCACGCATTTATTTTAGGTATTGTTGAAGGACTCACTGAATTTCTACCAGTATCTTCAACTGGGCACTTGGTACTCACTCAAGAACTACTAGGAATTACTCAAAGCAACTACTTGGCAACATTTGATATTGCAATACAGGTAGGAGCCATTTTGGCTGTGATTATTATGTTCTGGTCAAGACTTTGGAATATAGACATTATCAAAAAACTGTTCGTCGCATTTATTCCAACAGGCCTCGTCGGATATTTTATTTTTTCGCATATACAAACACTGCTTGGTAGCCCACTTCTTGTAATTAGCACTCTTTTCTTGGGTGGTATTTTTATTATCCTTACCGAAAACTGGTATCAGGTTCAAATAAAAGAAATCGGTGTTCGTTCACATATTGGATACAAAGAGGCGTTCCTGTTGGGTGTCTGCCAGTCTCTTGCTATTATTCCTGGTGTTTCTAGGTCGGGCGCAATGATTGTGGGAGGTATGTATATGAAACTTGAACGTAAAGCACTTACTGAGTTTACGTTCTTACTCGCGGTTCCAACAATGTGTGCCGCAACCCTTTACTCTATATATAAACATCCTGAAGTGGTTACTCAAGCAACTAATATTGTTCCACTTCTTGTTGGTATGGGAACGGCGTTTGTAGTAGCGTTATTTGTGATCAAAATATTCCTCGACTACATTAAGACACGTTCGTTTGCGATATTTGGGTATTACAGAATACTACTCGCACTGGTAGCGTTATTTATCTTGGTATAAAACAAAAGCGGCTCAGGTAGCCGCTTTTGTTTTATCTTTTATACTCCCTCGCGAGCTTGACACGGTTTAGCTCTCGTTCGATTATTGTTTGTTTTTGAGCAAACTCAAGTGATTCTTCTTTTTGTTTTTTCACTTCCTCAGCACGAGAGAGTGCTTCTTTTGCAATTGCTTCATCAAGTTCATCAACTTTGTCAGACGACTCAAGGAGCACCACCACTTCAGTCAAGCCTTTATCATGAGGTCGTACGTTTACCACCCCTTTAAATACAGCATACCCGACACCCGTCTCCCCTTTTCGTACAGTCATTTCTCCAGACTTAATGGTAGACACCAAAGGCACGTGCTTATTAAGCACAGTAATCATACCTGTGGTTGTTGGCACGCTCACGTTATCAACTATTTCGTCGATAACGACTGCATCTGGAGTTACTACACGAAGTTTAATCATACGTTGTTACTTTGTTTGACCATGAGCTAGCACTTCATCAATTGAGCCCTTCATGTAGAAGTGAGACTCTGGAACAGCATCGTGCTTTCCTTCAAGAATTTCCTTGAAACTTCTGATAGTGTCTTCGAGACGAACATACACTCCCTTAGCACCTGTAAACTGCTCCGCTACGAAGAATGGCTGTGAGAGGAACTTCTGAATACGACGCGCACGTCCTACTACTTTCTTATCTTCATCTGAAAGTTCATCCATACCAAGGATAGCGATAATATCCTGAAGATCCTTGTAACGCTGAAGTACTTTTTGTACACCACGTACAACATCGTAATGCTCCTGTCCTACAATTTCTGGAGACAAGATAGTTGATGATGAGTCGAGTGGATCTACCGCTGGATAAATACCAAGTTCAGAAAGTGGACGAGAGAGTGATACTGTTGAGTCCAAGTGAGAAAACGTCGTAGCAGGAGCCGGGTCAGTTAAGTCGTCCGCCGGTACATACACAGCCTGAATAGAAGTAATAGAACCCTTCTTTGTTGAAGTAATACGTTCCTGAAGTTGTCCCATTTCTGTTGCGAGCGTTGGCTGATATCCTACCGCTGACGGCATACGCCCAAGAAGCGCTGAAAGCTCAGAACCAGCCTGAGTGAATCGGAAAATGTTATCAA
>CAZZGJ010000049.1:0-1705 GCA_964654175.1 uncultured Candidatus Saccharibacteria bacterium
TAGGCATCCAGATACTGTTTCATGGAGCCAGGATATACATGATGACTTGAAACGTCGTGATTTCACGTGTAACGCTATAGCTTACAATCCGGTAACAGGTGAGGTTGTTGATCCATATGATGGTCAAAAAGACATAGAAAATAAGCTTATTAAAGCAGTTGGTAATCCTGATATTAGGTTTACAGAGGATGCTTTACGTCTTATGCGAGGAGTCAGACTTGCTTCACAGCTTGATTTTGATTTAGACAGCGTTACACGTGAAAGCATTGAGAAAAACGCTTATCTACTTAATAGCATTTCACGTGAAAGGGTACGTGACGAGTTTATCAAGCTCATTATGACCGCGGACTGATTCTTATGAAAGAAACAGGGCATTTGCGGCATGTGGTTCCAGAACTTGAGCGTGGAATAGGGGTTATACAGAACCAAGCGCATATGTTTGATGTATGGGGGCATAACCTTCGTACGCTTCAGCACGCCGCAGACAAAAAATGGCCACTACACGTGAGACTTTCTGCTATTTTCCATGATATTTCAAAGCCTGAAACAAAGCGTTTCTCAAAAGAGAAGAACGTGATTACGTTTTACGGGCATGACGTGGTAGGCGGACGCGTTACACGTGAAATCATGGAGCGACTAAAGTTCCCAAAGGAATTGACCGACAGAGTATCTATGTTTGTGCGCTGGCATATGTTTTTCTCAGATACTGAACAAATAACTATTTCTGCGGTGAGGCGCCTAATAACCAATGTTGGCAAAGAAAACATCTGGGACCTGATAGATCTTCGTATTTGTGACCGCGTAGGGACGGGGAGACCAAAAGAAGAGCCATACAGACTACGAATGTATCAGTCAATGGTAGAACAGGCGCTCAAGGATCCAATCTCACTTAAAATGCTAAAAACAGACGGGAAACGTATCATGGACGTTACGGAGGTATCGCCTGGACCAAAAATCGGGTATGTTTTGCATGCGTTATTTGATGAAGTGCTTGAAAATCCTGAGAAAAATACAGAAGATTACTTAGATAGTCGCGCAAAAGAGCTTGTTAAGATGTCAATTGAAGAGCTAAAAGCGCTAGGGGAAGCAGGAAAAGAAGAAATGGAGCAGAAAAATGAGGAGCAGGTGAAGGAAATTCGAAAACAGTTCAAGGTAAAGGTATAAAAGACATTATGCTGTAAGAGGTTGTGTATTTGTCCTTTACGTACGCTACCAGATAGGTAAAGGAATATACCTGCTGGTATATATGGTATATACTGTGCTTACACATGAAGAATCTTTTTATTGTATACGGAGGTCCAGGAAGAGAAAGAGAGGTTTCAATTTCTACTGGGGAAAATGTCATGGAATCCTTGGGTCGAGAAGGGGTTGCGTATGAGTCTATTCTGATAAACCAAGATTCTACATGGGTGCATAAAGATATAACAATGTCGCAAGCCGAAGGTGTTCAGTTACTTAGAATGAATAACGCTTTAGTTTTTCAGGTGGTCCATGGAACTTTTGGAGAAGACGGAGAGTTGGTTGCTCTCTTAGAAGTAAATGATGTTTCTTGTATCGGATCTTCATCGGATTCAATGAGGCTAACTATTGATAAATATAGAACTGAGAAACAGCTTGTAGATAATAATATTGCAACAACGGAATCTACTGTTGTTCGTAAGCTCTCAGACATAGAACATGTACATGTTACGTTTCCTGTATTTGT
>CAZZGJ010000049.1:1734-2411 GCA_964654175.1 uncultured Candidatus Saccharibacteria bacterium
GAAGGGTCTAGTATCTCTTTGTTTAAAGTAAAGAACGACTTTGAACTCAGAAAGGCTCTAGAAGAAAGTGTTCCTATATACGGCGCAATGCTCGTGCAATCTTTTGTTGCAGGGCGAGAGTTAACATGTGGAGTTGTAGAGACTGAAGGTAAAACAATGGCGCTCGTGCCGACAGAAGTAATTCTTACTAAAGGGGAGATATTTGATTACGAAGCGAAATATACAGTAGGGGGAAGTAAAGAAATAACTCCCGCGGAAATTGGTGATGAAGTTACGAAAAGGGTTCAAGAGCTTGCTCTCCGTGTGCATACAGTTTGCGGGTGTGGAGACATTTCTCGTACGGATATGATTTTGACGGATGGGGGTGAGATTGTGGTGTTAGAAATAAACACAGTTCCTGGAATGACAAAGACGAGTCTTATACCAGCACAATTAGAAGCCTCTGGTTATTCTGTGGCAGATTTTGTGAAAGGAATGCTAGAAAAATATCAGTAAGGTATTTTTGCTATACTCTCCCTACATGGCCACCTCTTTTGATTCGCAACATTTTTTGGAACACCTTCACCCGCTCACAAGAACACTTTTAGAAAAAAGGGGAGTAGAGGAAAAAGCTATGATGGATTTTTTAAATCCTTCGTATGAAACTTTCCTTGACACTTGGCATGATGCCGCTAGTC
>CAZZGJ010000049.1:2421-3649 GCA_964654175.1 uncultured Candidatus Saccharibacteria bacterium
GGTTATATTGCTATCAAACGGGGGGCCCACCCGGGGGTACCCGGCTTTCCCCCGCAACGAAAAGATTTGTATATACAGCGATTACGATTGCGACGGTATTCCAGGTGGGGTACTTCTACGTGAATTTTTTGATGGCATTGGTTATCCGGTGGGTATTTATGTGCCACAGCGCCACAACGAAGGATATGGTGTACACGTTCATGCGATAGTTAAACTAATAGCAGAGGGGGTAACGCTTATTATTACGGTTGATCTTGCGATTACAAATATTGAAGAAATTGCCTATGCAAAATCTGTAGGTGTTGACTTCATCGTGACTGATCACCATTTACCAATTAATACTGAAGATGGGGGACAAGCTGTGCCAGATGCGGTTGCTGTCATTAATTCCAAGCAAAATGCCTGCACATATCATGATGACATGCTGTGTGGATGTGCTGTGGCATGGAAACTTGCATGTGCAGTGCTTTCGAGACTACGAACAGAAAATGTACACGATAGTGTGTTTGAAACAGTAAAGGCTTTACCTACCGGTTGGGAGAAGTGGATGCTTGACCTTGTAGGTATTTCTACGATTGCGGATATGGTGCCGCTTCAAAAAGAAAATCGTGCACTCGCTCACTTTGGACTTAAGGTGCTCAGAAAAACTAAACGCCCAGGACTTTTACATATTTTTAACGAACAGCGCATGCGAAAGGATTATCTGACCGAGGGTGATATCGCTTTTACTATTGCGCCCCGCATCAATGCTGCATCTCGTATGGGTACACCGATTCAGGCGCATCATATGTTATATGAACGCAACTCTGCGAAAGCTGAAAGCTATGCGCGAGACCTTGAGCTTTTAAACACAGAACGTAAAGCAGGCGTGAAGGATATTATTTCTACACTTTCATTTGATCATGCGGTTTATCAAAATGATGTAATCGTTGTAGGGGATATGAGTTGGGGTCCTGGAATACTTGGGCTTATTGCTCAAAACATTATCGATGAAACTGGAAAGCCTACATTTGTATGGGGGCAGGGCGACGATAAATCTTCGGTAAAGGGCTCATGTAGATCTTTAGGGGATGTGCATGTCGTAGAACTCATGGCGCGTGTGGGGCACGACGTGCTAACTCACTGGGGTGGACACGAGGGAGCTGGGGGGTTTGCTCTCACTGTAGAAAATGTTCCACGTTTATCAGATGCGTTAAATGTTGCCTTAAAGCATGTCGTGGTAAAAGAA
>CAZZGJ010000049.1:3679-4427 GCA_964654175.1 uncultured Candidatus Saccharibacteria bacterium
CCAAGAGATTGCTATTGATGCAGATTTACAGATGGATGATGTGCATGAGGTTACTTATAAAGCAATTGAACTGCTTGCGCCATTTGGAGAGGGGAACCCAAAGCCTGTATTTAGTTTTGGAAATATAACACCGCTAGCCACTAAACGATTCGGAAAGAAAAACGAGCACTTAGAAATTATCTACCCGACATCTAAGGGTGGGAAAATAAAAGCCATTCAATTTTTTACTAAAAGTGAAACAGAAGAAAAAGCTGCAAAACCGCACACACTTCTTGCTCATCTTGAAAAGAGCTACTTTGCAGGGAAGACCGAGCTGAGATTGAGGATTGTAGATATACGGTAAAAATAAAACCGCACATTGCTGTGCGGTTCGGTAGTCTTTGCCCTTCTTTAACTAGAGTGTGAGTCCGAATAAACTTCCAGCAACGGCCCCATAAAATGTCATACGGGTAACCCACCCCCAGTATGAAATAGGAAGTACTGTCCCGTCTCCGGGTGTGCGATGAAAGTCTTCTCCCACCATTATCCCTCTCAGGAAACGAAGAAGAAACATCGAGAAGAGTGCGACTGCTACAGCGCCGACTGTTGCGCCTACGAGAATGTTCATAGTGATCTCCTTGTGAATGTTCAATCTCTACAAGTCCTCGAACCACTTCGAGAACTTGATAAAGTGGGCGATGTATTTCAATCGTCCGGTTGAACCCGATTTATATTCCGCGTGGGTTAGGTTTGCGGGCTGGTTATTTAG
>CAZZGJ010000050.1:0-4384 GCA_964654175.1 uncultured Candidatus Saccharibacteria bacterium
ATTTCAATCTTATCAATCATCACAGAGTAAAGAGGGAATACACGCTCAACTCCTACACCAGAAGCAACACGACGAACAGTGAAGGTAGCACCCATTTCAGTACCATGCTTACGAGCAAGTACCATTCCTTCAAAGGCTTGAAGACGAGTTTTTCCATCCGCTTCCTTAATCTTATTCCACACACGAACAACGTCTCCAGAAGAGAAATCAAGCCCTTTACGAGCTTCTATGTCCACAGGTGATAATATAATCGTTGTTTTCATAATAAAATTCTGAGAAATCCGCTTGATCTATAGTGGGGCCATTCTAACACAAAAACCTAAGGGAGGCAACCGCTACAGCGATGCCTTGAGGTTTAACTTTTTAAGGACCGTTTCCATGTCTTTAGGCACTTCACTTGTAAAGGTTTTTTGAATTTTACCCTCCGTCTCTCCGGGAATTTCAATAGTTAGAGAATACGCATGAAGCATAGAGCGCGGAGCGAGATCCTTCCCCAAACGAGAACCATATAGGTCATCTCCAATTATTGGATGCCTAATACCTCTGAAGTGCGCACGAATTTGATGTGTCCGTCCGGTGAGAGGATAACACTCTACGTACGTGTAATCTTTTCCATCTTCTGTTTTTGACCTTCCAATTACCTTGTAGCGCGTAATTGCCTCCCGTTCTTCACCTCGGGCGTCCCCTGTGAAAAGATCCACAATAGTTCGTCTCCTGAAGTCGCTTTTAGCTCGCGCAAGCGGGGCTGAAATCATACCTGTATCATCTTTTATATTCCCCTCTACAATCGCTCGGTAGACTTTTCTTGTTGTATGGTCTTTGAATTGCTTTTTAAATGTCGTAAACGCGATGTTATCTTTTGCAAGCAAAAGCACCCCCGTTGTGTTACGGTCGAGTCGATGAACAATACCCTCACGCCCTTTCTCCCCCACTCCGCGCATGTCATATAAGCTGCCAAACCAAGAAGCTATTGTAGCTTCGTCTTGTCTGTCATCGGGGTGCACCATCACACCTGCCGGCTTGTCGATAACAAGTGTGTGTTTATCTTCATAAAGAATAGGAAAAGTCATACTAGCATCCTAACAAAAAGAGCTCGCATATGCGAGCTCTTTTTGTATCTGTGGGAGATAGAGGACTCGAACCTCTGACCTTCTCGGTGTAAACGAGTTGCTCTACCAACTGAGCTAATCTCCCTTATTTAGTCTTACTATACTACATTACTCTTTCTTTTTTCACAAGGCATGCCAAAACTGCTATACTGTCACATATGTTACAAAATGCTTACACAACAACCTGGTCAAGCTTCGCAAAAGCCTCTATCTCCACTTGCTAAAGTAAGGCTATTTCTCTTTGTGAAAAAACCGCCTTACTTTAGGCGGTTTTTTCATTATCTACCTAATTAGCCTCTCATGAATGTACACGCAGTAAAAACAACTATTTTTAAAGAAGGAGACCCTCTCGCTTCCTTTACCAAAAGTCATATTCCACACATACAAGAAAATAGTGTGATCGTAATCACATCAAAGATAGTCGCCCTCTCAGAAAAGAGAACGGCGACTGTCGAAACCATAAAAACAAAAGAGGAATACATCAAACGCGAAAGTGATATCGCAATTCCGACAAAGTACGCTTGGCTTACCATCAAAGATGGTGTGGTTATGGCGGCAGCTGGAATCGACGAATCAAATGCTGACGGGAAGCTAATACTTCTTCCTAAAAACAGTTTTCGCGCCGCAAACATGCTACGAAAGAAACTTCTTTCGCTTTATAAAGTAAAAAATCTAGGCGTGCTCATTACAGACAGCCGGACCCTTCCTTTACGCGCAGGAGTTACGGGTGTAGCACTTGGATACGCCGGGTTTAGAGGTATAAAAGATTACCGAGGAAAACCAGATATCTTTGGCAGGAAGTTTAAAGTCTCACGTGTTGATGTCGCAGATAGTTTAGCGACCGCAGCCGTGTACATCATGGGCGAAGGTAATGAACAAAAACCCCTTGCAGTTATCACAGACTCGGGTGTTCAATTTTGTGAAAAGGTCGACAGAAATGAATTACGTATTGCCATAGAAGACGATATGTACCAACCACTTTTTACCAATCTTAAAAAATAGAAATAGGATTTATGTACACATTACTTATTAAAGACTTACGTATACAAGCAACTCACGGACTACTACCACTTGAGAAACTTACACCACAAGAGTTTCTTATTAATAGTGAGGTTACGTGCGCACTGAACGAAACATACGCAAAAGAAGATGTGTTTAACGAAACACTCTGTTACGGAAAAATACGGGAAGCAATTATTACACTCTGTACCGAAAATAGCTACGACACACTTGAAGCCCTCACCTATAAAATAAATACGCATATCTTAGAAAAAAGCGACTGTATTAAATCCGTAACGACGAGTGTTGAAAAAACTAAACTCTTAAACGACTGCAGGGTGGGAGTACGCTTAGTAAGCACTCAAAAATAAACTAATGCAATCAGCGAATTATTTTGCTAGTATGTAGCCATCCATGCCTTGGTAGTTCAATGGATAGAACAGCGGACTTCTAAGCCGTTAATAGTGGTTCGATTCCACTCCGAGGCACAACTGACTACTCATACGAGACTTTTCTGCCGAGTCTATCCTCGAGCTTTCTCCCAAGCATTCTTTTAGCGTCACCTTCTCCGCAGAGAACAACCTCATCAGCCCCTACCCTTGGCACAATCATATCCAACACCTCTGAAATCGCTGCGGTAACTTTTTTCTCAATAAGTATTTTGCCTACCGGAATAACTTCACTGTCAAAGGTGATGTACTCGTCATGAATGCACAAATGATGTTTCATGCTTTAAAGTATACCTTGCATTTTAAGTATGAAGTAGATAGCAACAAGGGCACAAAGTAGAACGGTTACAAACTTTGTATGTTTCAGGATGAACTCTCTCGCCTCATCGCCAAAATGATATGAGAAATAAGCGACAATTCCAACACGAATAAGTCGGCCCATAAAAAAGGCGGCCACGACCACCAGAAACGGGAGCGAAAAGACCCCTGAAAGAAACGCAAAGATTCTATCCGGGAGCGGGGTAAACGCCGCCAAAAACATACTCACAAATGCATTATGTGTAAAAAGTGTCTCGGTGTATTGCGTAAGCGCCGAGGAAGAAAAAAGATTCTCAAACCAAACTTGGTGTGTTCTATATATGTATCTCCCCGCAAGATAGAGCGTAGCTGCTCCAGTAGCTGAGCCAAGCGCCGATATAACACTCAAAACCTTCCATGAAATATCTTTACGATATGTAAGAACTGCTGCAACCACAAGCTCAGGAAGAAGTGGCGAGATAGTTGTCTCCAAAACCGCAACAAAAAAAATACCTACGCGGACCCATGCGTGAGTTGCTACATATGCAACCCATTTGTCTATCCTCCCAACCCCCTTATTAACGAAGTCTTGTTCCATTTGGCAAAAGGTTAGTTGGAACAAGCAAAGAAAACTTATCCCCTGCACTACCCGCAAGAATCATCCCTTGTGATTCATGTCCACGCAACATTCGTGGCGCAAGATTAGTAACAAAAGGAAACTGTTTACCGAGTAAGTCATCTGCCGTTACGTACTCACGAATACCTGAAAGAATCTGCCGAGGTGTTTCCTCACCTAAATCGACTTGAAGAATAAAAAGTTTATCCGCCCCCTCAACGACATCAACAGAAATAACCGTCCCGAGACATATCTCGATTTTTTGAAAGTCATCTATTGTTGCATAGAGTTTTTCTTCAGGTTTTTGTGTTGGGACTTCACCGTGTTCCCCATTTATATTTTCAGGTAATGCATTCATATGTGTATACTACCAGTTTTCTGTAGCACTTGTCTCGTCGTCGTCATCTTCTTCTATTTCTTCAGAGGCAGTCCCTGGACCGTTTACCTTATCAAGGTACCGCTGAAGAACAATAGCAGCAGCTTGGTCATCAACCTCGTGATTTCCTTCCTGTCCTGGCTGTTTACGTGCTTCAACCGTTGAATACCATTCTTTTTCAAATGCAATACGCACGTCAGCTGCATTTTCTATCTTCGCCGCGAAAGCCCTTGCTTCTTTAGCGATAGCGTTTGGTTTACCTTTACTGTCTACACTTTCTCCTATGATGACATCAGATATTTTCATCGCACGGATAAGTTCAAGGGTGTCTTTTATAAGAGAAGCGTCATTTGGCGCAATCATAAGAGGAAAAGCCAACCTGCCTTCATCGTCTGACTGAGCAAACCCCACCTTTTTAGAGCCGTAATCTATTCCTAAATATTTCATGCATACAGTCTAACGTGTTTGGTTTGAAGTTTCTAGTAATAAAGAGGATATATGGCGCACCCCCTCTAAGAGATTTCAAAAAATAAAAAAT
>CAZZGJ010000051.1:0-1124 GCA_964654175.1 uncultured Candidatus Saccharibacteria bacterium
GTACAAGCGTTGAAGACTATGGAAGTTTTCCGTGAGGCAAAGGTAAATCCATTTTCTAGTGTCCTTCTCCTCTTTATCCAGATTCCAATCTTCATCGCCCTTTACTTTGCCGTTTTGAAAGGCGGTGGAGTGAAACTTCCTGATATAAATACCGCACTACTCTATTCGTTTGTGCCAACACCAGAATTTGCAAACATGATCTTTCTTGGTTTCCTCGATATCACAAAGAAAAGCGTTGTATTGGCGTTTATTGCAGGCGTAACACAGTTTGTTCACACAAACCTCTCCCTCCCCCCTGCAAAGCCACATGACCCTAACGCGGAACCAAATTTCAAAGATGACTTTGCACGGAGTATGCAACTCCAGATGCGGTATGTGATGCCGGTACTTATTTTCTTTGCTGCGTACACGCTTTCAGCAGCGATCGCCCTCTACTTTACAATCAGCAACCTCATGGCAATTGCCCAGGAGTACATAGTCCGCCACAAAGGCCTTAAAGTTAAGTAATTAAATCTTATATATCCAACAAAAAAGCGAGCACAAGCTCGCTTTTTTGTTGGATAAAGAGACTCCCTAGAGTGTCATATCGAACATCCAAAGGGTATTGTCGTTTTTGTTCACAAAGTAAATACGCTTTCCTACGTCATCGATACCAATTTTTGAAACATCCACTTCCCTACCACTCTCGGAGAGGAGGTTTGTGAGCACTGAGGCATCCCCCGTTGTTGTATCAATAGACCACAGTATATCAGAGTAGGAGATGACCCCCTTGTACCAATTGTCGGGGAATGTCCGAGTATCGATAGATGTGTTTGGTGTAGCACAGAAAAAAGTTTCTCTCTGGTACACACATTTTTCCGGTATAAGAGAAATGGGGAATGACATTGATTCACCCTTTGTAGGAACAGTGAATGAATCCACTTCATTACCTTCAATTTTTGAAACAACAATACCATTAGTGTATGAAAGTCCCATGAGTCCATACCCTCCTCCGGTGACATACGTAAGACCGCTCCCTTCTATCTTGTAGATAAAGCCAACCGCAGTAGCAGTGGGTGTCGTGTAGACGTATGTGGGGGTTCCCCAGAGGACACGCACATCTCGAAGTGGAATTGAAAATAACT
>CAZZGJ010000051.1:1134-4357 GCA_964654175.1 uncultured Candidatus Saccharibacteria bacterium
TATTCCCTTCGTTGTGTTGTATGAATATCCTGTAGCGCCACTTTCTCCTCTAAGGATGTAAAGTACCGTTTTTGCGTCTGTTCCAAAAGAAACCTCAACTGCACCTTTTGGTAGTGTAAACCCTTCTTTTCCGTCGGTACCCACTGATGTCTTCTCAACAACAACAGTATTTCCTGAAGCACTATAAGAAGTTATGGCGACATAGGCTCCATCAGTTGAAAAAACAGCTTCTGACGATTGTGCAATAGTTGTTCCGTTTACTAATGTCTCTTTCCCGTCATCCAAATTGATAGCATAAATGTGTCCTGTCCCCTGTTCAACATATATAAGCTCAGAACCTGCAAAAACAGCGCCTGCCACCGGACGTGTGGTGAGTTGTCGAAGTTTTTGCGGAGCACCCGCGTCTGTCGTGTTTTGCACATCAACTGTTTCGGACTCATTTACTTGAGTAGGTACAACTTCAGTATTAGTGGTATCTCCAATACCAAACCGCCCAAATACTTCCCCACTATTTTTAGGAGCCCCGTACGTGAAGAGATATATCCATACACCAACGACACCGAGAACGATGAGTGTGCCAAAAGTGATAAGAAGAGTTTTTTTCATAGATTATTTAAAACATGCATACGTCACCCAGTCACCATCATGGATAATGTTAAGCTTCGAACTAGATACTCGGCACATCGTTTCCCAAGATCGTTCAAGACCATCACCGGCAGCGTCAGCCTTTTTCTGAGTGTATGTTTCAATCGCAGTCGTTACTCCGGGAATACACTCGGGCTCTTTGTCCTTTTGAAATTTGTTCGTGCCTCCCCACTTAGTACACGGATCTTGAAACGTGGATGTTTGTTTCTTTTCAGTACATTTATTATTACCTGTGTCATATAACTTTCCACTTCTTCGGCACGCAACATAGTCGTTTGTCTCCCCGTTACTATTGGGGAGTACGCGCTCAGGTCTATTTTCCGAACAGTCAGCTGTGTTACAGACGCGTGATCCAGGTCCTGTAAAAGTTGAGTGTTTCGAAATTGTGCTTCGTGGAAGACATTAAGATTTACTAGATTTGGATTGATTTCCTTGAGTACGACAAACGGAATAAGAAGTATTGCGAGGCCCATAAGTACTCCTGTCATGTCGTGTTTCGCCTCACTTTTTTCTGTCACTACATCACTTAAGCTGTACTTCACCCCTGCCCACGCAAGACGCATCACACCAAGGAGAGCCCCCACAACAATTATTAGAAGATATATCTGATTAATATACTCTGGGAGTGGCGTATCTTGATCAAGATTGGTAAGTCCTGGTATCCCCACTAAAGGTTTATATTCTGGAGATACATCCGCAGCGTAAGCAATTGATGTTGTTATAAGAAATAGAATAATAAAAAACACTATTTGACGAAGCCTATTTCTTTGTAATAAAAGTGTAAGCATCTTAAAACACGAGATTAAATACCCCTTTTAACAATTCTGGAATTTGCCGTCTCGTAAGCACTTCAAGACTAATTTGTGAATTTCCGGACTCACCTACCTTTTGTAGGGTGATAGCGTTTGGGTCTACGGTATCCTGATTGGTAATAGCGTTATTAATCTTCCAGGTAAATAGAGCATCGCTTCGATTCATTTTCGCACTTATAAAATACGGCTCGCCGTATATTGTTGTTTCTTCCCCAATGAGCGTGTGTGGATTTGCAACTGCTTTTTGTGAAAGACCGCGAAGAGGACTTTGTTCATAGAAATGAAGTTCTGGCTCAGTTGCCTTCAAGCTCACCACTCCTCTCCCTACTGACTTCCCTGTGCTGTCTGTCACATCAACTGAAAGTTGCTTTGTACCATATCGTGGCATGGTAAATTCGTATGCATACTTTCCCTTGAGTGGTCCACCAAAGAGGACCGTGTTTTCTTCTGACCACGTATATGAATATGCACTTGGTATAGTTTTTGTCCCGTCCTCTACTATTGCAATAGCACGCACCTCTGATCCTATATTTGGAAGCGCTCGACCCTTATAGAAATTCGGCACATACGTATGTGCCTCAAGAATAATATGTACCTCGGTAGGGACAAGTGTAATAGAAGCAGTAAGTTGAGGAGCGTTGGTTCTGCTAAGTATGACACTCACTACAGATTTTCTCCCGATGGAGCCGGTCTTGACGGTGATGGATCGGGCATTTCTAGACGCTGTTTGTTCTACAGAATCAACAAACCAGGTGATCGTAGCACCCGCAGTATCAAGCTGGTAGTCATCAAGAGAAATAATTGTATCGTAGTTTGCTCCAGGAAACTGCGGATTGGTAGAGAGAGTGACACCAGTCGATCCTCCTGTAAATGATTGTGCTGAAATTAGGTGTGGTAGAGAGAGACAGACAAGAAAAAACCCACAAATGAGAAGAAGGACATAATCAGGAAATAGACGACTTCGTTCTACAAGCATGCATTTAGTTTATCATGTTCAGGTAAACCATATTCATTTCTTACTGAATATTGCATCAGCGCTTAGGTAGATGACCCAGAGTACAATCCAAGGGGCAAGATTCATGATTGGAAGGATGCTTAGGGAGAGTACAAGGATTGTAATAAAGGTAGACATAATAGAGTGAAAGGGATTACGACCCAGAATTTTATACAATAGGAGAAAGGCGAAAAAAGTCCCACATGCAATAAGTGCCGATATTCCCCATAATAAATTACCAACTGCCTCCAGTCCATTTGATGCGTCTATGAATGTATTTATCCATGACGTCAAAAATGATGAATCTATCGTACTCCCTCCGAAGAATGCAAATAGTGAAAGGAGTCCAAATAAACCCTGAAATATATAACTTATACACGCTATCCAAAATACGTACGGCTGTACAGCAAAAATAGCTCTTTTTTTCACTGCTTTGGTAATTGGGTTTGCAAAAGATGCGGATCGGTTTCGGAGCGCGCTCGTTCTTTGCTGTAGCGCTTGTGCGGTAGATGGCATAGATCCACTCACATCACTTCCCGTCTGTTCTCCCCCCTCGTAAATTGGATCGTTTGCTGCAAATCTTCCCTGTCTCGTGTTTCCCCCTTTTATAAACTGTGCACGAGTCAGTCTACCTCCCACTTGTTCATTAAAGCGCTCGTCAGAAGTACTCACGCGGGGATTTACTTGCACATTTCTAATACCGCGACCATCGTGCCCGATTTGATTTTGTTGTGGGGCATTTGTTGCCATGCTCTATTATCCCTTATTTTTG
>CAZZGJ010000052.1:0-2095 GCA_964654175.1 uncultured Candidatus Saccharibacteria bacterium
TGCAATGACGGTTGCGATGGTGCTTGCCAGGAGGAGGGTCCCGTCAAGATTTGAAACCATCAAGGTTTTTTGGGGAAGGGCTTGGAGTGTTTCGACTCCGGCAAGATTCATCAAGCGCTTAAGCAGTAGCTCGGTGCTTGTTTTGCTTTTATCCATTTCTTTCTTTCTGCGCAGGTTATTTCACTGCAAAGTTGGAGGTGCTCCGAAGAGCTCGGCTGCGATTTGCTCGGCCCAGGCTTCGGCGAGTGCGAAGTTCAGGTCAAGTTGCTTTCCAGTTAAACTGAAAAAGTTGTCGCCGTAGTTCTTGTCAGACAGTGCCCTGGTCAGCATCTCTGTATACAACCGCCGTGAATCAGGGTCTGTCCGGACTCTGTTGATGAACTCTGAAGACGGGTTGCCGTCGTGGGAAAGAAGGAACCGAGTAACGTCTTCTCGGGTTGCACGTGGTGTTTCGCTTTTCATTTTTTCTCCTGGCGTAGTGTACTAAGGCTATTAATCTACAATTATTTCCTTATTTTGTAAAGAAATACAAGTATCGGTAGAAATGCTAAAATATAGCAATGTTAAAGAAACTCTACCAGTCATTTTCTAATGATATTGGTATCGACCTTGGGACCGCAAACACGCTCGTGTATTTGCGTGGTCGAGGTATTGTGATTGATGAGCCGTCGGTTGTTGCGCTTAATGCAAAAACAAATCGTGTAGTTGCTGTTGGAACAGAAGCAAAAAACATGATGGGTCGTACGCCATCCCATATTCGTATTGTGCGTCCACTTGTTGACGGTGTTATCTCTGACTATGAAGTTACTGAAGAGATGCTCAGTTATCTTATTAACAAAGCAAACGATGTTGATAAAAAACTCTTCCGTCCAAAAGTGGTAATTGGTATTCCTGTTGGTATTACAAACGTAGAAATGCGTGCAGTGTATGACGCTGCTAAATCTGCAGGCGCGCGCGAAGTGTACATTGTGGAAGAGCCGATGGCTGCTGCGATCGGTGTGCGTATGCCGATCCACGAACCAGTGGGCAGCATGATTGTAGATATAGGAGGTGGAACTACCGATATCGCTGTTATCGCACTTGGTGGCATTGTGCGTTCGAAGAGTTTAAAAGTTGCTGGAGATAAGCTCACTGAAGATATTATTAGTTACATGCGTGATGAGTTTAAAATGCTTATCGGTGAAAAAACTGCTGAATACATAAAAATGACTCTTGGTTCGGCTATGCCATCTGATGATCCAGAAGAGATGAGTATAAAAGGACGAGACCTTGTAACAGGTCTTCCTCGAGAAGCGATTATTACTGATGTAGATATTCGAGAGGCGATGTACTCATCGATTGTGCAGTTAATTGACGCAATCCGTGAAGTGCTTGAGACAACTCCGCCAGAAGTCCTTTCAGATATTATGCATAAAGGAATTACTCTCTCAGGGGGAGGAGCGCTTATCAGGAATTTGCCGCCGCTCTTACAAATGCAGCTTAAAGTTCCTGTTGTAGTCGCTGATGATCCACTCACTGCCGTTGCGCGCGGAACTGGAGTTATTCTTGAGGATATCGAAACGTATCGAGATATACTAGTAGAAAACACAGATGACATATCGTTTAGATAAAATAAAAAAACAAAAGAAGATTCCTTTTATAGTGGTGCTCCTCATAGCTCTTGCGGTACTTACGTTGGGTTGGGTTTCTATACGAGAAAAAACGTATCCACTTGCTGAGCCGGTGTTTATGTTTGGCGCCTCTACGATGCAGCTGTTTTCAAATATTCCTCATAATGTCATGACATACATTCGTTCGCGTCAGTCACTTGAAAATACTATTAATGCACTAGAGATGCGTACTGAGGAACTTGAAAACCAGATTGCATTATTAAAAGCTAATGAAACATTAGGTGGACCTCACCACGTAAACGATGACGGATTGGTAACCATTGCGCTGTATCCTCTGGCTAGAGATATTACTACGCTGTATGACTCCCTTGTTCTTTCGAAAGGTTTTACCGACGGAGTTCCGGAAGGAGGACTTGTCTATGTTCGTGGAAGACAGCCTGTTTGTACCATTAAAGAAGTACACAGAGAGACTTCACTTTGTGTGT
>CAZZGJ010000052.1:2105-3638 GCA_964654175.1 uncultured Candidatus Saccharibacteria bacterium
GGAGGTGGATGTTATATTGCTTTTCTTCCATAAGATATTCCGCTTTCAATTGGTGAGGCGGTGATGTATCGTGCTTCTCCTACAATGAAGTTAGGAGAAGTGGCAGAAATTAAGAACGACCCTCAAGATGTATTCGTCCGTGTGTATATACGCGGCGCATATAATCCAGTTACATCTTCATTGTTTTATGTCGACAAGCAATAACTATAAAAAGAAGGCGGTGTATACGATTCTTGTCGGGGCCGCTTTTCTCTATGATCTGGTATTGGGTGTATTACAATACCCAGTTTTGACCCTTGGTATCTGTGCTATATTGATAGTATATGAACGTGTTTCGCCATTTATCTACACGTCGCGCTAGGCAAGCAGCTTCTCGCGAGATTGATCCAGAGCATGTATTTTTAGATAGTCAAAATCTTTCGCAATTTAACGTGGATCAAATGGAGGGGCATCTAAAGCGTCCAATTGAACTTAAAGCTCACTACCTTTTTCTAGGTGCTTTATTCTTGCTTTTTGTCGGGGTTGGGGTGAGGTTGTTTGATATGCAGATTGTAAATGCTGCCAGTTATCAGGAAAAAGCTGATAGAAACCATTTGCGCACCACTCCTATTTTTGCTCACCGAGGAACTATTTCAGATAGAACTGGAGAATTACTTGCCTGGAACGCAAGCCAAGATATGCTCCATGAAGTTCCAGAACGTATGTACACTACTGTGCCTGGTTTTTCCCATGTGCTTGGATATGTGAGTTATCCAAAAAAAGATTCTAGCGGCGTATTTTGGCAAGACTCATACATTGGAAAAGACGGTGTAGAGAAACAATATCAAGATAGGTTATCAGGCGTACGTGGTGAGCGAGTAATAGCAGTTAATGCGCTACACGAAGTCGAAGCAGAGAACGTAACAATAGCTCCAGTGAACGGAGAAAATCTTACACTTACTATTGATAAAGGTGTACAAGCAAAGTTATATGAACGTATTGAGGCGCTTGCTCATCGTGTAGGGTATTCAGGAGGGGCGGGAGTGATTATGAATGTGCATACCGGAGAGGTGTTAGCACTTACAAGTTACCCAGAGTACAACAACACTATGCTCACCAATGCTACGACTACAGAAGATAAACAACAGGTAGCTAAAGATTTACTTGATAAGCGAAACAAATTTTTAAATAGAGCTGCCTCAGGATTGTTTACCCCGGGTTCTACCGTTAAACCTTTCGTTGCAATTGGTGCTCTTATGGAGGGAATTATTTCACCGGATACACATATTTTTAGTTCTGGTCAGTTAGTCATTAAAAATAAATATGGTGGACCAGATACTATCTTTAAAGACTGGAAAGCACACGGGTATGTTGATATGCGTGAGGCCCTAGCCGTATCATCTGACGAGTATTTTTATCAGATTGGTGGTGGTTTTCAAGATCAGGAGGGGCTTGGTATTGCTCGTATCGATGAGTACGCACGACTCTTTGGTTTCGGAACACCAACAGGCATAGATCTTCCTGGGGAGCAATCTGGAATAATACCTACCCCTC
>CAZZGJ010000052.1:3648-4355 GCA_964654175.1 uncultured Candidatus Saccharibacteria bacterium
TGGGAATCTTGAGGCTTGATAAGTATGCGCAGCTTTTTGGGTTCGCAAGTACCACAGGTATTGATTTACCAGGTGAAGAATACGGGAATATCCCTACCCCTGAATGGAAGAAGAAAATATTCGGAGAGGATTGGCTACTTGGTAATACATATCACACTGCAATTGGGCAGTATGGTTTTCAGCTTACTCCGCTTGAGCTTGTGCGTGCAATCGCATCTCTTGCAAATGGTGGGTATCTCGTAACTCCTCATGTCCTTCTTGGAAAAGAAGATGAGAAGGTTGATCTTAACCTCGACCCTAAAGATCTTAAGGTTATTACTGAGGGTATGCGACAGGGTGTACTTGATGGAACAGGGCGTGTACTTCAGATTCCAGGAGTATCGATTGCATCAAAATCAGGAACTGCTGAACTTGGAGTAAAAAAAGATTTAATCAACTCATGGATTAGTGGGTACTTCCCGTACGAGAATCCTAAGTACGCGTTTGTAGTTATTATGGAAAAAGGGGATGTGCACAATTTACAAGGTGCTGTCTTTGCGGCAAAAGAAACGATTGAGTGGATGCGAGATAATACGGATTATACAAAATAAGAAAATAGAAAAGCGCGTCCCTTGCGGAACGCGCTTTTGGCTGCGCTGCGGGCCTGATTTAGCCCGCGATGCCGAACTTCAATTCCATCTCGGAGGTTTCACCGCTGCTGAGACAGC
>CAZZGJ010000053.1:0-535 GCA_964654175.1 uncultured Candidatus Saccharibacteria bacterium
GAGAGGAGTCGAACTGAGATGCTAACGATGTCCATTTTTGTAATCAAAAATGGTAGCATCGAAGCCGGGGCCGAGGAATAAGGAGCGCAGCGACTATATTTGGTGGCCGACTCCTCTATCGCCCACACTTTCAACTTTTATACATGCAACTATTTGCTACATTCTGGACAAAAGTACTGCCTTCAATCCTACTTATTGCAACTCTTACTTTAGGTGGAGTTCTTCTTACTCGTAACCCTTGTAGCACCCCACTTACCATGAGTGTTGTGCGCGTTGACCCACAATTTGGAGTAGAGAAGTCCTCTGTTGAAACCTACAGCAAAGAGGCAGCAGCTATTTGGAACATGGCGTACCAAAAAAATAACCTCCTCGCCTTAGTACCAGAAGGTGGAGATGTAGCAATTTCTCTTATCTACGATGAACGACAACGTACAGCTATTCGAAATGAAAAACTAAAAAAAGAAATCGAGCTAGAAAAGACTAAAATTAACAACCTTAAGAAAACTATTGACGAACTCGAGGCAGAGTACGAAGC
>CAZZGJ010000053.1:545-1359 GCA_964654175.1 uncultured Candidatus Saccharibacteria bacterium
ACAACAAAGAAGTTGCTTACTGGAACGAGCGAAACGGAGCGCCTGAAAGAGAATACCAAAAACTAGAGGCGGAACGACTTACTCTTAACAACGAAAGTCAGAACGTTAATGCAAAAATCTCAACGTATAACAGCCTGCGTGAGACAATCCTAAGCTACACCTCAACCCATAACGCGACCGTAGAAGACGTAAACAGCTCAGTAGCAGTTATCAATAAAGACGCAGGAAAACTCTACGAGGAAGGTGTATACGACGCTAACAAAAAGACAATTACTATCTATATGTATGAATCACCGAAAGACCTTACGCGAATTCTTGCACACGAAATGGGTCATGCTCTTGGAATCGATCACGTAGAAAACAGTGCTTCAATTATGTACGAATTAAATAAGGGAAAAACCTTAACACTTTCAAATGAGGACAAGGTAGCACTTAAGTCTATTTGTAAGTCGTAGGAGCTTAGCTATGGTGATATTTCTCACCTTTGAGAATAGTCATCGCGCGGTACAGCTGTTCAAGAAGAATCACTCTCACAAGAACGTGAGGGAACACTAGTTTAGAGAGTCTCCAAATATAGTTAGCTCGAACAGTAACATCTGTCGACACTCCATATGCCCCACCGACAATAAAGACAACCCTACGCACGCCATCCACCATGCGATTACCCATCATATCTGCAACCCCCTCACTAGTAAGCTCTGAACCTCGTTCATCAAGTAAAATAACGTAGTCTTCTTTTTTTAATTTTTCCATAATTACCAATCCCTCCTTCTCCTTAGTTACCTGATGATCTATGTACACAATCTCAACAGGA
>CAZZGJ010000053.1:1487-4282 GCA_964654175.1 uncultured Candidatus Saccharibacteria bacterium
TCTCGTACAACACTTCTAGTAATAGGAACATGTATCCTTTTTATTCTTTGTGCTCTTACGCTAGCAGGCTATAAAAGTTACACACACTTACGAGACACTCAACTTGCTCAACAAGTACTACTTGAAGCGCAAATAAAAGAGCGGGAGGAGGAGAAGCGTAAGGCAGCAGAACTCATCACAACCCAAGCAGAGCAGTTACAAGCCGCGAAAGAAGAACTCAACCTCACTAAAACAAGTGCAGAAGAAAACAGCGACCAGATTAAAAAACTAAAACAAACCCTCACCGCTCAGGAGTCCCTCCCGAAAGATATCGTCATCTCCTCTAACGACCTTGCCCCTTACGTTACGAGCATAGTGCAAATCCTATGCATCTCAGGTCAAAACATATCGAGCGGAAGCGGTATACTCTGGAGCTTCCCAGAACTTACGCACGCAGTTGTAACAAACTACCACGTTGTAAAAGGCGCAGATAAATGTCTCATCATCATGACTAACTCCGCAAACAGCATTACGGGTATTTTTGGTCTCGAAGGAAACATCTATACGTACAACCAAAATACCGACACAGCAATACTTGCTATTGGTAAATCAATTTCGGAGACAAGTGTGCCTATAGCAAACTATAATTACGCAATAGGGAAAGTTCGTAAATGCCCTTCAACAATTCCCGTTGGATCCCCTACTGTTGTTATCGGATATCCAGCCTATGCGAAACGAGATGCAACACTTACAATCGATACCGTTGGTACAGTAAACGTCATTTATAGAACAGTAACGAACGGAATTATTTCTGGCTACGACACCTCGCAAACAAAACCACAAGGAAATCTCAACAACCCTAACTTCTTTATTTCTGCAAAAATAGATAACGGCAATTCAGGTGGAATAGCTCTCGCAAAAGATGCTACGGGACTGTGTGCACTTGGTCTACCGACATGGCTTACTGTTGGTAACTACGAAAATCAAGGGCTTGTACAAAATATTTCAAATATTATCCCTTAAAAACTGATGTGGTAGAATAGGTACTAATGATTATCCTCTCTATAGAAACAAGTTGTGACGAGACCGCAGTAGCAATCATCAAACGCGCCCGTGGGAAACATCCACGCTTTGAAGTGCTCGCTAACAAAATACTCTCGCAAATCGACCTTCACGCTCAATACGGCGGAGTATTTCCTGCGCTTGCAAAGCGAGAACACGCAAAAGCACTCACCCAACTCATTGCGGAAGCGCTTGAAGATGCCGACCTACTCGTCGAAAGAACGAACACCTTTCACTTGCCGATGGCGCAGAAAAAGAAATTAGAGAAACTGCTTGCTCGAGAACCAGAAATGCTCCAGGCGATGCTCGTTCTCTTTGAGGGAATACAAAAACCCGCGATTGACGCTATCGCATTTACTTCAGGCCCAGGACTTGAGCCAGCGCTTTGGGTTGGAATTAACGCAGCGCTCGCCCTTAAAATAGTCTGGGATATCGACCTCTACCCTATTAATCACATGGAGGGGCATATTATCGCAAGCACACTTCAAAAGAATGAAGGTATCTACGAACTTGGAGAGGTAACCTTCCCTGCTTGTGCGCTTCTTATTTCTGGCGGACACACAGAAATCGTTCGCATGTCAAAAACCCGTTCCTACAAAATAGTAGGGCATACAAAAGATGACGCCGTTGGAGAAGCCTTTGACAAAGCCGCACGAATGCTTGGCCTACCTTACCCTGGAGGCCCTCAGATTTCTGCGCTTGCAGAGAAGGCTCGTAAAGAAGGAATTATCGTTGAAGAGTCACTTCGTCTACCTCGCCCCATGCTTCACAGTAAGGACCTACTCTTTTCTTTTAGTGGACTCAAAACTGCAGTACTCACGCGAGTTAAAAATAACGAACCGTTAAGTGAAGAAAGGAAGCTCATGCTCGCGCTTGAATTTGAAAATGCGGTAACAGACATATTTACAGTAAAGATGAAACAAGCCATCTACGAAACAGGAGCAAAAACAATTATTGTAGGTGGAGGAGTAAGTGCTAACACACACATTCGCAACGCCCTTACACAACTTGCAAAAGACGAAGACTGCCTTCTATACATACCAGAAAGAGCGCTTTCTACAGATAACGGCCTCATGATCGCAGCAACAGGACTGCTTCACATACATGAGGGTGTTACACCGAAAGTAAAAGTAATAGCAAATGGTTCTTGGTCAGTAGAGCAGGCGTAGACCACTCTGTGCACAAAGTGTTATATCTTTATTGGAGTCCGCATTTTATACTATAAGGAGTCTTATAAATAATAATTACATAGTATATGAAGAAATTAGTTATCACCACAGCGCTGACTCTTTCCGCGCTTTCACTAACACATGCACAAGGTACAGCATCAGAGGTAATGCCTCAAGCTCTCCCCCCAATGGTAACAACGGGTGATACCACTGTAGACCAGCAGATTCGTACACTGCACCGAGAAATGGAAGCAAAGATAAAAGCGTTACGAGACGAGTATCAGACAAAAATGAAAGCAATTATCGGAGATAAAAAACCTACCATTGTAAGACCTGACGGCTCCACTACAACTCCAAAAGAAGTAAGAAAGGAAATAAAGGAGGTACGACAGGAACTAAAAATGGAACGAAAGGAAAATCAAGCGGAATCAGCTGGCACCACAACACCAGCACGAAAAGGATTCTTCAGAACCATTTTTAACCGATAAAATCAGGATACAAAAAAGAGCTACCTAGGTAGCTCTTTTTTGTATCCCCTACTCATGTGGTGAGCGGGGCATGCTCCAAAATAAATGCCTTATGTGA
>CAZZGJ010000054.1:0-214 GCA_964654175.1 uncultured Candidatus Saccharibacteria bacterium
AGGGCTTGGGCTCATGGGATTCCATGATGCTCTCTATATGATGGATATCAACTTTGACTCAGATGAGGCTGTGGCATTTGCTGACGAATCAATGGAGCTTATCTCATACCACGCAATTCTCACTTCATCTGAACTTGCACGTGAACGAGGTGCATACTCAAGCTTTAAAGGAAGTAAATGGGATCGCGGCATTTTCCCAGTAGATACTCTCGCA
>CAZZGJ010000054.1:224-2446 GCA_964654175.1 uncultured Candidatus Saccharibacteria bacterium
TGGTAAGTCAATTGAAGTATCAAAGAGTGGTCGCATGGATTGGACACCTGTACGTCAGGCAGTTGCGCAGTATGGTATGCGTAACTCTAACTGTATGGCCATGGCACCAACAGCGACTATTTCAAACATCGCTGGTTCAGTACCGACAATCGAGCCTATTTACAAAAACATCTACGTGAAGTCAAACATGAACGGTGAGTTCATTATTATTAACCCGTATCTAGTGGCGGACCTTAAGAAGCTCGGTCTTTGGGACTTTGAAATGATTGGTCGTCTTAAGTACCATGATGGTTCTGTAAAAGATATTCCAAATATTCCTTCTCACCTTAAGGATAAATATAAAGAAGTATTCCAAATCGATCCTTCATGGCTTATCAAGTCTGCTGCGCATCGTTGTAAGTGGGTTGACCAATCTCAATCACTTAACATTTACTTTGCAGGAACATCAGGACGTGAGCTCGCCAATATTTACGAGTATGCATGGACACTTGGTCTTAAGACTACCTATTACCTTCGCTCACTCGGAGCTTCTCAAGTAGAGAAGAGTACAGTGAACGCTGCTGAGTTCGGTTCTACTCATAAACGTGAAGCAGGGGAAGGAGCTGGACAAGCTATTAGTAGTGCGCTTGCTGGAGGTGTTGCAAGTGGAATTTCTATGCCCTCAGGTGTAGTTGCTCAAGCGGTAGCACCTGCAGTGCCATCATCTGTAGTCATTCCGTCTCCAGTGAGTGCCTCTGTAACTGCAAACGTTCTTGAAACGGTTCCGGCACCACAGATGTCTCAAGTTTCTCCTGCTCCACAGATGACGACGTCAAAATATAACATTACAGTAATGCCTGAAGCGACCTGTGATGGATGCCAGTAGTTCTCACTTATTTAATTATTACTTATTAAACCATTATCACTATGCCACCACTTACTTCACAAACCAACACACCGAAAGCTCCAAACGCGCCATTTGGTGATCCAAATCACGTGCCTATCATTCAGCGTGGTGCGAACCGTGTGGATGTAAACGATCGCAAGATCATAAACGGTGGCGGTGCAGATGTGGTACAACTTTGGCCTATTAAGCACAAGTTCGCATGGGATGCGTATAACGTAGGTAATGCCAACCACTGGTTGCCAACCGAAATCAGTATGCAGTCAGACATCGAGCAGTGGCGCGCGATGAATGTGCTTACAGATGACGAGCGCCATGCATTTCGTATGGTGCTTGGGTTCTTTACGACAGCTGACTCAATCGCTGCGAACAACCTCGTGCTTGCGTTCTATAAGCACATCACTTCTCCTGAAGCGAGACTGTTCTTGCTTCGTCAAGCGTATGAAGAGGCGGTGCATACTCAGGCGTACCAGTACATCGTGGAATCTCTTGGTCTTGATGG
The DNA here is from genome assembly GCA_964654175.1 of uncultured Candidatus Saccharibacteria bacterium. Lineage (GTDB taxonomy): Bacteria > Patescibacteriota > Minisyncoccia > Phycocordibacterales > UBA5272 > UBA11704. The sequence goes on from CAZZGJ010000054.1 coordinate 1,610, forward strand.
AACAGAAATCTTCAACATGTATCGTGAAGTAGATACGATTTACAACAAAGAAGAATTCATTCTTTCGTTTAACGAAGGAATCTTTGATCCGCATTTCAAGACAGGCACATTTGAAGCAGACCAGAAATTCTTGGAAAACATGTGTGTGTTCTCACTTATCCTTGAAGGTATCTTCTTCTATTCATCATTTGCGGTGATGTTTGGATTCCAGCGACAGAGTAAGCTTGTAGGTTCAGCAGAACAGATTCAGTACATCATGCGTGATGAATCTACTCACATGAACTTCGGTATTGATATGATTAACACTATTAAGCAGGAACAGCCAGAACTTTGGACTCCGGCGTTTGTGGAGCGTATCAAGGCACTTATCGCAAAAGCAGTGAAGCTTGAGTATGAGTTTGCGATAGACGTGTTCCCTAAGGGAATCTTTGGTCTTAATGCTGACGGATTCAAGCAGTACATCGAACACATTGCAGACCGTCGTCTCGCACGTGTAGGAATTGACCCAATGTATGGATCTGCTAATCCATTCCCGTGGATGTCAGAAGCGGTAGACCTAAACAAGGAGAAGAACTTCTTTGAGACACGTGTAACTGAGTACAAGACCGGAGGGACACTTTCTTGGTAATTAAATATTTATGAAACTTGACTACCTTGTTGCATCAGAGTCTGCTTTCTTTAGTGATGATAAGAAAGTAAGTATTATTAAAATTTTTGATATATTTACTTTACAGTCTAGAAAGGAATCATCTGATTCTTTGCACCCTCTGCCAACCTTTTTCATTTCAGGAAAGGTTTCGGGGGATTACGGCGAAGGTGTTAGGGTTACACTTCTTT
>CAZZGJ010000054.1:2465-4190 GCA_964654175.1 uncultured Candidatus Saccharibacteria bacterium
CAACTTGGTTATTAAGGAAGAAGGGGAGTATTTTGCAACCGTTAAGGATTTCTCGGGTAATAATGTTGTGGTTAAAAGTATTAAGTTATTCAAAATTAGTTATAAGTAAAAATGACCGCAGTATCAGGACTTTCAACGGAGAATTCATCAAAAGGAGAAGGTGGTGCTCCTTTTGGAAAGACTCTAGAGGGAGGTTCTCCATGGGCTCAAGCAACTGTTGCTCTGGAGGGAGTTGAAGTGCGTCTCTCAGTGCAAGATAAAAAAATAGAAGATTTAGAACAAAGAGCAGAAAACGTTTTGTTGAGCGCGGGAATGGCTGGGGCCAGGGCGGACAGTGCCTTAGCTCAGGCTGAGAACATTAACACAAGAACAGCGCAGGTATTGATTGTGGTTATCCTGGCCTTTTTAGGTGTTATTGTCGCTTTCGTAGTTTGTGTCTACGGTATTTGGATGGATTACTCACGTAGTAATGATGAAAATCGTAAGTATTTTTTTGATTTATTAAAAGATTATGAAACTAAAGAAAGCTCCGCTGCAAATTTAAAAGAGTTTAAGGATTGTCTCTGGTATGAGGGTACTAAATTCTGTACACGTCCGCGGTAGTGTTTCTAAAAGCAAAGGTCTTTAAATAACTATTTGCTATACTTATTCTATGAATACACAGGGGAATAATTTACCTACAATCGCGGTGCTGCGTGGTGGGGCAGGTGCTAAAAAATCTTTGGAGGAGGGTGTAGATATTTTGCGTTCACTTTCTCATATTGGATATGTGCCACTTGATGTGCTCGTCTCAGAAAGTGGAGAATGGACATTGCGCGGCGTACCAACAGATGCACACTATGTATTTACGCTTGCCGAGATAATTGTAGATACTACGCGCACAAGAAATGCGCCGTATCAAAAACTTGCCAAAGAAATGGGGGTATCACTTTTATTTTCTCATGATGACAGTGTGAGTTTCGATCGTGAGACGATGTACAGATTGCTTCGTCAACAGGGAATTTCAACTCCAAAAACACATCTCATACGAGCAAACACTCCCGTAACACCTGTAGCACTTAAAACCATTTGGCACACATTCCACACACCCCTTATGGTGCGTCCTGTGAATAAGGGTCATGGATCTTCTGCGCTTATTCGTAAGTTTAAGGACCTAGAAATGGTCCTACAGGAGTACCAAAAAGCAGATGTAGATGCTCATATTTTGACCTACAGAGACACTCCTACGACATCCGTTGCTGTTTTACCACAGTTTCGCGGCCAAAAAATCTACACATCGTTACCGCTTGAAACCTTTCCACCAAAGGGGTCATTGCCACGTACCGATCATCCTATGCGTGGGCATGCTCAAGCACTTCATGATAAAAAAGAGGCGATGATACGTGCTGCGCATGACGCGTACAATGCGCTCGGGCTTTCTACACATGCTTGTATCGATATGATTCCTCATAAAGATGGATATATGGTAGTTAATATTGATACCACGCCCTCACTTCACAAAGAAAGTAGATTTGTACGAGCACTTGAAGCAACAGGAGTTGACATCGGTCAGTATGTTCACGCACAGACAGTGTATGACGGAGCGAGATAAACAACTTCTTGGTTTAATTATTGGTCTGCCAGTGCTGGTAGTTGTGATTTATTTTGTTTCTCTTTTGTAGGGTGGTGTAAAAGAAAAGCGGCCGCCCAAGGCGGGCGCGTTTTTTTTTTTTCTTAATAATATAA
>CAZZGJ010000055.1:0-4056 GCA_964654175.1 uncultured Candidatus Saccharibacteria bacterium
GCCTGGTCTAAATAAAAATGGCCCGGTGGTACTATATCCTACCCCGCGCGCCCCACGCACCCGCGCTTGAGAGTGTTCATGAAAAGCTCGCGGTGATTGATGAAGAAGGGGTCACCTTTAAATCAGTGGTTGATGGAAGCACACATCGTTTTACTCCAGAAAGAAGTATGCAGATACAGCATAATCTTGGAGCTGATATCTTTTTTGCATTTGATGAGTGCACATCTCCGCTTGCGCCTGTTGCATACCAAAGAGAAGCGATGGATAGAACGCACAGATGGGCCATACGCTCACTTGACGAACATAAGCGTCTAGGGGTATCTGAAGCGACAGGAAAACAACAAGCGCTTTTTGGTGTTGTGCAAGGTGGTGCGTATGAAGAACTTCGTCGTGAGTCAGCTCGCACACTTGGGCAGATGGATTTTGATGGGTATGGAATCGGAGGGAGTTTTACAAAAGACGACATGGCAACTGCTGTGCGGTGGGTGTGTGAAGAATTGCCAGAAAATAAACCTCGACACTTACTTGGTATTGGTGAGCCACTTGATATGTTGCTTGCTATCGAAAATGGAATCGATACGTTTGACTGCGTGGCACCAACACGCATTGGTAGAAACGGGACACTCTATACCTACGACGGGCGCATTAATATTACAAATGCAAAATATAAAAACGACCTTTCACCAATCAGTGATGACCCAAGCTGGTATACACATCAGTTCACTAAAAGTTACTTATCACATCTTTTTCGTGCAGATGAGATGCTTGCAGGTACACTCGCATCAATTCATAATTTAAAATTTCTTACCAAGCTTGTTGATGACGCACGAGAGGCACTACTTAATGGAACATTTATTGAATTTAAAAATACGTTTATAAAGCGTTATTACAAGACTCTGTAAATAAACAAAGCCGCACGCGCTTTAGGAAGCGGTGCGGCTCGTTGAGGGGCCTCTCTACTTTTTTCTGGGCAACAACTGCTGCCATTCCGGCGGCAGGGTGTACGCCAAGGGGATAAACGCATGAACGTTCCCCGGGAGGGTTTCCCATTGGATTGCCCGTGCGCCAAACGGCTGCACAATTACCAGGTCTGTCCCGGCGGCGACGCTGAGGATTACCTCTTTTCCGACTGGGTTGTATCCCGAAACACCGAACCCAAAACCAAGTGCGAGGCGCACAAGGTTATACGGAGGACGAAGGATTTGCTCGGTTGCAAACCCTTCGTAAAAGGTGTGCACGCTTCTGGCGAAGAACACCCTTTGGTGCCGTTCGAATAACGCATAGTACAGGGCTTCTACGTTGTCCGCTTTGACCAGCGCGTGGCCAGGAGTCATGTTGGTGGTCATTCAGCCTCTCCTTGTGTCGGCGATGTTAGGGAGTGTCCCCGGTTTACTTGCGTGCGAGAAGTCTTCGCCGGCCAGGGGGCCGCCGAGCTTCAAGATCGCGAGCTTCCGTTGGACGCCAGGGCAGAGGGGTAATCCTCGGCATTCACTGTCTCTCGCTCGTCCGTCTGCTCTGGTTGCGGGATTGAATCCGCATACCCCAATGCAGAGGCAAGGTGTTGTGAACGTTTTCATGTGGTGTCCCTTCAGGAAAACCCGAGGAACGCGGCGATGAAGACGATGGCCATCACCACCACAATCACATGTTTCAGACCGGCACCCGGCTTTTTGGGCTTTTGTTTGTCAGTGTTGAGTCGGGCCATGGGCCTCTCCTTGGTTTGGTTTATAAATGCGACAGGTGAATCCGTCGCGGGTGGTAGGTACTAACGATTTTATGCTATAATCATAAGTCAACTATGTCAAGCTCACGCAAAGAAGGACAATTTATCTTAAAAGGGTTTACTCCAGCAGGTGATCAGCCAAAAGCTATTAAAGAACTTGTGGAAGGTCTTTCACGTGGGGATGCTCGTCAAACATTACTTGGTGCCACAGGAACGGGGAAGACATTTACGATTGCAAACGTGATTAATCAGGTTCAAAAACCAACGCTTGTTATTGCTCATAATAAAACACTTGCAGCCCAGCTTGCTCAAGAGTTTCGTAGTTTTTTCCCCGACGCTGCCGTGCACTATTTCGTTTCTTATTATGATTACTATCAGCCTGAGGCATACATGCCAGTTACTGATACCTATATTGAAAAAGATGCACAGATAAACGAAGAGATTGACCGTCTGCGACATGCATCCACTCAAGCGCTGCTTACTCGTAACGATGTGATTATTGTTGCATCAGTTTCTTGTATTTATGGTTTGGGTTCACCGGTAGATTACGAAAGGGAAAACATGCGACTCACTATTGGTGATCCTGTTACGAAAGTTGGGCTTATGCAGAAGTTTGTGAATATTTATTATGAACGTACTAACGCTGACCTTTCTCCTGGAACATTTCGTGCGCTTGGAAATCGTATAGACATCATGCCTATCTCTGAAACCATCATGCTTCAAATAGAGATTGCGGCTGGGCGTATCAGTCACTTGCAAATCGTTGACCCTGTCTCTATGACTGTTATTAAAGAAGTTGAGGATTATTTTATTTTCCCAGCAAAGCACTTTATTTCAGATGTTCCAACTCGTGAGCGAGCGGTTAAGACAATTGAAGCCGAACTTAAAGAGCAGTTGGAAGTGTTTGAAAAAGAAGGAAAAATTCTTGAAGCAGAACGTCTAAAGCGTCGAACCCGTTACGACGTTGCTATGATCCGTGAGGTTGGTTTTTGTCAGGGCGTTGAAAACTACTCTCGACACCTTTCTGGAAAAAAGCCAGGAGTTGCTCCGGATACATTGCTTGAGTATTTTCCTCGAGACGAAAAAGGTGAGCCGGCATTCCTTACAGTGATTGATGAATCACACGTTACACTTCCTCAGTTGCATGGTATGTACGCAGGCGACCAGTCTCGTAAGCAAACGCTTGTTGAATACGGATTTCGTCTTCCTTCTGCTAAAGATAACCGCCCGCTTCGTTACGAAGAATTTGAAAAACGCGTAGCGCAGACTATTTATGTGTCGGCAACCCCGGGTGTGTATGAACGTACAGAAAGTCAGCAAGTGGTGCAGCAAATTATTCGTCCGACAGGATTGCTCGACCCAATACTTGATATGAGAAAAGTGGGAGAAACGGGGACATATCCTGGACAAGTAAAGGATTTTATTACAGAAGCAGTTAAAGACATTAAAGAAGGTGGTAGAGTTTTAGCGACGACACTCACCAAAAAAATGGCAGAAAATCTCTCAGAGTATTTGAAAGAACAAGGAGTAAAAGCTGAGTACCTACATAGCGATATAAAAACAATCGAACGTATACAAATATTAACTAGTTTCCGAAAAGGGGAGTTCGACTGTCTGGTCGGAGTTAACCTTCTTCGAGAAGGATTGGACCTTCCTGAGGTTACGCTTATTGGTATTTTGGATGCTGACAAAGAAGGGTTCCTTAGATCAGAAACATCACTTATTCAGACAATTGGTCGTGCTGCGCGAAATGTACGCGGGCGAGTAATTTTGTATGCGGACATGATGACTGGCTCACTCGAACGCGCGATTGCTGAAACAAATCGTCGTCGATCTATTCAGGAAGCGTATAACAAAGAGCACAATATCACTCCTACAACAATTAAAAAGAATATTGAAGACATTACAGAACAGCTACAAAGTAACCACGCAAAAGCGGTGAACGCTGAGCTTGCAGTTGATGCGAAATTGTTTGCGAAAAACCCTGACAAGCTGATTAAGCTTAAAGAAAAAGCGATGAAAGAAGCGGTGAAGATTTTAGATTTTGAAACTGCAGCTATTTTACGTGATGAAATTGAAGTGCTACGAAATAGATTGAGTGATAAAACTGATAAGTAGACAGTCTCTATAAATTGACGTAGGCTAGTAACATCCCGAAAAGGGTATGTGTAATTCGTCGATCTTTTTATATAGAGGAGATTTCAATGTCATTGCCGTTTACTCTCTTTTTGATGCCAGCGACCTCGTGGGCCGCTGGGCACCTCTCTGGGCCAGCCATGCCGGTAGCGTGCATTCCTTGTCGGTTCCCGTTGAGCGAAGCTCGCGCACTTGCC
>CAZZGJ010000056.1:0-477 GCA_964654175.1 uncultured Candidatus Saccharibacteria bacterium
ACGTCTTTGCTCGCTCTTTTGAGCCTAGGCATCCACCGTATGCTCTTATGTTCCTATTAGGAAACATAACTACCACATAACTAAAGGACCGCTCCTTTTGTTATGCGTGTGTCGTTCACATCAAAACGTTTACAAGATCTTGATGTGTCTTTATTTCATGTGCCCAAGTCATCAGCTCCGCTAGACCCCAGTGATAATTTCTACTACTGGAATAACAGTATTGTTGCGCGTGTGATGCTTGGAATTCCTTTTGACAAAGAAACAGTGCTTTTTGACTAATGATTTTAAGAAAATAAAATCCGCCTTATCGGCGGCGAGTAACGAACGTTACTTTGCCTCCGGTTAGTTGGTTGTAGTTTCGTTTGATTTCTTCATTAGTCAGTGATAGCTATCCTACCAAAATTCGGCGTCTAAGTCAAGGATTTTTCCCGGTATTTAGCCAACCCCTTTAGGAATAAAGAAAAGCCGGGGGGGCAC
>CAZZGJ010000056.1:487-3826 GCA_964654175.1 uncultured Candidatus Saccharibacteria bacterium
AACGCCGCGCCAACCAACGGGGTGCGCCCGGCTTTTCTTATATAGCCCCCTTATGAATAAGGGCTACTAAAGACCTATTTACTTCATCTTTTCAATAACACGTGCAGCTGCATCACGTCCGCCGAGACCAAACGCGAGCCCGAGAGCGAGCGCCATAGAAAATACGATTCCTGTGAAAAGTACCTCCACAAGTCCTTGAGCGATACGAAGTTCAGTGAGCGCCGGGAAAATACCCATTACAATAATGATTGACCACTTAGCAACCTGCGCTGCGAAATGACCACGTAGTCCAGTTGCCTTTGTTGAGTGATCAATAAGACGAGCAACGAAATCACCAACGAGTGTCGCAAGCACAAGCACAATAGCTGCAACTATTACTGCAGGGATGTACAGGAGGATATCTCGAAGTAGCTCTGTAACTTTAGTAAGATTTAAGATGTCAGCGGCAGCAATGGTAAATGCAAGAATAACCGCCCACTTAATAAGTCCACCAAAGAATCCTGAAAGAGTAATGTGGAAGCCTGCACGTTCACTTAATGTGTCGAGCCCTACTTTATGTAGAACTGAATCAATGCGAAGCACTGTAATAAGGTGCGCAACCGCACGACCAAGAATTGAACCACAGAACCACCCCGCAACAAACAACAGCACAGCAAGAATGATAAACGGTAAGATTGAAATGAGGGTCATACCAGTATCAACCAGCGACTGACCAAGCACACTTACAATTGTTGAGAACAAGTTTGATAACATAAGTAACTGCTAGAGTTTTTATAAAGAGTGTATATATACACCTTTATATTCGACATATAAAGGTACCTACAGTATATCCGTTATTTACCCGTAATATTCATGATTATCCACTTTTATGGTATAGTCAAAATCTTATGTCTTACCGTCTCCATATCCGTATTTTCACACTGCTTTTTCTCATCGCCGCTCTCTATGCTGGTATGACATATGTGTCTGCGCCACACGTCCTTTCTGAAATAAAAACAATCACCAACAATGCCACCTCTTCTCCGATTATGGCAGCACCAGAAAAAATAACCGGGAAACAAGTGCTGGTAAACCTTGGCACCATGAAACTTGAACTACTTGACGGAACAAGCACACCAATTGTGATAGATATCATCTCGAAAGGAAAACCTGGAAGCTACTACGAAACCCCTGGAGGAAACTACACAACTGAATATAAAATACGAAATCATTTTAGTTCAATAGGCCTTGTATATATGCCGTATAGTGTGCACGTATTTGGAAACTTTTTTATTCACGGAATTCCTTACTACCCAGATGGAACTGAGGTATCAAGCACCTACAGCGGAGGATGTATACGTCTACGTAATGAGGACGCACAAAAAGTCTACACCTTTGTAGAAAAAGGTACCCCTGTGCGCATTACAGGAGCCGCGGACGAAACATTCACATACCCAGAAGAAATCGGTTCCCAGCATGTTGAGAATATGGACATGACACGACTCATGGTCGCAGCTATTTCGCTGGAATTCCTAACACAAGATAATGAAATTTCATTTGAAGGTATGCAGACAACTCGAAGAACAATACTCCCCGACCTCCTTGTCTACAAAGATGACACCGTGAGTATTGAGTATACCGAAACACTTGGTCGTAAAGGATACGTCGCACGTATGAATGAAAAAGCAAAAGCACTAGGACTTAACAACACAACATTTACGGACGTAACTACACCCGCAGTAACAACACCAAAAGACAGTGAACGCTTCTTCCAATACATAAAGACCTACAAATCATACCTACTCTCACTACAAGCAAAGGCTTAGTTTAAAAGTTTTCTACTTAGTTTGTCGATTACTTTTTCGTGAGGAAAATCAACAATATCTCTTACAAACTTATCGTACATTTTGAAGCGGTACTCATACTCTTCCACATCCATCACAGAGTAGACGACGTCACGCCCAAGCTCAGCTGAAAGGGTTTCGATTACTTTATCAATTTTTGGTTTCTTTATCGCCTCGCCAACTATCAAGATATCAACTCTGGATTTTTCATCTGCAATAAACACTCCAGCGACGAGAAACAGTTTGACACGTCCAGCAACTTTAAAACGTGAAGCAAGCTCTCGTTTATCAAGTAGTTCAAAGTCAAAAAGTAAATCAGTAAGGGCCTGATTGTGTGGGAAACTTGGATTTAGTTTAAAACCAACAACCTCTTTTACTTTTGTTGCGGCTTTCTTACCCAAGCCACCAGAAACAACTGTCCGCGTCCTCTTCTTTTCTATAAAACCAATCGAAGAAAGTGCCGTGAGCTCCTTTCGAACAAGTGCACCTTTTGACTTTGTTTTATCTGCAAGCTCTGATGCAGAGACTACACTCTCATCATGATGCAGAAAGAATCTCATAATCTTCACTCGTTCGTTTCCGCCAAGTAGCCGTGCCAGGAGTTCCATAATGTGCCTAGTTTATCAAAAATATCAGACGGCAACTACTTGACCAAAACCTCAAAACCTTCTGTTGTGCATACCTTAATATAATATGCTAGAGTAGTGTTTGAAAGTTTCCGTTCGTCAACAAACAGCTCGAAAGGAGCACGTATGAGAAAGACCCCAATCCTTGTCTTTGCCCACGGCACAGACAGCCCTGAGAAAGGCGGAGGCTCCGGCTTCCGCAACCTTGTGGAGAAAGGGCGCATCCGCGACCTACCCTACGTAGTAGTCGGGGTCTGCACCCCGCACGCTAACGGCAGTGTCGCGGCATTCGCGGAGAAGCTGCGCATTCCGGTCCACGTCCTTCACAAGCGTCCATGTGCTGAACAGTACGCAGCGCTGATGAAGATGACCGGCGCCGCTTTCGCAGCGACCTCTGGATACCTGTGGCCAGTCCTCGGACTCCCCACCGAAAAGGTGTTCAATATCCACCCTGGCCCCTTGCCCACCTTTGGTGGGCAAGGGATGTATGGGCATCACGTTCACGACGCAGTAATCGCCGCGTACAAGCGAGGCGAGGTGCGACGCTCAGCTGTGAGCATGCACTTCGTCCCACCATACGAAAGGACGACAACAGGCGACAACTACGATGCTGGTCCTGTCTTTGCGTCGGTGGAGGTCGAAATCAATCCAGACGACACTGCCAAAACCCTCGGCGAACGCGTCAACAGGCTGGAGCACCGCGTGCAGCCAGCATACACTGCGCTCGTTGTAGAAGGTCTCATCCAATTCCGCGACGGCCGCGTCTGGATGGAAAACCCGGCGTGGTATGAAGGCCATGACCTGCCCTATACCTAATGGGTGCAGGCAACGAAAGTGGCCCCGCAAAATTATAAAAATTAACCGGGACATTTTTAATAAAAAAAAAAACA
>CAZZGJ010000057.1:0-3690 GCA_964654175.1 uncultured Candidatus Saccharibacteria bacterium
CCCTTGCCTCGTTAGCAGTGAGGTGCCTTCGACCAGCTCAGCCACGTCTCCATTTTATTATTCCACTACCGACACACTTCTTCCTACTCCCTATGAGAGTAGCTATTATCCTATCATATTTTTTGATCAGATTCTAATCAGCCTTTTTAGAAATAGCTCGTATCTCTTCAAGTATTTCCGGGAACTCCTCCTGGTTAAAATGTCCTCTGTCTTCAAACACTCTAAGCTCTGCACTGGGTAAAAGCGCTGAGTATTTAGTCATCTCACTAAATGCGACGACTGGATCATCTTGGCTGTGATACAACACAACCTCCCCGCCCTGTTCTTTAAGTTTAGAAAGGCTCTTACCAACAGAAAATCCACCCTGCATAGGACGTCCACCGTCTATATCAAATGGGGCAGCAACTAGTAGAGTAGCTTTAATGCTTTTTGGAAATGTTTCTTCGGATAAATACCTCGCCAAAAAAACTCCACCAAGTGAGTGACCAATTAAAATAATTCCATCTTGAATAAACGGAACATGTTTCTCAAACCAAATCTTCCACTCTTCGTATTTAGCATTTTGACTATTCGGCATTCGAGGTGAAATCACTTCAAAAGCTTCCCCAAGCGTTTCTTCGAGACGCGCTTTCCAGTCCCTTAGTTTCGCGCGTTCTAGATTTAGTTCTTTACTTTTTAGATATGTAAGCCACTCTTCATACACATCAAAAGCATCGCCTCCATGTATTACAAAAATCTGTTGTCTCATTAAGTTAATACTAGCAAATAAGAGCCAAAGAGACTATTTCCTACTATGCTACACTTTTAGAATGAAACACCTTAAGGAAGAACAGCTTGAATCAATTCCAGGAGTCGGTAAACGTGTTGCAAAGGACCTACGAGACCTCGGAATTAAGAAACCTGGAGATCTAAAAGGTAAAAATCCTGAGACCTTATACACCACATTAGAAAAACTGCGAGGAGCACGTGAGGACAGATGTCTACTCTACACATTTAGGTGCGCTGTATACTACGCAGAAGGTGGGCGCAATGCAGACAAGCTGAAATGGTGGAACTGGAAAGACATCAAAAGAACATTCTAAACACTACACACTAACCTACATTCTATGAACGAAATAAATCCTTTCACAAATGCATTAACACAACTCGCTCGTGCGCAAAAAGTACACGCAATTAACGACCACGTACTTACACAACTCTCATCTCCTGAACGAGAGATCAGGGTTTCTATTCCTGTCCAAATGGATAACGGGGAATTTAAAGTATTTGAAGGATACCGCGTACAGTACTCAAGCCTACTTGGACCATACAAGGGTGGTATCCGTTTTCACCCAGAAACAAATATAGACGAAGTAAAAGCCCTCGCCTTATGGATGACGATCAAAACTGCAGTCATGAATCTCCCTATGGGTGGCGGAAAAGGTGGGGTTACCGTTGACCCAAAAACACTTTCAAAAAGAGAGCTCGAAGCACTTTCTCGTGGCTGGGTACAAAAACTATATCCAGTACTTGGTCCAACTGTTGACGTCCCTGCACCGGATGTAAACACAAACGGTGAAATTATTTCTTGGATGGTTGATGAGTATGAAGCACTCACCGGGGATGAAACACACGCGTCTTTTACTGGTAAGCCAGTAAGTCATGGCGGGTCAGAAGGTCGTACACAGGCAACAGGGCTAGGTGGTTTTTACTCATTCGAGAGAATACAAGAAGAACTCGACCTCCCTTCGTCATGTCGTATCGTCATTCAAGGAATGGGGAACGTTGGCGGGTATGCTGCAAAAATATTTAAGGAGCACGGACATATCATTATCGGTATGTCAGATTCAAAGGGCGGAATAATACAAGAGGATGGACTAGACCCTGAAGCAGTTGAAGCGTACAAACAAGAACATAAAACACTTGAGGGCTTCCCAGGTGCGCGCTATGTAACGAATCAGGAGCTACTCACCACAGAGACAGATGTACTTATCCCCGCTGCACTCGAAAATCAAATTACTGAAGAGAACGCAGCTGATATCAAAGCGAGCGTAATCGTCGAACTCGCAAACGGGCCAACAACCCCAGGAGCAGACGACATACTCTTTGAGCGAGGTATCCCGGTCATTCCGGATATTCTTGCAAACGCAGGAGGTGTAACTGTATCTACATTTGAATGGGAACAAAACCTAAAGAACGAACATTGGGCGGAGCACCGTGTACTACAAAAACTAGAAGAGCTCATGAAGGCACAATCGGAAGCAGTGTGGAATCTAGCAGCAGAACTTGATACCGACTTACGTAGAGCAGCATTTATTCTCGCGCTTACACGACTAGAAACAAAAACACTCTAATACCACACGTGAAAGAGTTAAGGGTTTTGCTATACTACAAGCCTACAATTATATGAAAGAATTCATTACATTTATCAGGGAAAAAGGAGTTCTCGGACTCGCTGTGGGTATTATCATGGGTGGAGCGGTTACAAAATTAGTAACGAGTATCGTAGAAAATCTTATCAACCCATTTGTGGGAGCAATCACAGGAACGGCAGGAAGTTTAGCCGCGATGCAGTACACTATTCCGCTTACTGAAATCACCTTTAAGTATGGAGCATTCCTTTCAAGTCTCATAGACTTCATCGCAGTACTTGCAGTTGTGTATTTTGTATTCGTTAAAAGTCCTATTAATAAAATAGACAAGAAAGCCGAATAGCAAAAAGAAGGCCCCGCAGAGCCTTCCCTTTTCCACCCACAGTCAGTCCTCGTCTTGACCGGATGGTGTTTGCACAGGAAATGGGCGCGGAAAGAGGATGCCGAGCATCTCTTCAAGCACCAAAAGGAACAACTGGTCTGGGGTCATGACACCTCCTTTGAGGGATATCCTCATGTACAGTGTACACCAAAAACAAAAGCCCTCTTACGAGGGCTTTTGTTTTACTCTGGTATTGAGTACGAGACGAGATACGGTTTAATCCATAGCAGTCTCGATCTTTTTCATAATAGCGATAACTTCATCTGGATACTCTGGGATAACAGTACCGTTATAGTAGTACAACTTTTCCTTTGTAGACTTACCAGCGTAGTAACGAGCCGTATTAGGATTCGCACCACCTAGGTTTCGTCCAAGAGATTCAATCGCGTCTTCATAGCTCTTAAAGTTGTGAAGCTTACATGAACCCCATCCGAAAGGATTGTTTCCACACGCAGCCTTACCACCAGAAGATTCACGTACACCGATAGCAGGAAGGAGTCTCCAATCAAGACCGTATTTTTCAGCAACAAGTACGAATGTCATACCTGTTCCTTCAAGCGGCATTGAACGATCCTTAAAGTAAGTGTCGATTAAAGCAGCTTTTTCTGCGCGAGCATCATCTACGCTTATCACCACCTTGGTTACAGGGGCAGTAGCGAGAGAACCGATATTTGAGGCGATGGCGGCACTCGGGATGGCCATGAAAGGCACAAACGCAAGCATCTGACTCACCTTGTATAGATTGTTTATCATAGTGTAGTAGTTACGCTCTACAAAACGGTCCGAAACTGAATTTTGTTAAGTGGGCAATAAAAAAATACCAGGATTATTAAGGTATTTGACACGCTCACTGTTATGTTGCAATTGTAGCATACTTAAACACCCTTGTCAAGTATTAGACCATAAAATCACCTAAAGAGTCAAGCAAAAGCACCGTAAAAACCCTTATTTTACAAA
>CAZZGJ010000058.1:0-1696 GCA_964654175.1 uncultured Candidatus Saccharibacteria bacterium
TCTTATCCCTCTCACAGAATCAGCGGCGTATGATCTTGCGTTAGATACTGGAGAGAAGATTGTCCGTGTTCAAGTAAAATACTCTTCTGGAAAAGAAGTGGATCTAAGAAACATCCACTCTAACGCAAAAGGATACGTGGTTAAAAAAGCAAAGAAGAATGCGTATGATTGGCTCTATGTACTTCACGAAAATGGTTCTGAATACCTTGTTCAGGAATGCCTTGAAGGGCGTCGCTCGATAACTTTTTTTGACAAAAGATACTTACTTGTAAAGTAAGCCGTTATTTCCACTCCACCGCAAACTTTTGCACGGCATGATTCACCTGCTCTTTTAGCTTTAGACTAGCTTTCTTGGTTGAAGCTTCTAGCGAAAAAATAATTTCATCCTTACTGTTTTCTTTAACATGCACGTAACACTTATCAAGTTCAAAAATTCCGGGGAAGGTTTGCTCTAGATACTGAAGTAATTTCTTTTCAAATGTAGCAACAGAGAAGCCGGCCGTACGGAGCACCTTGAACTCTACATTGACTCTACGTGGCTTCAGCTTACTGAAGTTTACAATTTCCTGACCGCGCACAAGACTATTTGGAATGAGTAGAATATCACCACTCTCCGTCCGCAGTTGTACACTTGAAAACGTAATATTCTTCACTACCCCCTTTGGCATTGTTCCCACCTGAATGTAGTCTCCGATCTCGTAATCATCGGTGAACATGATCGCAAAACCAAAAAGAAAGTTCTTAATAAAATCTTGAAAGATAAGTGTCAGCGTAACGGCAAAGATTGAAATTGATGTTAAGAAACTTCGCACCTCAATATCAAAGACAATAAAAATAAAGACAATTGTGGCAAAGACTGTCGTAGCATTAACAATCGCATTTACACCAACTGTAAAATTATCGTGCTCTTCGTTTGCAATCTCCTTTCGCTGTCGGTGATTAGAAACGACAATAATTCGAGCAGCGTTTATAACGGTATTAGTGATCAGTGTATACACCATCACTTCAAGAACCTTTGTCGCATACGGAATATCTAGAATTAAATGTATACTAAACGCCTGAAAAAACAGCAGCGCAATAAGGAGAATTGCTGTTAATACAAACTGTCGCTTTCGGTGTACTGAGACAGCTGCCGCCCTCAATGTAAGGATTCGAAATAACTTTTTCACCTTATTAGATTACCGTGAGATATGAGAAGTTGCCAGAGGAAAACATCACACCCTATCTACTTGCTTCAAATCTATTAACGCTTCCATCAGTGTGTGTAAGAGTGAGTGTAGTGCCTGATTGTGTCGCTGTAAGTGAACCTACAAACTGCTGCAAGAAGTCCATCTCTTGCGACTCTTCGCAAAACATTTTTGTCATCGCTAGCGCACCAACTGTAAGCGTATCGCCGTCTCTGGTGTATGCACCACTGAAGCCATTACAGTCAGTTGTACCGCTTATTTTTTCATCGGTGAGAGTCACGGTAAACACTCCTGGTTTTTTAGGAATAATAGTTGTCTCCCCTTTTATCGTCTCTACCCAAACCCAGGTACCGGAAATTGCGACTGCTCCTGTTGTGGTTGCTATGCTTGGGGTTGAAGTAGAAGCGTCGGCTGGAAGGAAAGTCTCTTGGTTTTGTCCAACAAAAATAATTTTTCTACCGCGAGTGAGCGTGACTTCGGCTCCTTTGTTCCACAATGAAAGATTTTCT
>CAZZGJ010000058.1:1849-3609 GCA_964654175.1 uncultured Candidatus Saccharibacteria bacterium
ATACTTTGCTCCAGAAGCAGCTTCTACTTGAGTAAATAGAAGATTACTATATCCGTTTCCATTTAGCAGTGCCGTGCTGGTACCAAACGTAACGAAGATCGAGTCCCCTGTTTCAACCGAGATAAATGCTACTGGTGTTGGTGATATTTCAGGCGGAGCCTGCACTTCTTCGTTAGACTCCCGAACGTCAGGCTTCATCAAAATCCACGCGGTTCCAATCGCACAGCCAACTAACAAAAAAACAATTAATACGTTTTTATACATGCGATTTAATTTATCTGAACATTATACCTCTTGTATACGTCTTCAAAATAAACACCACCTTAAGTGGTGTTTATTTATTAGGTAAGGTAACTATCGAAGTAAATTGCGTGGCAAGTATACCCTCCAGGGTTTCGCTCTAAGTAATCTTGGTGGTATGCCTCGGCTGCCCAAAAGCGAGTGAGTGGCTCAAGTGTTGTCACTACCAGGTCATTCCACCGACTTGACTCATTTACAATATTAATCATTTCTTCGGCAGCCTCCTTTTCTTCATTATTCGCGTAGAAAATTGCTGAGCGATACGAAGTGCCTCTATCATTCCCTTGCTGATTCAAGGTAGTTGGATTATGAATTTGGAAAAAGAAATCCAAGAGGTTTTTGTATGAAGTCACTGTCGGGTCATAAGTAATCTCTACCGCTTCGGCGTGACCAGGATGTGATTCATAGGTTGGGTTTTCATTTTTCCCTCCAGTGTATCCGGCTTCGGTTTCGATAACTCCAGGCTGACTACGTAGGAGATCTTCTAACCCCCAGAAACATCCTCCGGCTAATACTATTTTTTTATGCATGGTAAGAATTATTACATCTCTTCTCTCTACAAGAGCTGTAGACCCTGTCGCTCTTTTTAATCACTTCGTTCACAAAAGAGCTGGCAGGGTCTTGCGAAATGGGTCCCATCCCATTTCTCACCCAGAAACATCCGCCTGCCAACACCGCTTTTTTATATTCACTCATATTATTTATTCTGGAGATCTAGTGAAATACCATTAATGCAGTAACGGTCGTGTCGACCGAAGTCTCTCTCCCCTGCACCTTTACGTTCTGGTCCATCTGGAAAGACATGCCCGAGGTGAGCTTTGCAGTTGGCGCAGCGAACTTCTGTACGACGCATACCATGACTAGTGTCATGCACAAGAATCAAGGCTTTTTTATCGACCGGGTCAGTAAAAGACGGCCACCCCGAACCTGAGTCGAACTTGGTGTCTGAATCAAACAACACAGCATCACACACGGCACAGTGAAACATTCCCTCCTCATCAATATGGAGGAGTTCACTTGAACCAGCCCGTTCGGTACCATTCTCCCGCGCAATACGATATAGCTCTGGGTTTTCTCTCTTTAGTTGCTCATCTGTCTTCATACCTATGATTGCTTAAATGTTAAGTACACTTTACTACGATTATAGTACTATTTTATTTCAAGCAGGCAAAGAAAAAGTCCTCTCGTGAGGACTTTTTCTTATTTCTTTACGTCTGACTTCTTGATGCGGGCGCTGAGGCGAGCCTTCTTTCGATCTGCAGTATTGTCCTTGATGACTCCACGCTTTGCAGCCTTGTCGATAGCTTTGTACGCTTTTGGAAGAAGTTCCTTAGCCTTAGCAACATCACCAGCTGCAACAGCCTTAGTGATATCTTTAGTTACATCTTTCATGGCTACTTTGCGACGGAGGTTGAATACCTGCTTTCGCTTTGAACCACGTAATGCTTTTTCTGCTCCTT
>CAZZGJ010000059.1:0-1601 GCA_964654175.1 uncultured Candidatus Saccharibacteria bacterium
ACTGTAACTAAATAGTCCAACCTGTGTCACTTTTGTCACTTTCTGCTAGTGCACGAGATGGGTCGATTCAGTTATTTTAAAATGTAGTAAACTGTCCTTACAGGTCTTAACCGACCACGGTTCTAACACGAGACGCTCCGCAAAAAACAGAAACCCCCTTCGGGGTTTGTTTTTTGCGGAGAGATTCGAATGGGAAAGGGGTCGGGAAAACGGGAGTTTTCCCGTGGAGGAAGAATCGAAACCGAGTGGTTTCGAAACCGTAGCCTAGCGATAGCGTAGCGGAGGTTGTGAGATTCTCTTGTTTCTGCAGAAACAACCCCCAAGGGCTTTTGTTTGACAGTCTCTTAAAGATAATGTTAGTTTTCTAGTGGAGAGTAGTTTTCATGGACCAATCCTTAGAAAGGACGGAGCAATGAGTATTCGAAACTTATTTCTGTGGCTGGAGGGACTGAGTCCTGTCCGCTACGACGCCACGTGCGGGCATCGCACGAAGTTGGTCGGTACGGTATCGGCGTTTGGTCAGACTATGCGGATCAAGATGCCGGTTCATGCGAACGGTTCGGTGGACTACTGTCTGAATTGCGTCGGCAAGATGACAATTCGCTGCTCGTTGTGTGCTCATCCGATTTTCGTCGGTGATCCAGTAACGCTTTTTGTGCCAGCGGTTGGTTCCATCATCCCTAGCTGGGCGACGGTGCACAGCAGAGAGCCTCTACAGCTTGTCGGCTGCCTTGGCTGGCACTGTGCGGAATCTGGCGCAGATCGTGCTGGGTTCTGGGTGCCTGGTGAGGATGGCAAAGGGCGGGTGCACCGTGTACCAACTCTGTGCGAAGTGATGCTCGGCACGGGTGAACCGTACGTGATGGTGGTGGACGACCTTGCTGACATGGGCGAAGCGCTCAATCTGAAGTTCTCTCCGACGAAGGGTCAGAGTCCAAAGTGATTCGACCTTTCCAGTGCAAGAAAAGGCCCGCACGTGATGCTGGCCTTTTTGCTTTCTAGATATTTCTGTTTGTTATATGCTATACTTAGCAAACTAACTATTAACTACATGAAAAATGCTATTGTCGTTGAAAATCTAAAAAAGACCTATCGCCATGCGAAAAAAGAAACATTGCATGGAATTAATCTTACTGTTCCTAAAGGGCAGTTCTTTGGCCTTCTTGGCCCTAACGGTGCAGGGAAGACAACTACTATTAGTTGTATCACTGGTGTAACCACGCCAACCGAAGGAAGTATTGTAGTGATGGGGCATGATGTGATACATGATTATCGCGAAGCAAGAGCGGCTATTGGTGTGTCTCCACAGGAGTTTACAATTGACACGTTTCAAACTATTGATGAAATATTAGATTATCAAGCAGGTTTTTTTGGTATTGTCGGTGATGCAATGAAAACTCGTAGAGAGGAGATGCTTGAGGAGTTTGACCTTGTTTCTCACAGAGACAAGAAGTTCCAATTTTTATCAGGCGGCCTTAAAAGACGTGCGACGCTTGCAAAGGCGATGATGCATAATCCAGATGTGCTTATTTTGGACGAGCCAACCGCTGGAGTGGATGTGGAAACCAGACATGCCTTATGGAAGTTTTTAAAGCGACTAC
>CAZZGJ010000059.1:1611-3591 GCA_964654175.1 uncultured Candidatus Saccharibacteria bacterium
AAACTATTTTACTTACGTCTCACTACCTTGAGGAAGTGGAAGCATTATGCGAGCGTGTGGCCATTATTAAAGATGGTGCCATCATCATGGATGACAGCATGGAGAATCTTACTCAAGGAAAAAAACTTGAACAGGTGTATTTAGAGGCGGTTGGACATAACGCATAACTGTATGAATAAAAATATTTTTGTAAACTGGCTTGGATTTTATACACTCGTACGCCGCGAAATCGGTAGGACTAAGCGTGTTATTGGGCAGGCGATTATCACTCCGCTTATCACTGCATCGTTGTACATCTTTGTGTTTGGGTATGTGATTGGTAGTAAGATAGATCTTATCGAAGGGATTAAATATATTAGTTTCGTATTTCCTGGAGTGTTTGCTATGAACCTCATCATGGCCGTGTTTAGTGCTACATCGTTTTCTATTTACTTCATGAAGTTTCAAAAGACGCTGGAGGACTTGCTAACACTTCCTGTTTCATATGCTGAGCTTGTGATCTCACTTATTGTAGGTGGTATCGCTCGAGCATTTGCAATAACTGCCGCACTTTCAGTGGTGGCGCTTTTGTTTGGAGTAAATACGCTCGCTCATCCATTTATACTTCTTTTCTACGTACTTTTGGTGAGTATCTTCTTCGGTCTTTTAGGTGTTGTGGCAGGAATCTGGGCTGATAACAGTTTTGAAAAATTTGGATTTGTTACCAACTTCGTACTTACTCCACTTACGTTTCTTGGAGGTGCTTTCTACTCAGTAAACATGCTTCCAGAGAAGTTCCAGTTCCTCGTACACTTCAACCCAATCTTTTATGCGGTTGATGGCATCCGCTACTCTCTTACGGGGTATCACGAAGCTTCTCTCTACCTTGGGGCTGGTATCCTAGCGGGACTTTCGTTGGTCACTCTTCTCATATGTGTATGGATTTTTAAGACAGGTTGGAAATTGCGTGCATAGAGGGTAAGACTGATTACATACGCTGATGTTATACTGGGTGTACGTATGACAGAAAAAGCTTTACTGTTTGTCCTTAGTAAATGGCGGCTTCTTCTGTATGCTCTTACTTGTATCGTAGGAGCCCTCCTTCTTGTTTTTTATTCACAAGATATTGGTCTTCGGGTCTTTGATGCGGTTGCTAAGAACCAAGAAAAACAGCTTGTTACCTATCTTGAAGAAGAAAAGAAGATTGTTGCAGGTAGTGTGCTTTCTCTTAGTCAAAGGGAAGAATTACGGTCGGCAGTTGAGGTTGAAGATGTAGAACGAATTGACGCAGTTCTTACAAAAGAAAAAACAGTCACCGGATTGACGGCCTATACAGTCGCTGACGAAAATGGTACAGCTTTGACTCGAGCACCCGTTAAAGCAAATTTAGGAGATAACGTATTTCTTACAATACCCGGAGGAAGAGCTGTTGCAAAAGGGGTCGTAGACGCTACGTATGGGTATGGGAGAAACTTTCCACTAACCTTAGGTGCAGGGTCACTTGTGAAAGGAGCAGATGGGGTAACTTTGGGTGCTGTATTTGGGGGATTTTGGTTTGATAATAACTACGCCAAAAGGTTTAAAGAAAAATACCTTCTCGATTCTAAAAAGAGGGAGGTAGTTTTTTACTCAAAAGAAGATGGGGTTATAGGTAATAGTATTCAAGATCCGGAGGTGAGGAGTAAATTCCGTACCTATATAAGTCACGCTTCTACGCTCATCCAGGATGGAAGGTCGGGTGATTTAATTAATGTTAATGGTAAGGACTATATAGTTACTAACTATCTTCTTGATGGGAAAGACGAAATATATGGCGGAGTACTTTTACTGACCCCGGCACCACTTAATCTCTTTTTGAGGAGTATGCTTGTGGCACTGATAATTAGTTTTATTTTTTTCATAAGCCTACTTATTCTAGAAAAAGTAACCATTCCTGAGCTTCTGCGCTTTAGAAAGAAAACACTGTATGTTGTTCTCTTTGCACTTACGGGGGTCGTGGTT
>CAZZGJ010000060.1:0-1524 GCA_964654175.1 uncultured Candidatus Saccharibacteria bacterium
ATACTGTCGCTTCGCTGGGGAGCCTTTTTTCTTTTAACTGCAGTTGGAAGTGAAGTTGTCTGGCGCTTATATAGTGAAGAAACGTGGGTCGTGTATCGGTTTACCATGACTTTTGTGCTTGGTGCGTTTGGATTCTCGCAATTCTTTCTCGCTAGGCGTCACCGCAATCCTAGTGCAAGTCCGTGGGGTCTTAAGGTCTACAGATAATTAATACATGTTTGATACACTGTACAAATGACAAAAGTAGCAAGTGGCACTGTACACGTCCTTCCAAAAGACATGAAAAAGGCGCTCGATACTAAAAGAAGCTCTTGAGGCTTGGGGAAGTCTCACACCCTTAGCTAGAAATGAATGGATTTGCTGGGTTATATCAGTAAAAAAGACCGAAACTAGAGTAGAACACGTTAAGCGACTTATTGAAGATTTGTTGAAAGGAAAACGACGTCCTTGCTGCTGGCCAGGCTGTCCACATCGTGAGAAGAACGGAGCATAGTATACTGATTTATATGGCTCACAATAACTACTATCTCGACCTATGTGTCGACACATACATTGTAAATAATGGTGCGGTGTTGTTGCGCCTTCATGAAAAATACAACTATTGGGGAGCACCAGGTGGGCATGTTGATCCGGGAGAAGATTTGAATGAGGCTGCGCTTCGTGAAGTGATGGAGGAGGTAGGACTTGAAGTCGAACTTATTCCTCCAACTGGATGGGTCAGAGAAGATGCTCCTACTAATAAAGACTTGATCCCTCCTGTCTTCATGAACCGACATCGTATCAACGATATGCATGAGCACTCCTCTATGATTTTTGTTGGACGCTCGAACACTCGAGAAATAAATACACAGATTAAAGAAGAAGAAAGCGAGTGTCGCTGGCTGACGAGAGAAGAGCTCGAAGAAATGAAAGAGAACGACACAAGGCTTCGTCCGGAGAATTATCGCTACGCTCTGAAAGCTCTTGAGCTGGCTAGCTAAAACATAAAGTAGTAATCGGTATCTTTAAGGAGTATCATTACTTAATGAATAAAATATTTACTTTAGACGAAACCAGATCTCTAGGCGAAGGAATCGGAATAAACTTCGCTGAGGTCTCCTTTGATGAGTTTTGCATGGGTTTGGGGGTTGAGTTGGAGCATGGCTCGCGTGACCTTGAAACAGATGTAACGCATGATGACGGGCTTGCAACTGCTAAGATTGCCTGGGCTCATCTAAAAGAAATACCTGACTACTACACACGGCTCAAAAAGATGGAAGCAGACGCAAACTCTTAGGACTGACATGAAGAAAACCCTGAAGCTGGTCTTGATAGAACGTGATGGAAAGCTATTGCTCGGTATGAAAAAGCGGGGTTTTGGTGAGGGAAGGTGGAATGGGTTTGGTGGTAAGCTAGAAGAAGCAGAAACTATTGAAGAAGCAGCTAAGAGAGAGCTTCTTGAAGAGGTTGGGCTTGTGGCGGAGGAACTGAAACAAGTTAGCCTCCTTACATTTTCCTTTGAATCAGATCAAGATTTGTTGCTTG
>CAZZGJ010000060.1:1534-3173 GCA_964654175.1 uncultured Candidatus Saccharibacteria bacterium
CAGGCGAGCCAATTGAAACCGAAGAAATGAAGCCGAAGTGGTTTCTGCATGAGGACATTCCGTACAGCGAGATGTGGCCAGATGATGAATTTTGGCTACCAAAAGTTCTTGACGGCAAGTTTGTGCAAGGCAAATTCCATTTAGATGCGCCAGCTAGTCTGAGTCATCAGGCAGGCATTTTGTCATATGAAGTGAATGAGGTGGATAATTATGAAGATAAACTAATTTTTTAGTCGTTACGTTTGTTTTAATACAGGAGCTGTCGCCAGCTCCAGCTCGCTACAGAAATGTGATTGACGAGGAGGATCTTAGATGGGACATACTATTTTGTTGAGAAACTCAAGATATTTACATCTCTGTTCTGTTACAATTAGACGTATCATGCGACCCCTAAAAGGGATTATTAATCGTAAAAAAGTTAGCCTCTTTGCTGCTATTTTTCTGCTTGCTGCATCGGTGCTCATCTATATTTCTTTTAGGGACAGTAAAGAAGCCTCAGCACAGATTGTGAACTTCTATCCCACAACCTGTTTGGGTGGTTGGAGTAACCCACAGAACGTTACCGGGGAACCAGCGGTAACTACAATTGGAGATAGGTATGACGAGAGTAACTCAGCTGTGTATAGCGATAATCAAGCGTCGCTATATTGTGGTGGGTATACAGGAGAAATTCCAGTTGATACGAAACACACAGAAGTAGTGTTGCGATTTTCTTGGACCCAAAATGTTGAAGAAGCTCCTCTCAGTTACCCAACACTTCCGGCAGGAGATCAAAGTAGTACAACATCAGTCGATACTACAGCTTCAAGTAGTGCCAGCAGCACTGAATCGTCATCGACAGAGCAAACTGAGAGTACTCCACCAAGTGCAGATATTCCTCCTGAAGAAGTCCTTGTACCGGCTGAACCTGTCGCAGAACCACTTCCAATTCCAGAACCCGAACCAGAACCCGACCCAGAGCCAGAACCTATATCAGAACCGGAGCCACCAGTAGAGGAAACCGTATCGTTTTTTCAGGCGTTTATAAGTACCGCACACGCGCAAGAGCTCGTGGCAGAATCTGCACCTGGAGGAGCACAATTCCGAGTGGAGTTTACGCTTGATGGTGCTACGTGGAGCACTCTCGGGTATATCTCGGATGTAAGTAACGATATAAAATTAACGTTTCCGCGTGACACATTTCTTAATGTTGAAGATATCGCACGAGTACAGATTGGACTCGTTCCGCTGATTACTATTGATAGCGCACCTGAGCCAGTTTACCTCGATGCTATGTGGTTGGAGGTAGAATATACGCCAGTTCTCCAAACTGCACTCCATAATGCTATTGAGCACACACCAGCAGCATACTCTTTTTCAGAAATAAGCTTCTCACCAGCAACATCAACTGTAGCTGATATAGCAAGTAGTACTGCTTCTACAAGTACCGAACCGCTTATTACACCAGATTCAATTGTACGTATTCATGGTATCGATAAACGTTTTGTCTTGGTCCATGTAAAGGCAAACGAAACACAGTATCGGTTGTGGTTATTTGATCTTATGGTGCAAGAAGCGAGCGTGATTGCCGACGAGGTAATTACAATTGGAGAGCACAAGGGAGGAGTAAAAGATAGGATGGTGTTTTGGTACAGTGCAG
>CAZZGJ010000060.1:3183-3591 GCA_964654175.1 uncultured Candidatus Saccharibacteria bacterium
AAAGATAAAATCTACATTTACGATTTGCGTACAGCAGGTGCGTACCATGAACTTTTAGTGGTTCAGAATTTGCCTGAACAAGGCGAAGCCCTGGTATATGAATTTCCGTTTACAACCTGGAAGCTGGTTGACGGTCCTGAGGAATTTTACTTTAGATCTGACGAAACAGGAGAAGTTTTTTCAGATGGTATCGCAGAAGGAATGGCTCAATTTGTACTTACGTTTAAGTTGTATAACGAATGGTCAAAAGAAGATATGGATAATTTAGGGCTCAGTGGTTTATGATGCAAAACAAAAAACATTCTATTGTAATGCTCTCTTTGGGTCTCTTGCTTGGGATTGCGCTTATGTTTGCGTACACTAATTTTAGTTCTCGCATTAAAAATACAGATGAGTATCCATTATTAA
>CAZZGJ010000061.1:0-449 GCA_964654175.1 uncultured Candidatus Saccharibacteria bacterium
TGAAAAGAAAGAAAAGGAAGAGTTGCGTGAAAAAATTAATAAAACAAAACGAGCAAAGGCACCTTTTGTTTTTTCTGATATACTTTTTAGTACTATGATTACTTTCTTTCAAAAGTGTGACGCATTTCTTAAATCTCTTTTTCCAAAATATACGGTATTACTGACAGTGCTCCTCGTCGTCTGTTTTGTTTGGTATAGGCAGCCATCAATTATTCTATTTCTTATCATACTTTTAGTACTGGTATTTGTTCACGAGCTTGGACACTTTGCTGTTGCTAAATGGACCGGAATGCGAGTTGATGAATTTGCGTTCGGGTTTCCTCCACGCATTTGGTCAAAGAAAGTTGGTGAAACTACGTACGCTGTAAATGCACTTCCTCTTGGTGGGTATGTTTCTATTTGGGGTGAGAATGGTGAACCAAACGATCAAGCAAAGACAGACCCACGCG
>CAZZGJ010000061.1:459-2114 GCA_964654175.1 uncultured Candidatus Saccharibacteria bacterium
TAGCTACGCTGGTTGCTGGAGTGGTGATGAACATGCTTCTTGCCCTTGTTATTTTCATCGGACTTTCATATGGTACTGTACTTGTAAGTCCAGAAGATCCTCAGTTTGGATCTCGGGTTACAGATCTTGTTCTTATGGTACAGGACTCTCAGGTAGAAGGCCCAGCGTATAAAGCAGGAATTGTACCAAGATCAACTATTCACAAGATAACAAGTAGAGGAGAGAGTGCTGCACTTACAAGTACTACGTCTGTTGTATCGTTTATTGAGCGCCATGGTAACGATCCAATCACCATAACCTATACCGACCCAACAGGTACTCGTGCAAGCACTACTGTTGCAGCCGTGTATGGTATCGTGCCTGATAAAAAGGTTATAGGTCTATCATTTGAAATACGTGGAACAGTAGAGACTTCATTGCTTGATGCAATCATACTTGGAGCACGAAAAACATACATTATTACCACGATGACACTAAGTGGCCTTGGTTCACTCCTTACTTCTATTGGACAAGGTGAGAGTGTTATCAACTCACTTTCTGGTCCGTGGGGTGTGGCTAAGATAGTAGGAGAAACTACTGAGTATGGGTATGAAGCAGTGCTGACACTTGTTGCGTTTCTTTCAATCAACTTAGCAATATTTAATATTCTTCCAATTCCAGCGTTAGATGGAGGAAGAATGCTAGTCGTGCTAGGGGAAACGATAAGTCGTAGAAAATTCCCAATGAAGTGGATGATGGCTATCAATAGTATTAGCTTCTTGTTGCTTATTCTTCTATTAATTGTCGTTACTATTAAAGATATTCTTATTTAAATAGCGAGTAGTTTTTTCATGTGTGCCCTCGTTCACCTCAAGTATTTCTTCGCCAAACCACTCCCTACCCTCAGAAATACTTGGGGTTCACTTGGAAATATATAAGGAGTCTGTTAATTGGGGGATAAGAAATGATATACTCTCAAACATATGAGACAATCTAAACTCTATACAAAAACTAGAAAAGAAGCACCGGCAGATGAGGTGTCTAAGAATGCTATCTTACTTACTCGTGCCGGATTTATTCATAAAGAGATGGCCGGAGTGTATACATTTCTACCGCTTGGTCTTCGTGTGCTCAAAAAAATAGAGGACATTATTCGTCATAATTTGGACACTGTTGGTACCGAACTTCTCATGACGACTCTTTCCCCAGAGGAGTATTGGAAAAACACTAACCGCCTTGATACGGTGGATGTGCTTATGCGAACAGGTCCCGCTAACGAAGTTTCAAAACAAAAGAGTTCTAACTCGTATATTATTAATCCGACTCATGAAGATATGATTACTCCGCTCGCTGCTGAGTACCTCCAGTCATATAAAGATTTACCTGCTGCGTTCTATCAGATTCAGACAAAATTTAGAAACGAAGCACGTGCGAAGTCTGGGCTTCTCCGAGGACGCGAATTTCGTATGAAGGATTTATACAGTTTCCACAGAGACCAGGATGATCTCATGAGGTACTACGAAGAAATTAAACCAGTGTATATGAATATCTATCGTGATATCGGTATTGGTGATGATACGTTTATTACGGTCGCATCAGGTGGAGATTTTACACCAAACTTTTCTCATGAATTCCAGACACTTACTGAGGTTGGAGAGGATGTTATTTACTTAGAT
>CAZZGJ010000061.1:2134-3541 GCA_964654175.1 uncultured Candidatus Saccharibacteria bacterium
AAAAAACTTGGTGTAGATTTCAGCCAGATGGAGCAAGTTGCAGCTTGTGAGGTTGGAAACATTTTCCCACTAGATACTAAATACACAGAAGTACTGGATTATAGCTATACAGATCAGGACGGAACTAAAAAGTTTCCATACATGGGATGTTACGGTATTGGCCCATCTCGTATTATGGGGGTTGTTGTTGAAAAATTAGCTGACGAAAAGGGTCTTGTATGGCCAGAAGCCATTGCGCCGTTCTCAGTTCATCTTATTGCGATTTCAAAAGATAAAGAAAGTGAGGCTTCAAAGACTGCTGAAGATGTATATGCAAAACTTACTAAAGCAGGGGTAGAAGTCTTATTTGATGATCGAGATGAAGGAGCAGGGAGTAAATTTGCTGACAGTGATTTATTTGGTATTCCAATGCGTGTAGTCGTTTCAGATAAATCTTTAGCTTCTGGTGGTGTTGAGATAAAAGAACGAAAGAATGACACAAGTGAAATAATTTCTATTGACCAACTGCTCACAATGTATACAAAAGTTTGTTAGTGTAAAAAGAAAAGTACCGCTCGAAAGAGCGGTCTTTTTGTCGGCGGGGCGTAGGTTTACGTAGTGTGCTACGCCATTCCTCGGTCGTTGAAGATGATGCGTCGGTCGATCCAGATCGCATTATTTTCTGTGCCGGTGATGGCCAATGCGTGGTTTGTATAGAACCGTGGGAGCAGAATGATTTGGCCTTTGGGTTGGCCATCTGCTGCGAGGAATACCTCCAACGCATCCCCGCCAGTGGTTTCCAGTCGTACCCCATTGCGAAGTGGGAGGACGGTTGCGATGGTGCTTGCCAGGAGGAGTGTCCCGTCAAGCTGTGAAACCGTCAGGGTTTTTTGGAGAAGGGTTTTGAGTGTTTCGACTCCTGCAAGTTTCATCAAGCGTGTAAGCAGCAGCTCGGTGCTTGTTTTGCTTTTATCCATTTCTTTCTTTCTGTGCAGATTATTTCACTGCAAAGTTGGAGGTGGTCCGAACAGTTCGGTTGCGATTTGCTCGGCCCAGGCTTCGGCGAGTGCGAAGTTCAGGTCAAGGCGCTTTCCGGTCAAACTGAAAAAGTCGTCGCTACAGCCTTCATCGGCAAGGACTCGGGCGAGTTGTTCGGTATAGAACTGTCGCTCATCTAGAGAGGATTGAACTCTCTTGATGAAGTCCTGGGGAGGATCTCCGTCGTGCTTTTTCAGGAAAGCAAGCACGTCTTCTACCGTTGCCCGATTTGCGTTTTGTTTCATATTCCGGTACTCCTGGTCGGCGCGTTCAATCGGTGTCAGGGCATAGCCTTTACCACTCTGATATTTCATTTGTTTTCCCGTTGCAGACTATTTCACCGCAGAGTTATTGTACTAAGGCTATTAATCTACAATTATTTCCTTATTT
>CAZZGJ010000062.1:0-1972 GCA_964654175.1 uncultured Candidatus Saccharibacteria bacterium
CTACTCGGGCATATATAGATGCGACGGATATTAATATAGACGCGACTGAAGTTGTCTTCGATATCAGCCTCAACTCTCTCAAGATTTCCTGTTGAGTAGGGATATGAAGCGCTACAGTTTGTGGTTGCGCGTCCGTCTTTGTAGCACCACGTTGTGGTATTTGTTTCGAGTGCTCGCGCTCGAGCGAGGTCTATTTCAAGTTGGCGGATTTGTGCCATGAGAGCTTGAAGTCGAGCAGAAAGAGAATCGGTAGTATTTGTTGCTGCGAAAGTACTACTTGGGAAGGTAAATGCTCCCAAAAGGACAGCGCAGGCAACAAAGGAATAAAAATATTTCATAAGAAGTTATTACGTAGTAATACCCACACAGTAACACATTTTAATTGATTTGTACATATATCTACTCTCGAGCGTTTGATGCTTTTTCCTTAGTGCGTCATATTTTTTTCTGGGTATTTCTAAATGCACCCACTGCTAGCTTTAAAGACATATCTATAAAAGACAAGAGAGTGTCTTTTAGTACAGTGGCTTCAGTATTTTTTTGTGCATCACATAATGCATTCATGTATGAGTGGTATTTTTTAAAAAAATGTAATGTGTGTCGAGGTCCTTTAACTAGTTATCAACATATAGAGTTTCACGTTATGTCTTATATCTTAGTAAAATGTAAGTGGGTCGGACGAAGTGAGTACTGATATTAGTTTGTGAGTAAAACGGCTGCATCATTTTTGATGCAACTCACGAAAAAATATCTCTCCACACACTTGCTTCGATCGAAAATATAGAGCATAAGAATCGTGTGTTTTATATGAAGAGTTATTTAAAAAATAAGATTATAAGTACATGTACGTTCTAAACAAAGAAGCGCATTATGCGCTCCGAGCACTCGCGATGCTCGTCGGTATGTCACTTGTGCTGTGGACGATTGGTGCATTTCCTTTTTCTTCGAAAGAGGCTGATGCAGCAAACGTTATCAGTTTCAGTGATACACTCTCTGATTCTGATATTGGCGTGAGTTCGAACCACACAATTCAGTTCACTCTTCCAAACGGAGCCGCAGCGCTCTCGACGATGGTGTTGACTTTCCCTAGCGCCTTCGTTCAGCCTGCAGGATTCGATTTTCAGGACATTGACGTATTAGATGATGCTTCTGATATTACTCTTGCTAGTACACAGTCAGGAGCAAGTTGGGGAGTGGCAACAACTACAACCACTATCACCTTCACAGTTGGTACAACACCAGTTGCATCAAGTTCTGTGATGACGATTAGGATCGGCACCAATGCAACGTTTGGTGCGACAGGTAACACTCAGATTATCAATCCTAATACGGCAACATCGACTGAAATACAGATCGGTGGTGGTAGTATCCAAGATTCAGGACGAACGCGAGTGGTTATCATCGATGACGTCGATGTAACTGCCCAAGTTAATACGAGCTTTACGTTTACCGTGTACGGAATTGGAGTTGGTGGTGAAGTTAATGGAACAACCACAACAGCAACTTCAACTCCTACAACAATTCCATTTGGGATTTTGACAAACGGAGTGATGCGTACTTTGGCTCAAGATCTTACTGTTTCTACAAACGCTCGAAGTGGGTTCGTGGTAACAGTTCATGAAAGCGGACCATTGCTCTCATCTACTGGAGCTGATATCGATGAATTTTCTAACGATACTGATGTGTCCACTCCTGGTCCGTGGGTAATTCCTACAGGAAGTATCGCCAACGAAAATACATGGGGTCACTGGGGTCTTACTTCAGAGGACGATTACAACAGTGACCAGTTCGGTACAAACCTCTGGATTGCTGCAAGTACTACTCCTCGTGTAGTATTCCATCACTCAAGTTCTTCTAACGGAATTGATCCTAACATTGGTTCAACTACCGTTGGATACCAGGCACAAATCACAGCCCTCCAGGAAGCGGGAGACGACTATAACACGACGCTTACCTACATCGCTACTCCTAC
>CAZZGJ010000062.1:1992-2970 GCA_964654175.1 uncultured Candidatus Saccharibacteria bacterium
AACCTCCCTCTGGGAGGTTTTTGTGTTGATAGCGTAACTCTTTTTTAGAATCAAGTGCTACTATTATAGTGTTACTACTTCATGATTATTGGCGATTTTTCTATGCGTACACGGGTATCTTTTTTTGTTTCAATACTCCTTTTTTGTTTCTTATATATCCCGATTGCTCATGGACAGTCTTCTGCGGGCGTAGAACTTAAGCCTTCTACTATAGAAGATAAAGCAGATCCAGGTTCGGTATTAGAAAGAGAAATCTCTCTATCTAATAAGAGTAATAACACGCAGACATACTATCTTATTTCTAAGGATATCAGTGGTGTAGGCGAAAGTGGTATTCCTATTTTTGCTGATCCTGGTGCAGAAATAACTGGTTTTGAGCTTAGTACATGGCTTTCGTATCCTACAGAGCCCATAACTCTTTCGCCTGGCTCTTCTGCGCAGGTTCCTGTGACCATTACTGTTCCGCAAGACGCAACGCCAGGAAGTCATTTCGGCGGCCTGTTTGTATCGGTGGAGCCTCCTCGATTGCGTGAGAGTGGGGCAGGGGTAGGATACGAAGTGGGTGCCATTGTGAGTATTCGTATTTCAGGAGATGTCATTGAAAGTGCACGTATCAGGGAATTTTCAACAGATAAGCTTCTCTATAGTTCACAAAATGTAAAATTCTTAACACGGGTTGAAAATCCTGGAAACGTGTTGGTGCGCCCTCGAGGCCCTCTCGCCATCACTAACATGTTCGGCAAACAGGTGGGCTTGCTTACCGTTAATGAAACTCTTGGAGGTGTGTTTCCTGGAACGACACGTCCATATGAAATATCTTGGTCGGATGAAGGTATTGGATTTGGTCGCTATCAGGCTGTAGTGGGTCTTTCGTACGGAGAAGATGACGCTCGGGGCTCCATATCTGCTACGACTTCTTTTTGGATATTGCCTACAAAAATTATTTTGAATCCAAACAAGAAGATGAAATTTTTACCG
>CAZZGJ010000062.1:2980-3498 GCA_964654175.1 uncultured Candidatus Saccharibacteria bacterium
GTGAAGCTGTATATACGCCGTGCTCTGGATGAGCTTTCCACAACGAGTGGGCGACGCGTGGTTGCTCGTAGAAGAAAAGATTCAGGCCTTTCAAAACTTATGGTCGTTGCTGTGACTTTGCTAGCCGTGACCACACTCTTCCTCATTGGTTTGCTTGTGTTGTTTACCTAGTCTCATAAGAAGGTTGTTGGGAGTCGATCCTCTTAGTAGGATATGGTTATGTGGACACATACTTTTTACCATAAAACATTGCGAGTAGGAGTCTTGTTTTTTGCGTGTATTCTTTCTATCCAGAGTACTCTTTTCTTTGGGAATGAAAACTTGGCGCGAGATATGGAGGTCTACATGGCAACTGTTATTGGGATTGTCTTGTTGCCATTTTGGTTTCTGGGAGTAGGACAGTGGTGGGCGCAGCACTACTACGATAAATTAGAATGTGAACTCACCGAAAAGTCTATTCGTTTCAAAAAAGGCATTTTGGTACAAGTCGAAAAAACGATTCCGTTGGAAAATATTCA
>CAZZGJ010000063.1:0-3471 GCA_964654175.1 uncultured Candidatus Saccharibacteria bacterium
GGTGTAGCAGTAACACTTCGAGGGGATCGTATGTTCGCATTTCTCGATAAGGTGCTCAATGTCTCACTCCCTCGCACTAAAGACTTCCGTGGTATCAAGCGTACATCAGTAGATGATATCGGTAATATGACTTTTGGTATAAAAGAGCATACTATCTTTCCTGAAATAAGAGATGAAGAACTAAAAGATATTTTTGGAATGGCTGTTACTCTTGGTACTACTGCAAAGACAAAAGAAGAAGCGGTAAAATTCTTTGAGCTAATCGGGGTTCCTTTTAAAAAGGCGTAATAGTTTACAATAAAAAGAAAAACCGCCAGAACGGCGGTTTTTTGTTAACTGCGTCTTTTGGACATGACGTTAATTCATTGATGTGGACGGCAAGATATGTGCACTACTTCCGGGGTGTAGATGTGTTTAAATAGGCTATATATGTATAGCATTAATTTGTGTAATGTCAATAGTATCTATTGACATTAAAATATAAACATGGTAAGATTACAAAACTATGAAAAAAATCGGAATAATTATAGCTCTAGCGGGTATTGTGCTGAGCCAAGCAAATCAAGTGTTTGCCGGCTATTTTAACGCTACCTCTGTCGAGCGTTGTAATGTGTCGGTTACCAGCAATTTACAAAGAGGGTCAGAAAATGATGACGTTGTAAGACTTCAGAATCTTCTTGTTCGCGGAGGTTACCTTAATGCGTCACCAAATGGATATTTTGGAATTCAGACAGAACGTGCTGTGCCGTCGTAGGATAAACTACTCTTAATGCTGTTAATCAAAGACTTTGTGACTTTGATGTTCTTGGGAATAATCACGACTCTCTTCACTCTAATAGCTATAGGTATTCTTCATTCTCAACCTTTGTCACCGGCGAGGATCCGTATGTGAAGGTAATATCTGCACCGATTACGCCGATTGCTACCGTGCCAACAATTACTGATTATTCGGTAACAGGGACTCAGGTAATTGCTCCGACTTTTTCTTCTGCTTATTCTTCGTCTATTCCAGCAGTTACTTCTTCTGACATAGTTTCAACTAATATTGTTTATAACCCGAGCATGGGGTATACCTACGGGATTGTGCCTGCGGCTGGTTCAGTAACAGTTACATCTCCGTTTGTTAACAGTGTTTACAACGAAGGGGATACTGTTTACGTCAACTGGTATGAAACTAATCTATCAGTTTCGACCTATACCATTCTTCTTGAAAATACTGTATCAGGACAGAGTCGCGTAGTAGGATCTTCACAAGGGAATTCCCTCTCATTCGTGCTTACAAAGGAAGTGCTAGACGCTGTGTGTTCTGGCTCATGTAACTCTGGTAACCAGACCTCATACAAGGTTGTTGTAAGTACTCCGGTAAGGGATATTGCAGGAAGTATTTCAACGCTTAAAGCAGCGATTCAGCCAATAACAATCAAGCGTCAGTTCCTCTACAGTGGTCAAGTAAGTATTACTACGAGTAAGTCACCGGTTAATTCAGGTGAAGTGTTTAGACTCTATACGAATATCCCTCGTGGTGCGTCTTGGGACTCATACCTAGCCGGTAACTATTCAATTAAAGTAAAAGCTACTTGCCCTTCTGGAGTTACTGTAACTATCGCAGGAACATCATGTGGTCAGGAATTCATTATCCCTTTTGCCCCAGCATACTTCCAGCAAGAAATCCCAGCAACAATTACAAACACTACATGGTATAAGCAAAATGTCCTCTTCGACCTAACTGTTATTAACCTAGCGGGCCAAGTTATTGGAACATCACAGGTAAATGTTATTGCTAACGCAGCGCCGTTTGGTTGGTAGAGAAAAAAGCTTTCAGTTTTAAGTTTTAAAAAGTAAAAGAACCGCGCCAAAGGCGCGGTTCTTTTACTTTCTTTTACGCTAGTAACGTTTTCACGTAATACATCACAACCGTTGTTGTCCCGATAAGAATGGTTCCCCACACTGTGTCTACCATAGCGAGTGACCAAGGGTAGTCCTTAAGTGTAGCGAGATTCGTGAAGTCATAAAATGCATACATGAAAAATCCAAGAAGAGCACCATAAAAAGTAGCTTGTAGAAGTGTTGTAGCAGAAGAAAGTACAAACACCCAAATAGAAAGTATGGCGATTATGTAAACAATCGGCACAGCCGGGAGGTAGGGGACAAGGGAACCGTTTGTGACAGTTACATGAGCGCTAAGTTTTTCTAAATAAAAGCCCTTGGCAAGCTTCGCTAGCCAGATGTAATCCAGTAGCATCATGGTGATAATGCCAGACACAGAAGCAATGATATATGTGAGCATGTATTAACTATATCGCTTTGACATTTGTGTGTCGAGAGGGTAGAGTTTACGATACGTTGTTCCCGTTTTAATTTTTTAAAGAAAAGGACTCCAACATGGATGATGATTTCTCGACTAACGAGGGCAAGTTCTTTGAAAGCATCCGGCGTTTTGCAAAGAAAGTCGCAGAGACTAGCCCGGTTGACGCCGCCGGCTTGGAAGATCTGGTGAACTTCTATGCGAAGCCGGATCGCAAGACTGACCCACTCCTCCTTCTACCGCCGAGCAATGCAAAGGAGCTTCAGCAGGTGCAGCGCAGGGTGGCGCCGGACCTCGATGGTCACCCCTTCTTCAGAAGGGTGGCTGACATAGCAACAGAGCGCTGGGGTGCGGCGACGCAGGAACTTCTGGATGCCCATAGGTACATCATTCAGATAAGTATCAGCCCCCATATTTCTCCGTTGTGTAAGCCTCGCCCGGAAGTCCTACAAGTCGTCAGAGATGCCAAGAAGACAGCTTTTTTCTATGCAGAAAGAGCGTGTGACCCTGCATGGAGAGGTTCGTCGACTTCCGATTCGTCACGACTCGCACCTGCGACCTCTCAGAAGTCGTTTGACATCGCTTCGATTGTCGCTGATTTCGTGAAGAAAAACTGGTGAATCATCAGTCGCCGTTCTCGCCATTCCAGAAAGGCCTCCGTAAGGAGGCCTTCTTGTTTTTTAGACCAAAATGTGGCATAATGTGAAAGCTCTCTTTTAATCCGTTTGTTTACATAAGGTTTACGATTTTATGTACATGCGCGCGATATTAAGAGGGTAGGCATTGGATTCACATGATTCCCAATGTAATTATTACTATTTTTACTCTATGGCAAAAACATCAACAATTGCACGCAGTAACAAGAAACCAAAATTCTCATCAAGAATTGTCAACCGATGCTTCAAATGTGGTCGAAAGCACGGGTTCATGAGAGATTTTGGTCTTTGCCGCACATGCTTCCGTGAGCTCGCTAACGAAGGTATGATCGCTGGTATTAAGAAAGCTTCTTGGTAACCTAACACTGTAGTATGGATCAAATCGCAAACATGCTCATCGCTATCAAAAATGGTGGCCTCGTAAAAAAGGCTTCCGTTGTTATTCCATCATCAAAGATGAAGGTGGCGATTCTTGAGCTTCTTAAAAAAGAAGGATATGTAAAAACTTAT
>CAZZGJ010000064.1:0-3457 GCA_964654175.1 uncultured Candidatus Saccharibacteria bacterium
TTTGGTCCTGGGGTCACACCTCTTCCCATTCCGAACAGAGAAGTTAAGCCCATGTACAGCGATGATACTGACATTGTCGGGAAAGTAGCTTGTCGGGAGAACTAAGAACTTAAGTCCTACAGAAAAAACACCCACCCGGGTGTTTTTTCTCTGTGTACCCATTTCGCCTAATTCTTACTTTTGTAGTAGTATACGATCTATATGATAACTACCGTTACGCAAAAACAAACAAAAGGAGCGCTCAAAATTGGTTTTAGTAAAGAAGTTTCTGTGCATCAAATTGCCATCTCGGGTGACCAGAAGGGTATTGTGATTGGATGTAAAGAAGAAGTAACTTCGTTTACTGCGCCGCTATTACTCCGTAGTATCGCCCGAGTAGCAAAAACCATTAAGGAGCCTTCATTTGAGATTGTTCTTGATGAATGGTATCCACTTATGGCCCACCTCTACACACTAGATGTATTTGCGGAAAAGCTGGCGTATGAGCTAGCAAATGCGTCATATGATTTTGAAAAATACAAGAAAGATGTGACAAAACAAACGCTCTTTTTAGTGGTTAAAGAAAAAGGTGCAACACTTGCTGCCTCTCGTGGTCTTTTAATTGCGTCTGAGCTTAATAAGGCTCGAGAGCTTATCAATACTCCGGGGTCTCACTTAACTCCAGCTGATCTTTCTTCACATGCCGTTAAAGAGGCGAAAGGTATTCCCGGTGTTACGGTTTCGGTGCTTGATCACATAAAGATGAAGAAGCTTAATATGAATGCTGTGCTTGCGGTAGGAGAGAGTTCCCCAAACAAACCAAAGTTTATTGTAATGGAGTATTCAGGCGGTAAAAAAGGCGATAAGCCAGTCGTGTTTGTCGGTAAGGGGGTAACTTTTGATACAGGCGGGAGCAATTTAAAGCCGGGAGATCACATGAATGGCATGCATATGGATATGGCGGGTGGAGCGATCGCAATTCATACGCTCCTTACGCTCGCAAAATGCAAGGTAAAGAGAAACATTGTCTGCCTGGTTCCTGCCGTTGAAAACCGTGTAACAGGTGATAGTTATCTTCCGGGAGATGTCATTGTTGGTATGTCAGGCCAAGCAATAGAAGTACTCAACACTGACGCAGAAGGGCGTGTAATACTCTCAGACGCGCTTACCTATGCCAAGAAGTATAATCCTTCAACTGTGATCGACTTAGCTACTTTAACAGGGGCTGCCGTGGTTGCGCTCGGGTCTCGTGTCTCTGCTCTCTTTTCAAATGATGATGAGTTGCTTGCGCGGTTAAAAACACTTGGCGAGGATACAAAGAATCTTATGTGGCCAATGCCGCTTTACGAAGAGTACAAAGAAGACATAAAGGGGGATCTTGGTGGAATTACAAATACGCATAACAAAATGAAACGTGACGGAGGTGCGATCACTGGAGCGATGTTTTTATATCAGTTTGCTAAAGATTATAAATGGGCTCATATCGACATAGCTCCACGCATGGAAAGTATCGCAGGGGATAACTTAGGAGGAGGTGCCACAGCTGAACCTTTGTATGCACTGGTTAAGTTTGCTGAAGCTAAGTAACAGCTATCTTCTGTATGCTAAACTAGCAGCATATGAACTGGGCTGCAAAACGAAAAATAGTATATGCCGTTGCGGTGGTTATTTTTAGTATTGTATTTGCTGTATATCAAGCTCGCGGTGTTCTTTTTCCGACACCAACATGTATCGATCAAAAGCAAAATGGTTTCGAGTCGGGGATTGATTGCGGAGGTTCTTGTGCGCTTCGTTGCGAACAAGAAGTTGTCCCAGTTTCTGTTGAGTGGTCAAGAGCTATTCCAGTCTCTTCTGATACATATGATTTTGCGGCCATGCTTGCTAATAGAAATACCAACAGCGCGCCATTAAACGTCGAATATCAATTCACTGTGTACAATAAGGCAGGAGAGGTGATTTTGTCTTTAAGGGGTGAAACTCTTGTGCCTGCAGATGGTGATTTCCCAGTGATTGTACAAAATATCGAACTTTCAGAGCAGCCATACCAAGTAGTGGCTCATGTTTCTCAGCCGTCACAATATGCAGTTTCAGACGCCGCAAAGCGTGTACAGGTCAGGGTGAAGAGTACTCGCTATGAAGGAGGTGCTACGCCTCGCGTCTATGTAGTCTTGGATAATCTTACGCAGCGTTCTTTTTTGAAGCTTCCTCTCCGTGTTGTGGCATATGACGAATATAATAACGCCGTTGCTGTGGGTGAAAGTATTGTCCCAAGTCTAGAAAAAGAGGAAGAAAAAGAAATTATATTTACATGGCCTGAACCATTTTCAACCACGCCAACCAAACTACGTGCATACCCAGTGCTTAGTCCGTTTCAGTAAAGCCTTACCATATGAAAAACATCTTCCGGTCCTGGTTTGAAAAACACGATGTAACTCTTTTTATCGCTATTGTTTTTATTGCGCTTGCAGGATTAATTACTATGAGTTCTTTTCATGTGGGAGACAACTATTTTTGGAAACAGGGGACATGGATTCTGATTGGTATATCTGCGTATGTCGTATCATCCAGAATTGATTACCGCTTCCTTCGAGATACTCGTGTGGTGGTTGGAATGTACCTTGCAGTCACGTTTGTGCTGGCTCTTTTGTTTGTGCTTGGAAATGTAGCAAAAGGCGCTCAGTCCTGGTTTAACGTAGGGGGTATAGCGTTCCAGCCTGCGGACCTGATGAAGCTTGTGCTTATTATTTTGCTTGCTAAATATTTTTCTCGTAGGCATGTTGAGATTGCAAATATTCGCCATATTATTGTAAGTGGTCTTTACGCGTTTATTCCATTTTTGTTGGTCGTGCTGCAGCCTGACTTTGGTTCTGCTATGGTGTTATTTTTCATTTGGTTTGGTATGGTGCTTGTGTCTGGTATCTCTAAGAAGCACTTATTTTCTCTTGCGTGGCAATTTGTATTTAAACCGTACCAAAAGGCGCGTCTTGTGAATTTCATTTACCCGCTTCAAGATATTCGAGGTACGGGATATAACGCATACCAGTCCACTATCGCGGTAGGATCTGGCGGTCTTTTAGGTAAAGGTGTTGGGTACGGAACACAGTCACGACTTAACTTTTTGCCAGAGTATAAAACAGACTTTATCTTTGCGGCGTACGCAGAGGAGTGGGGGTTCGTTGGTTCTGTGCTTCTGCTTATCTTCTATTTTATTGTGATGTATAAACTCTCTACAAAAGCCTTAAATGCAGACAGTAGCTTCGAGGCTCTGTTTACCTATGGTGTGATGATTTGGTTTTGTACGCACATCGCAATTAATATAGGCATGAACATCGGGATTATGCCCGTGACAGGTATCCCTCTTCCGTTAATGAGTTATGGAGGGTCGCACTTACTTGCTGAATGTTTAGCACTTGGTATGTGTGTGGGAATGTACCGATATGCGCGGAGTGGGCATCAACACCAAATTAAAAACGAATTC
>CAZZGJ010000065.1:0-440 GCA_964654175.1 uncultured Candidatus Saccharibacteria bacterium
TTATTTTGTAAGCACGCCTTTAGGCGCTCACATAAAAAGAATACTACTTCTTTCCTTGAGACGCAAGCAACTCTTTAATATACGCATCTACCGCGTCTTTGTACTCTGGCTTACGGGCTTTGAGTTCATTTAAGAGAGCTATCGCATCAGTCATTCTTCCCTGTGAAAGAAGCGTACTGATAATGTCTCCGTCCACCGGGGGAACGATACCTGAAGCTTTTATTTCGGCGCGTGCAATTTCGTACTTCTTCGCATAAACAGCAGCAATCAGATACCACTTCGCAGCTTCCGGATACAACGGTGAGTCTTTATATGAAGTCTCTGCAAGCGTATAAGCTTGCTCATACTTACCTAGTCCAATAGAAGCCTTAATGTAATCAAACGTAGTAAGTTGTTTTTTAGGTGCGATCGCATGTGCTCGACTAAGTACTTTTTCTGCG
>CAZZGJ010000065.1:609-1217 GCA_964654175.1 uncultured Candidatus Saccharibacteria bacterium
GGGCTTGAGTAATTGCATTTCTTTCTGGAACAGGAAGCGTGTCGGGCAGATTAACACGAAGCATACTTGGAACTGTTTGCATAAACTGCTCTTCAGCCTCAACAGACCCAAGGGTCTTCATTTCAATAGCTTCTGTGAAAACAAGTTTTTGCTGCTTCACCACATCAGCAAATGACATTGTTTGAGTAGCCCTTGAAACATCAAGCCCAAGAATAAGCAACTGGTTAACACGGTACGGCTGGTAAATGAAGAAATATATTGCAACCAAGAGTCCAAGGTATACCGCTGGCTCAATAAGCGCCGGATTTAACTCCGTCTTCTTTTCAGAGGCCCCACCGCCGTTACGAGTAGCCATTACGATATACGCAAGAAGTGTAATGAAGAGGATGTAACTTGTGAGGTTATCAAACACAAAGATATTGTGAATGAAGTACCCACCAAGTGCTCCTGTGATAATTGATTTCTCGAGAATCGGCATATCGTTCTCCTTCTTCCACATAAGGTACAGCGGTATCGCAAACAAAGAGAGATATGTCAGAAGCCCCAATATTCCGGCTGCAATTAACCAGTCGAAGAATACGTTATGAGAACGGTCATACCAAGCTTCA
>CAZZGJ010000065.1:1333-3365 GCA_964654175.1 uncultured Candidatus Saccharibacteria bacterium
GCCAAAAGAATACCCGCGAACAAATAACTAATAACCGCAAATGAACTAAGCAAAGCATTATTCAAGAAAAGGCCAGCTGCAATATAAAGCGCGTACAATGCTGACGAAACACCAAGCACAAACACTTCCCTCTTTGAGTCAGCCCATCTAAATACAAGTAGCCCAAGCGTAAGAAGAGAGCCGACGAGAAGCCCAATCATCGTACCTCTCGTACCTGAGTAGAAAATACCAAGCATGTTACCTACCATAAGTACTGGATACACCCACTTCTCCCAACCACCTTTTGACTTGGCCCACATAAGCGCACCAATGAACACAAAGAAGAGGCAGTACACTGCGAAGTACGCTGAGTTTCCAATTGTCGCATCTAGACGATTCTCGCTCATATGGATCGGGAAATAGTCAGCAAACTTCGCCCAGACAAACTGCACCTCACCCTCGAGAGTCTTCTCAAGCCACGGAAACGTCTTTCCTTTAAAACCAAGATACTGCGCAAACGCCCAAAGCAGAATCAACACGTTTGAAACAACATATACTCTGAAAAGATTCTTCCATTCTGTAAGCGTCTGAACCATTCCAGAAAGCACCACGAAGTACATGAAGAAGTGTAGGTGCCCTACAAAACCTTCCATTCGTTCAAAATTGTTCCAGAAACTCTTATATGGGTCAACACCAAGAAGATCGGCAACGAAAAGAACTCCGATAAATACCGCGTACGCGATAAGTAGCGGGGACTTTTTCCAATTCAAACTTAGTCTATATTTGACATCATGTAGTGCAAGAATTATCCATGAAGCAAACGCGATTTCAATCAAGAGACGAAATATAAAATTCTTTCCAGAAATAAATGGGAAATAGAGTCCTGAGGTTCCTAAGTTAATAAGATCAAGAGCTTTACCGTCTGAAACATAGAGCGCGAGAAATGGCACAGCAAGAAGACACACCCAGATTATTTTTTTAAGAAAATACTGCATACGTTATAACGATTTCGTGT
This sequence comes from uncultured Candidatus Saccharibacteria bacterium, assembly GCA_964654175.1. Lineage (GTDB taxonomy): Bacteria > Patescibacteriota > Minisyncoccia > Phycocordibacterales > UBA5272 > UBA11704. The sequence goes on from CAZZGJ010000065.1 coordinate 2,328, forward strand.
TGATTAGTAAATATGTTTTTAGTATATCACGTAAGGCTTTTAGGGCAGAATAGGCAATTTTGACATGGTATACTAAGGGCAATGATACCTAAGGTAATTCACTACTGTTGGTTCGGGAAAGGACAATTGTCTCCACTTATGGAGGACTGTATTACGAGCTGGGAAAAGACCAACCCCGATTTTGAAATACGAAGATGGGATGAGGCCACCTTTGATGTAACCTCACACCCTTTCGCATACAAGATGTACAAGCAAAAAAAATGGGCCTTTGTCTCAGACTATGCACGGCTTGTTATTTTGGAAAAATATGGAGGTTTTTATTTAGATATAGACATGCTCCTACTTCAATCTCTTAAGAGATGTACGAACTACCCTTGTGTTGTAGGAGAGGAGGAGGACGGAATACTAAATGCAGCTTTTTTTGGAGCGGAGAAAAATCATCCCTACGTACAAGCGTGTAGGACCTACTACGATACAAACCCAAACCGTTTGGAAACCATTCCTGTCATCATGAGCCGTATTTATAACAACCTCCCAAACACGACAAAAGAAACTGTTCACGTCTACCCACGTGAAGCATTCTACCCTTTTAACCAAAAACAAATACATAACTACCATGGGCAAGAACTAGGAGAGAATGTCATCGGTATTCATTTATGGAACTACTCATGGGGGCATCCACTTAATAAGTTTTTTAAGAAAATCGTTTTATTTAACTAACAACATCTCACCATGCGATTTAGTATTATCACCCCAACACACAAGCGTAGTGAAAAACTACAACGTGCCGTAACATCTGTGTTACAGCAAACCTACAAGGACTTCGAACTTATTATTATCAACGACTCGCCTGATGACACTTCGTACGAATCATTTGAACACTCAATTACCGATTCACGTATACGTTACCTGAAGAACAAAAAAAACATGGGGCTAAACTACTCGCGCAATCGCGGGCTTGACGAGGTATCGATTTATGGAGAGTGGATTATTTTCTTAGACGATGATGACTACTTCGCCCCGGATGCGCTTGCGACG
>CAZZGJ010000066.1:0-3071 GCA_964654175.1 uncultured Candidatus Saccharibacteria bacterium
GGGAGGTTCTACTATTCTGCAGCAACCTCAGAAAATTCCCCCACCTCTCGCCTCTTAAGATTCACTCAGTTGGGTCAAATGATGCGAGATGTCCTCATCTGAAGTGACTTGGTAGGCAATACCTCCAACAGCTCTAAAGGTCTCACAAGCTCCTGTAGAGTCATCTATAAGCACGCTACGCTGTACGGGGGCTGAATATTTGTTTATGTAGTCTCGAAACACTTCCCCATCGTTATCACTTTTAAACTTACCTTCGTAATAAGAATTACTAATGTCATCAAAGTAGCTATTTAGCTCCAAAGCTGGAACGGTGAACCTAGAAAAACTATCCATATTCACGGTTACTAAAATAGTCGTGTACTTGTCTCGCAGGCTTCCTATAGTTTTGAGCACCTCATTTGAAACATGCATTGTTTCTGCATCTTTTATAAAGATTTCCCATATCTCATCAAATGGAATCTCTAGTTGCTTTGCAAGAAGCTGATTCACTTCTTCAGCGGTACGCCTCCCTTTCATCCATTCCTGAAGATAAGTTTTATCCTCTCCAAAAAGAAGCGTCTGCACTTTCTCGTATTGATCTTGAGGTAGTCCTCGCCAGAAACGGTCATAGCAAAGCGTCCCATCAAAATCTATGAACAAAATTGGCTTATGCATCTAAGTAAAATTAAGAGTTTATGAGGTCTATTTTAATGCCTAATTTTGCTTCTGGGGACAACTTTCTAAAACACGTGATTATGGTATATTGAGCGTAAGCAAACCCCCACTGTCGCCGAAACCCGTACCATGTCGTACGACCCGTCCGCAAGGACTAGGCGCCAGGGGGTTTTGCCTTTTGTGTAAGTTTAAAGTCCCAAATATTAAACTTTTCCCTCCCATAAGAAGTACCCGAACCGAGATTAGTAATATGCATGGAGCTTTGAAGATGTTCGATTGTTGCTTTCTTTGCGTACGCTGAAGCACTGTAATCTCCCTGAGCCTCAAACGCATGCCTTACGGCACCGGTCATAATATCCGTGAGTTGGAGTAGGAGAGAATCTTTCGAGTCCAGGGACTGAATATCTCTTACTGGATTGAATGATTTCAAATCTGACACGAGTGTAGAAGTATTATTTAAAATTCTCTTGAGTTCTGTGAGACTGGAATTCTGTCGGATGGTAGCCGAGACATGGTCGTGATAGATCACGTACTTATCCTGAACACCAAATAATTCTCTGTCCTTTTTGATACCTTTACAGGCTAATTGGTATACGAATTTGTAGTATCCAGTATGTGTATCTCCCCCACTGAAAGAGTCGTGGTCTATCTTTTTGGTATCTAATACCAAACATCGAAATCGAGCCCCGAGTGTATCTGAGAAAACATCTAGCACCGACAAATAACCAGCAAGTTTTGCTTTAGAAAGCTTCTTCCATTTGAGCTCATGCCTATTCGTGAAATGTGCATCTAGAATTGGCTGGAGATTTGTTTCAAGCTTTTGAAGAGCCTCATCGTTAATCCAAATACTGCCTATGACTAGGTAGGGACTCTTACCGTTTACACCGCTCTCATCAATAAAAACACGTTGCATTCAAGGTATTTTACGCTAATTGCCGCTGAGGTTCTAATCTCCTGAACTAGTTCTGAGCACACTGTAGGCGCGCATTGGCTTTCGTGTACTCATAAAGATACCCAGTCGTCTACCACGCGTAGGAAATGTGAGGAGCTGTTTAGCATCAACGAAGTTCTAACCTGAGATAACCAATTCCACATATAGAAAGCACCCACCCGTAAGGGTGGTTTTGCTTTTATATGTGGAGGTGCAACAGGCAACCGTTTGCCTATGCAGTGGAGCAGCTCTTACTTCCTAACCGTTTACAGTAAAAAGCCGAATCCTCCAGAGGCAAATGTAATGAAAGTAAGAATGAGCACCAACGGTCCCCAAACCAAAACTTTTTGGAATCTAGTTCGCTCCGTTCGCCACATCCAACTTTCAATTGCCCCTGCAATAGTAAAAATGCAAACCACCGCCAGCCCCAGCACCCAAACATTGTCGCCCTGAAATAGCCCTGTCGGTCGTCCTGGCCACGCCCAGGACATGTACACAAGCCCTATGCCAATTAGTGAAACTAGTACATACAAAACCGAAAGGAGCCGGAAATCTTTCATACATGTATTCTACCTTGTATTCCAGGAGTACAATGAAACCGATGTCTAAAATACTGTGGAGTGCCGTGCTTCTGCTATTTCTAACGCTCATAGGTGCAGGAATATACCTCAACACCAAAACCCCACTGAACTACCGAGAGTGGGACACGATGTTTTCAAAATTAAATACCACCACGAGTGAAACAGACGGTAGCGTCGTGATACACAATCTCCGGAGCTTTACCTTCGGCAGCAGCACTATTGTTACCCGAGAGTGGAACGATACGGTGGTCAATCCAGAGGACATTGAGCGTGTGTACTTTTTCCTAGACCACTTCTCCTCCATTCGTGAAGTGGGACACACCTTTGTCTCTTTCCACTTAAAAGACGGGCGTACGGTGGCGTTCTCTATTGAGGCGAGGCGTGAAGCGACTGAAACCTATTCGTTTGTAAACGGATTTTTGAATGAGTATGAGTTGCAGTATCTGTGGGGTACCGAGCGCGACCTCGTGACACAGCGAACAGTCTATAAAAACGAGCAGCTCTATCGCTTCCCGCTCGCGCTCTCACGAGACCAAGCACAGGCTTTGTTTAAAGGATTTGTGGCTGAGACAAACGAGCTTGCAGCTACTCCGCGTTTCTATCACACACTCACCGCCAACTGCACGAATATGCTGGCAAAGATAGTGAACAAGTACTACCCAGGAACCCTTCCTTACGACATATCCTGGAACCTGACCGGCCTCTCCGACTATTATCTGGAGCGACAAGGATTTATAGAATTGAACGGTACCACTCCCGAAGAACTCAGAGCCAAATACGACCTAACTATTCATCGAGATACGCTCAGGGAGAACGCTGCACTTTCTTCAAAGGATTTTTCGGCTTTTCTTGAGAGTCTTTTGGAATCACCCGGTACGTAACGCTACATACTGTTATTTCTACGC
>CAZZGJ010000066.1:3081-3350 GCA_964654175.1 uncultured Candidatus Saccharibacteria bacterium
ACGATATATCCTGGAACCTGACCGGTCTTTCTGACCACTACCTAGAGCGACAAGGTTTTATAGAATTGAACAACCTAAGCCGCGAGGAACTTCGCATCAAGTACGACTTAACTATTCACCGAGATACGCTCAGAGAGAACGTCATGCTTTCTTCAAAAGATTTCGCTGCACTTCTTGAGAGTCTTTTGGAACCTGTACCTGGTGCGTAGCGCCACTACATCTCTACCTCCGTCGTAAAGCCGCCGTACGAGAAGCGCTTCATATCAAAC
>CAZZGJ010000067.1:0-1247 GCA_964654175.1 uncultured Candidatus Saccharibacteria bacterium
CGTCGCAGACCCACCAAAGACAGCGCCGCCTGTTACAGCAGGTGCTGATGTACTAGTTGGACTCGTAGGACCAAAGACTGCCGCGCTTGTTGTTGCTTGTTGCTGTACTACAGGAGCTGGCTTAGTAACCTCAGCACATGTATCTGCTTTAACAGCAGCTCTCGTATATTCACCAACATACCCGGAATCAGTAAGACCTCTAGCGGTTTGGTACCTCTTAACGGAAGCGAAAGTTACAGCACCAAAATAACCGGTAGCCTCACCTTTCATATATCCTTCATCAATGAGAAACGTTTGAAGTTTAGTGATGGGTCCTTTTGTGACAGTGTCAGAATCTCCATACCTAATATTATTTACAAGCGAGATACATTCTGGAGTTTTGTTGATTGGATCAACATCTCCCGTTAATGCAAATGAGGGCACGCTGGACACAGAAACAAATACCGATAACGTAATCGTAAAGAGAACCGCACGATATGAGTGAGTCATATACTGAGTATAGTTTCAAAAGGACAATAGTGTAAAGGTCAGATATCCACATAAAAGACAAAACACCGCTTGCGCGGTGTTTTGTTAAAGGTGGAAACAGACTACCAAGCGAAGTGAGCAAAAGCCTTGTTAGCTTCAGCCATTCGATGTGTATCTTCTTTCTTCTTTACAGCTGTTCCTTCATTGTTTGCAGCCTGCATAAGCTCATCAGCAAGCTTAAACTTTGTAGCTTTTCCTTTCTTTGCGTTTGCAGCATCAATAATCCAACGAAAAGCAAGCATGAAACGACGTTCTTCACGTACTTCACGAGGAACCTGGTAGTTAGCTCCACCGATACGGCGTGAACGAACCTCAGTTACAGGCCCAGCGTTTCGAAGCGCAGCCTCAAATGTTTCTAGCGGATCCTCCACCTTAAGCTTTTCCTTAATAATATCAAAAGCTCCGTACACAATTTCCTGTGCTGTAGATTTTTTACCTCCAATCATCACATAGTTGATAAACTTTGAAACCTTTGTTGAGTTGTACTTAGCGTCTGGCCCAACAATATTTCGATTTTTAACTTTTCGTCGCATATTTTAGTGTTATCTTGCGTAAACGTTCCCGGAAGTAGACGGTACTCTGCAAGAGGTTATTTCAGTAATTACTTCTCTACTTGATTAACAAGTGGGCTTAATACTACAACAAAATACATCAAATAGCAAAAGCGCGGCCGAAGGGCGGGCGTGTGGGTTTGAGGTACTACTTGGTTGGGGGGGCGG
>CAZZGJ010000067.1:1257-3298 GCA_964654175.1 uncultured Candidatus Saccharibacteria bacterium
AAAAATAAAAAAAAAAAAAAAAAAAAAAAAAACCAACCCCGCCGCCCCCCGCCCCCGCTTTTGCTATTGAGTAACTACTTCTTTGCTGGGGCTCCCGCTTTTGGAGTCTTCGCTCCGTAGAGAGATCGCCCTTGGCGACGCTTTTCAACTGGTGTTGCGTCCATACGACCACGAACGATATGGTAACGTACTCCAGCTAGGTCCTTCACACGTCCACCTCGTAGTACCACTACTGAGTGCTCCTGAAGCTTGTGCCCTTCTCCTGGAATGTACGCAGTTACTTCCATTCCGTTTGTAAGACGTACACGAGCAATCTTTCGAAGCGCAGAGTTCGGCTTCTTTGGAGTTGTTGTTGTTACCTTGATACACACGCCACGCTTAAATGGAGCGTTATAAAAGTTAGGTTTGTTTTGGATAGCGTTAAATCCACGTCCCATAGCAATAGAACGTGATTTACGTACCACCTTTGCACGAGATTTCTTTACGAGCTGATTAAGTGTTGGCATACCGTTAAATAGTGGTTGCAACTATACCAAATACACAAGGTTTTTGCAAGCGATGGCCCGATTAATCTCTCGTATGTTTGAGTGCGACAAGCTCGTCATTTCGTAAATCGTAGATAATTGCCATATTTCTAAACATAATTATATAGTCCCCTTCTTGAACCTGTTCATAAAAAGAGTTCTGTTTCTTAAGGGTTTCTGGGTCTTCTACTCGAACAACGGCTTCTGGTTCTTCCTTAGGTAGAGTTGTATGTTTGGCGACACGTTCCAAAATTTGAGATTTTGAAACAATGACCTCCTTAGCAGCAGTTTGCCCGAGGTATGCATAAACCCCGTAGCAAGGAATTGTAGCCAGCAACACAACAACCGCAACCCGTGAAACTCTGTGCAGTGTATGAGAAAGAAGAATCGCACGAAGAGATCTTTTCCCGTATCGTTTCACCGACTTTGTGGCGCGAAAAACCATAGAAGGTTTTGAGACAGCCTGGGATCGTGTTTGCGATCTTGCTTTGTCAGTTTTTTTGTTGGCGTGCGACAATACCCCTTTTTTCTTCATGGTATTTTCAGTATATGTCTCTAAGAGACAATATAAAAGACATTTCACACATAACCCTGTGGACAAGTACTGAGAAAGCACCGCACATCGCCCACACTTACTTAAAGAAGTGCGCGAATGAAGTCAAATACGTAAGGAATGAACGCTGCGTAAAGGACAGAGGCCACGAGAATAGCGCCTATTAGGTACACAGGACTGTAGAGAAACTGAGAACGTATATATAGTCTTGGGAAAAGCGCCTGAATGATAGACATTCCGTCAAACGGTGGAATTGGTATGAGGTTAAAGAACGCAAGTGAGATATTTACAGAGATAATAGTGAACAACGCTTGTCCAAAACCTAACGTCATAAGACCAAACGAGGTCATTGCTTTAAATATCAAAATACAAGTAACGGCTAGAAATAGGTTGGTAAGGACCCCCGCAGAAGCCACAAAGGCTTCACCGTACTTCCCACGCACATTGTGAACGTTATACGGAACGGGTTTCGCCCAGCCAAAAAAGGTGCCCGCCGTGAAAAACGCAGCTAACGGAACAATCACAGACCCCATCATATCTAAGTGAGGCAAGGGGTTAAGGGTTAACCTGCCTGCTCTGTATGCAGTTTCGTCGCCCTGAATATATGCAGCGTACCCATGGGCTATTTCATGCAAAATAATAGAGAAAATAACGATTATGATTGGGAATAACCCCTGTGAAATGGTAAGCATGTCAGTCATAGCAATAATGATACCACGGACTTCTGAGCATCTGTTGCGAAACACCCTAATATATGGTAAGATACAGCAACTAAAGTAATTCTATGGCAAACATCTGTCCACTTTGCGAAAAAGGCTCAAAAGTAGTTGGAAAATACTCTAACTCTGTTCGTGCTACAAAATTTAACCCAGCTGGAGACCGTCGTAAGTATCCGAACCTTCAGTGGGCTCGTATCCCTAACGGTCCTCGTGTAAAGATTTGTACATCTTGCATGAAACGTGGG
>CAZZGJ010000068.1:0-3095 GCA_964654175.1 uncultured Candidatus Saccharibacteria bacterium
AAGGCGTTCCTACTCCTCGTTTAGGTGGTGTTGTAGTCTGGCTATCTGTACTACTTACAGCTTTGTTTCTCTGGACACTCTCTAAGGTATTTCCAACGGCGCTTACCTTAAAACTTGATTTTATTTCTCGTAACCAGACGTGGCTTCCACTTATGGCAATGATAGTTGGCGCTGTTGTTGGAGCGCTTGATGACCTTTTGGTTGTAAACGCTTTTGGTAGTAAGTTAAATTCATACGTGGGAGGCGGACTGTCGTTTCCGATGAGACTGCTTGCGGTATCTTTGCTTGGGCTTTTTGCGGGATGGTGGTTTTTTGCAAAACTCGGAGTCAGTAGTGTCTATGTACCATTTTATGGAGACGTGGTTCTTGGCGGCTTTCTTTTCATCCTCTTTTTTATTATCGTTACACTTGCGGTATTTTCAACAGGGGTTATTGATGGCATAGACGGCTTGTCTGGTGGTGTGATGAGTGCGGTCTTTACTGCGTACGGTATGATAGCGTACCGACATGGTCAAATAGATATCGCCACACTTTGTTTTGTATTCGTAGGGGCGATTCTTGCTTTTCTTTGGTTCAATATTCCACCAGCAAAGTTTTATCTATCTGAAACAGGAATGTTAGCTCTTTCACTTTCTCTGTCAGTGATTGCTTTTCTTACTGACGCAGTACTGTACCTTCCGATTATCGCGCTCCCACTTGTCGTTACGACACTCTCCGTTATTCTTCAGCTCTTCTGGAAAAAAGTATTCAAACGAAAACTATTTTTAGTTGCACCACTTCATCACCATTTTCAGGTTAAGGGTTGGCCCGCGCACGCTGTTACCATGCGGTATTGGATTGTTGCGTACGTGTGTGCAATGCTTGGTGTAGTCGTTGCTCTGGTTAGTTAATATATGTTTAACCGCGTAGATAAACCACTTTTTGTTACCGTTCTTATTCTTTTATTTTTTGGTCTCATTATTTTTGGCTCTGCAGCGCTTGGGGTGCTTTCTGTTAATGAAGTAAAGTTTTATGCGGTTATTAAAACGCAGCTTATCTATGCGCTTATAGGAGGCGCAATAGCTCTTTTGCTTGGAATGTCTATTCCGTACTCTTTTTATCAGAAGTATGCATATTATCTTTTTGGTGCAGCGCTTTTTGTAACGACACTTGTGTTTGTGCCTGGTCTTTCCCAGTATCACGGTGGAGCACATAGATGGATTGATCTTGGGTTTATTTCAATTCAACCAAGTGAGGCGCTTAAGTTTGGTTTTGTAATCGCTGTGGCTGCGTGGTGTACTACGTATCGTTCTAAGTTTAAAGACTGGCGTTTCGGGCTTCTTGCGTATTTAGTAGGCGCGGCTCTTGTTTCTGCAATCATGCTTAAACAGCCGGATTTCGGAACGTATCTTGTTATCATGTCGTCGTCGTTTGCTGTGTACTTCGTCGGTGGTGCGAGAAAAAAGCAGGTGTATGCGTTAATCCTACTTTGTCTTATTGGTGCTTCACTTCTGATTACGGCGCGTCCGTACATGATGGAACGTGTAAAGACATTTCTAAATGCTTCACACGACGTACGTGGCGCTTCTTGGCAGCTTAACCAGTCACTCATCGCGCTTGGTAGTGGTGGTGTTACAGGTAGAGGACTAGGCCAAAGTGTCCAAAAATTTAACTACTTACCAGAGCCAATAGGGGACTCAGTTTTTGCTGTGTTGGGTGAAGAATTAGGATTTATAGGGGTACTTATTCTTATTACCTTATATGGTATAGTAGGAGTACGTGGATATATTATTTCCATGTATGCTAATGACCAGTTTGGACGGCTTCTGGGGGTAGGTATTGTTACTATTATTTTAGTTCAAGTAACCCTTAATGTCGGGTCGATGATGGGAATACTTCCGCTTACTGGTGTGCCTCTGCCGCTTGTTTCTCATGGGGGTACAGCGCTTATGGTCGCACTCTTTCAGCTTGGAGTTTTGCTCAATATTTCAAAAACATCACTTACTGTATGAAAATAGTTATTACTGGAGCTGGAGGTGGGCACTTTTATCCGTTACTCGCGGTTATTGAGCGTGTTCGCAAAGAAGCTTTTGTACAAAAAATTATTCAGCCAGAAGTGTATTTTATTTCTGATAAGCCGTATGACGAGCGTGCGCTGTTTGATTTGCAAATTAAATTTATTGAGATACCTGCTGGTAAAATTCGTGTATATCCATCACTTGAGACAATCACGGATTTCTTTAAAACTATATGGGGCACCTTTCGTGCTATTTTTACACTGTACCGTATCTATCCGGACGTGGTATTTGCTAAAGGGGGGTATGCAAGTTTCCCGACACTCTTTGCTGCGAGACTCTTGTCTATACCAGTAGTCGTACACGAGAGCGATACAGTTCCTGGGCGCACCACTAAGTGGGGTGGGGCTTTTGCTGTACGTGTCGCACTATCGTATCCTGAAGCTGCAGCTTTCTACCCAAAGGCAGTAGTCGCACTTACAGGGCTTCCTATCAGAGATGCGCTTATTCCTCCGGAGAACTACACAAGAGTATTTCAGAAGAAAGATCGTCCAGTGCTTTTAGTGCTTGGTGGTTCTCAAGGCAGCCAGACTATTAACGACGCGTTATTTAAAGCGTTACCTCAACTTTTAAATACGTATGATATTGTGCATCAGGCAGGGTCTCTTAATATTGAAGCGGTGAAGCTGGTTGCGAACTCGCTGCTTAAAGATCATCCATATAAGGATAGATACTACGCTGAAGGCTTTATCGATGTATCTCTTTTTTATCCAAAAGTGGACCTTGTAATTACTCGCGCTGGTTCAACACTATTTGAAATGGCCCTCTGGCAGCTTCCTATGATTGTGATTCCTATCCCAGAAGCGGTGAGTCGTGATCAGCGCTCAAATGCGTATGCGTTTGCGTCTCTTGGTGCAGCAACTGTGCTTGAAGAAAATAACCTTTCTACAACTGTACTTATAAACGAAATTAGTCGTATTGTAGACAATGAAGAAGTCTATACAAAAATGTCTCTTGCATGTAAAAGATTTGAGAATAGTAGAACAGATGCCACTACAATTGCACGTGAACTTATTCGTATTGGGTTAAGCCACTCATCAT
>CAZZGJ010000069.1:0-3037 GCA_964654175.1 uncultured Candidatus Saccharibacteria bacterium
GGACTTGGTGGAGATGGTGAGATGGAAGTGAAGTATCATACAGCCACACACTTGCTTCACGAAGCGCTTCGTCAGGTGCTTGGAGATCATGTTTTGCAAAAGGGTTCAAATATCACATCGGAGCGTCTACGTTTTGACTTCTCTCACGGGGAAAAAATGACAGATGAACAAAAAGCAGCGGTAGAAAAAATAATTAATGATGTTATCGCGCAAGATCTACCGGTTACTCGTGAAGAAGTATCGTACGAAGAGGCTCGTGCTCGCGGTGCAATTGGTGTATTTGATGCGAAGTATGAAGACACAGTGTCTATTTATACTGTTGGAGCGCAAACTGGAAAGCGAGGCGAAGCAAATCTTTTCTCACTTGAGTTTTGTGGAGGGCCTCACGTAGAGCACACAGGAGTGCTTGGTCATTTCAAGATTGCAAAAGAAGAAGCTGTTTCTGCAGGAGTGCGTCGTATAAAAGCGGTGCTTGAGTAGTACGTGTGTGTTTGTTACTAGCTACTATTGTCTATTAGCTATAAACTATAGGCATGCCTTACCTTAGTATCTCCGTTACAGACACGAGTACACTGATTCACTACATCGTAGATGGTGAAGTTGTTGTTGCGCATACACATGATGTAGGGCTTAAACAAGTTGAAGCTGATGGTCTAAGTAAAGTAGCTGCTTCTCGACTTATTGATGGTGTTTTATACACACTAGAGTTTATTTCTCTCCATGACCGCATTCCTACAGATTTTCATCTCGTAACTTCGCGTTACGGTTCCTGGCTAAGCGATGTGTTAGAGGGAGCATCTTATACACAGTTCTTTACTGATGGAAAACCTGTGCGTGTTACACTTGGAAGTATAAAAGGTCCTTCACGTAACTATGCAAGACATACGAAAACCGTATTCTCATTCAAAATCTAATCGTGATATAGCGTCACGGGTTGAGGAGTTTGAACACCGCACGTATGCACAAGATGCAGACGAGACAGAAGCGGTGCATATTCCTATTCGAGCCCAAAGAACTAGGCGTAATTTAGACTCTATGGACATGTATCCACGACGTAATCGTGAGAACGAGCGATCTATCGCTATAGATACTGATCCCCATACTTCGTATCGAGGTCCACGTTTACAAGGAAGAGGTCAGAAGACCTCTTTAGGTACATGGGCTTTTATTGTTACGCTTATCGTGGTAGTTGTCGGTGTTTTTCTTCTTACTTTTGTATTCAACTCAGCAAAACTAACTATTACTCCGAAGTATCAAGACTTGGATATCAATAAAAGCTACCTCTTTAGTAATACTGGTGCGCCAAATGCCATACCGTATACGCTTTTTATAGCGACAAGTACAAAGACTAAGTCCTTACCGCTTTCAGAAACTAAAAAAGTAGAAGCTAAAGCGTCTGGTAACATTGTTGTCTATAACAACTTTGACGAAAATCCTCAAAAGCTTATTAAAAATACCCGTTTCGAATCATCAAATGGAAAGATTTATCGTATAAATGAGTCGATTACGGTTCCGGGTAAGAAAGGTTCTACTCCAGGGAGTATAGAAGTAACTGTTTACGCTGATAGTTACGGAGCTGACTACAACATTGCACCGAGCGACTTCACTATTCCTGGTTTTAAGGGGACTCCTCGCTTTGAAGGCTTCTTTGCGCGGTCTAATGGACCAATGAGAGGTGGTGCTTCAGGTGAGGTCTCGCTTGTATCTCAGTCTGACTTGAATGCTGCCAAAGATTCACTTGCAATCGAACTTGCTCAAGACTTGAAAACCGATCTACAAAAAGTGACAGAGAAGGGGAAGGTTCCACTGTATAGTGCTATACAAGTCATCTTTGACGATAACGAAGTTGAAGTCAGAACTGGCACAACCTCTACGTATGAAGTTACTGCAACTGGGTATTTAATGCTCGCTGATGAGACACAGCTTGCCTCTACTCTTGCAAGGGATTTAAGAGATTATCCAGCGGATCAAGTCCTTAAGCTTGTGTATACAGATGAAATGATCTTTACTCTCAAAAAGGATGTGAAGGCCTACAGTGATGCATCTGTAGATGTCCTCGTTGAAGGTAAGCCAAGAGTCGTTTGGGTTACAGATGAGAAGGCACTTAAGGATGCTTTTGTAGGTAAAGACAGAAGTGATGCAGCTGCGATTGTTCAAAATACACCATCAGTAAATCAGATAGAAATGTCTTTTTTCCCGCTATGGCTTTCAAGCTTGCCTTCAGAAAGTGATCGTATTTCAATCGTTGAATCATTGCCAAAACGTTGATTCTGATTAGATCTGTGCTACAATAGACCTCCTATCTTATGGATGACAAAGAAGAAATTAATCTCGTTGAAGGGCGTGTAACAGAAGCGCTTCCAAGTACTCTTTTTAGAGTGGCAACCCCAGATGGTAAGGAAATACTTTCTTACCTGGGTGGAAGAATGCGTGTACACAAGATCAAGATTCTCGTAGGAGATAAGGTTACAGTTCAAGTCGATCCTTATGGAGGAAAAGGTAGAATTATAAAAAGACTCTAAACCTGCAAACAGGTCCAGTTGTTTCATCCTCCTAGCTTTACTTCGGAACAGTTCGAATAGGTTCTAGCCCAAGTATTTGCAAAGTTTATTAAAATATAGTACAATAGTCCCCATATTTTCCCATGAAAGTAAGATCATCAGTAAAGAAGATGTGCGTCAAATGTCAGATGATTAAACGTGGCGGGGTGCTACGTGTTATTTGTGAGACGCCTAAGCACAAGCAGGCACAAGGATAAGTCTAGACTACATTAAATAAATTCCAGAAAACTATGCGTATCTCAGGTATCAACCTCCCAGAAAACAAACGTCTTGAAATTGCTTTGACGGCTGTATATGGCGTGGGACGCTCACGTGCAAAAGAAATCATTACCAAGCTTGGTCTTGATATGGGGATGAAGACAACAGCGCTTACCCCAGATCAGGAAAATGCTATTCGTCGAGAAATTGAAGAGTTCAAGACAGAGGGTGACCTTAAACGTGATGTACAGCAGAACATTAAGCGTCTAAAGGACATC
>CAZZGJ010000070.1:0-458 GCA_964654175.1 uncultured Candidatus Saccharibacteria bacterium
GTAGCCGAATCTCCTCTATCGCCCACACTTTCAACTTTTACACATGCACTCATTTGCCACATTCTGCATAAAAGCAATACCTTCGATTCTTCTCATTGTCGCACTTACTGTAGGCGGCGTATTACTCACACGCAACCCTTGCAGTAAACCAATGACACTGAGTATTGCCTCTGTTGACCCGCAATTTGGAATAAGTAAAACCGCTGTTGAAACATACAGTAAAGAAGCTGCAAAAATCTGGAATACAACCTACCAAAAAAATGACATCCTTACTCTGGTACCCGAAGGAGGAGATGTAGAAATATCTCTAATATACGACGAACGACAACGTACAGCTATTCGAAATGAAAAACTAAAAAAAGAAATCGAACTAGAGAAAAGTAACATCAATAACCTCAAGAAAACTATTGACGAACTCGAGGAGGACTACAAAACACTTGGCGAAGAAATTACACAAC
>CAZZGJ010000070.1:488-2733 GCA_964654175.1 uncultured Candidatus Saccharibacteria bacterium
GAAGTTGCCTACTGGAACGAGCGAAACGGCGCACCTGAAAGAGAATACCAGAAACTTGAGCAGGAGCGGTTGGCTCTTAATGAAGAGAGTAAGCAAATTAACGCTAGAGTCTCAAGCTACAATAACCTACAAGAAACTATTTCAAACTATACATCCACGCATAACGCAACGGTAGAAGATATAAATAGCTCAGTAGCAGTTATTAATAAAGATGCCGGGAAATTATACGAGGAAGGAGTGTACGACCCGAACAAGAAGACAATCACTATCTATACGTACGAGTCAGCAAAAGACCTCACGCGAATACTGGCCCATGAAATGGGTCACGCACTTGGTATTGACCACGTAGAAAACAGCGCTTCTATTATGTACGGATTAAATAAAGGAGGGACACTTATACTTTCACCTGAGGATAAAGCGGCTCTTAGCGCTATTTGTAAATCATAGCAACTTAACTATGGTGATATTTCTCACCTTTGAGAATAGTCATGGCACGGTATAACTGCTCAAGAAGAATAACTCTCACAAGAACGTGTGGGAACACAAGTTTAGAAAGTCTCCAGACATAGTTAGCCCTTACGGTAACGTCTGTAGAAACTCCATATGCACCACCTATTATAAATACAACCCTACGGACACCGTCCACCATGCGGTTACCGATCATATCTGCAACTCCTTCACTTGTAAGTTCTGACCCACGCTCATCAAGCAAAATAACGTAGTCTTCTTTCTTCAACTTTTCCATAATTGCTAGCCCCTCTTTTTCCTTGGTAACCTGGTGGTCTATGTACAAAATCTCAACGGGAACATACCTCAAAAGTCTTTGTTTGAAGTGCGAAATGCCGTCCTCAAGACTATCGTCTTTTTCTTTTCCAACCGTCAAAATAAGACATTTCATTTGATATACTGTACGACATATAGCTCATAAGAGCAACCACAAGCCCCGCTCATGCGAGTCACTATTTCCCTCACATTTTCACGAACAACACTTATAGCAATAGGAATCTGTGCTGCTTTAGTCGTAGGAACACTTTTTTTAGTAGGATACAAAAGCTATACACAACTACGAGAGACCCAGCTCGCCCAGCAGGTTCTTATCGAAGCACAAATAAAAGAACGAGAAGAAGAGAAGCGTAACGCAGCAGAACTTATTGTAGCCCAAGCAGAACAACTAAAAGCTGCACAGGACGAACTCAACATCACTAAGACAACCGCAGAAGAAAATAGCGACCAAATTAAAAAGCTAAGACAGACGCTCGCGGCTCAGGAGTCACTTCCAAAAGACATTGTTATTTCTTCTACAGACCTTGCACCTTATGTTACAAGTATTGTGCAAATTTTGTGTATCTCAGGACAAAATATCTCAAGTGGGAGCGGTATACTCTGGAGCTTCCCGGAGCTTGCGCACGCAGTTGTAACAAACTACCATGTCGTAAAAGGAGCTGACAAGTGCCTAATCATAATGACCAACTCTGCAAACAACATCACAGGTATCTTTGGTTTAGAAGGAAGCATCTACACATATAACCAAAATACCGACACAGCAATACTCGCTATTGGTACATCAATTTCAGAGACGGGTGTACCTATTGCGAACTATAACTATGCGATAGGAAAAGTTCGTAAATGTCCCTCAACAATACCAGTTGGCTCCCCAACTGTTGTTATCGGATATCCGGCATATGCTAAACGAGACGCGACACTGACAATTGATAATGTCGGCACAGTGAATGTTATTTACAGAACCGTAACAAATGGAATCATTTCTGGCTACGACACTTCACAAGTGAAGCCGCAAGGAGTACTTAACAACCCTAACTTCTTTATCTCCGCAAAAATAGATAACGGTAACTCAGGTGGAATAGCGCTCGCAAAAGATGCAGCAGGACTATGTGCACTAGGTCTTCCAACTTGGCTTACTGTAGGTAACTACGAAAACCAAGGACTCGTACAAAATATTTCAAATATTATCCCTTAAGGGAGTATGGTATGCTAGCGTTATGAGCGAAAATCGTCCACTTGTAGGCACTGGGGTTATTGTAGAAAAAGATGGGAAAATCCTAATTGGAAAGCGCCTTTCATCACATGGAGCAGGTACCTACATGATACCTGGCGGACACTTAGAGTTCGGGGAAACATTTGAAGAATGTGCTGCTCGAGAAGTGCTGGAGGAAGCGGGTATTACCATCAAGAACATCACCCTTGTGTGCGTACGACACGATATTGAATACGTAAAACATTACAT
>CAZZGJ010000070.1:2812-3020 GCA_964654175.1 uncultured Candidatus Saccharibacteria bacterium
GGGAGTGGCTAGACCCCCACCAACTACCAGAACCAATGTTTCCTCCTAGTAAACGCAACATCGAATCCTGGCTTAACAAAACGTTTTATTTATCATGATCATCCTTTCTATAGAAACAAGCTGCGACGAGACCGCTGTCGCTATCATTAAACGCGCAAGAGGAAAGCAAGCTCGTTTTGAAATCTTGGCAAACAAAATACTTTCCCAA
>CAZZGJ010000071.1:0-1814 GCA_964654175.1 uncultured Candidatus Saccharibacteria bacterium
CCTCCGAGGGTTCGAATCCCTCATCTTCCGCGCTTTGAAAATACCGCCCTCGGGCGGTTATTTTCTTGTGCGGAGGATGAGTAAAGCCAACTGCTTTGCTTTACGGAGAGATTCGAGGGTCGGAGCCATGCCGTAAGGCAGGCGAGACGGGGTCGAGAGTACTTACTAGAATTGGAGCTTTGCGAACAATTTTAGTTAGTAACTCGTGACCGAATCCCTCATCTTCCGCAAATACTAAGACCAAAGCGTGTGCTTTGGTCTTGTGGGAAGTAAAAAGTAGTTGAGGATTTTCTTTTTTTTGGACATGTGTACGTTGTATAATTTAACCATGTCTCAAAATGTTACTTTTGAAGAAGATAATGTATCGTCACGTCGGTATGCGTCTAAGAACGCTTCGGGATTAACAACATGGGTGGTCACCCATTCAGGCGGGTTCATAAAAAATGAGAAGCAGGCAGCTATCGTTTTGGTACTATTTATTGTTTTATCTTTTTTTATTATCTTTAAATTAATCTCTTCTCAGGCTGGAGATGCTGCTACAGTGGAAGCTCGACCAGGATATGAAGTTGTTACGCCTCAAAACCCACCACCAAGACTAGTTCCAATAAAATAACCATGAACTTAAAACACTCAAAAAAAAGCGGCTTTACACTAATCGAGCTTCTTGTTGTTATCGCGATTATTGGGATTCTTGCGAGCGTTGTGCTAGC
Source organism: uncultured Candidatus Saccharibacteria bacterium (assembly GCA_964654175.1). Classification (GTDB taxonomy): domain Bacteria; phylum Patescibacteriota; class Minisyncoccia; order Phycocordibacterales; family UBA5272; genus UBA11704. The sequence goes on from CAZZGJ010000071.1 coordinate 711, forward strand.
AAGTTTAAATAGTGCGCGTGGTAAGGCTCGTGATGCAGCCAGAAAATCAGACATGAAGCAAATGCAACTTGCTCTTGAAACATACTTTCAAGATAACGGCAGCTACCCGATTGCTACCGGAGGTAATTGGAATGGATATCAAACAACCGGGTGTGGTATTTCTGCTGGAAGAAGTGGTGCTGGTGGTTATATTCCGAACTTAGCTCCCCAATACATCCCAGAACTTCCAATCGATCCAGGGGGGGTGTTTGGGGGCTGTAATGGATATCTTTACATGTCAGACGGTCAAATGTATAAACTTCTATCACACGCTGTTCCGGAAAGTTTCCCGTCTGCTGGTAGTGCTTTGTATGATCCGAACAGACCGACCTGGTCTTGGGCAGTCTGTAGTTCACCCACGGCTTGCCTCGCGTGGTAACTAGTGCGCGACAGCTAGGCAGATTATTTTACATGAAGGACGGAGCTTTGGTTCGAGTGCAGCTCGCACCGCGCGCATAGTAGCTCCAGTTGTAGAGACATCATCTACCACTACTATGGTTGTGTCTCTAAGTACAGAAATAGCACTGTTGTTACCAAAAAAAGCTCCGCTCACGTTATGAAGTCTTTCACTGCGAGGGAGGGATAGCTGCGGAGGCGTTTCTTTTTGTCGATGACACAAGTCTAGACGGACCAGACAGCGGTCTTTATCGCTAAAATATTTTAATACTTCCTCAACTTGGTTGTAGCCACGTTCGCGCTTCCGTTTTGCTCCTAAAGGTACTGGAATAAATATTAATGATCCAATCTGTTTATCGTGCCATTCACGTATTAGTTCAAAAAGCATTTTTGCCGCATGCTTGTTACCATGAAATTTGTTCTCGGTAATAAGAGCGCGTATTGTCGGGTGCTTGTATGGTGACAATGACACACCTTCCGCAGTACGCTCTAGGCAGTAGAGGTTTTTCATTGATTGTTCTGTGACACTCCGAACAATACTCTCACTCTCGCGTGGTGGAAAGATGGCATCAAGGATACGTTCAATTATCTTCATAGTATACCTGCAGCGGATATTCATCATGGTACAATAAAATTCGTAAACCATGAAAAGTTTTTCTGATTTTTTTC
>CAZZGJ010000071.1:1966-2362 GCA_964654175.1 uncultured Candidatus Saccharibacteria bacterium
TGGGCAGAAATGGAACTTGAGGAAAACGAAAAAATGAAAGACAAAGAAGGTATGAAGAGAGAAGTCCTGATTGCAGCTATTCAAAATTCTGCCTTGGAGCGTTTCAAAATCCTCATGCAATTTGCTGGCCTCTCTGTCCCGCCAACAGAAATCGAATGTTTTAGTGTGATTCGTTCACTTCATACCGAAGGGAACGAGGACATGGCTATTATCGATATCGGCGCAACTTCTACAAAACTGTATGTTGCTAAGAAAGGTCTTCTCATGCGAATGCACCGTATTCGTGTGGGTGGGGTTACTGCCACTAATCGAATCGCGAGTGTTTTAAACATAGGTTTTGAAGACGCAGAAATAAAAAAGCGTGAGGTAAAAAAGACCGATGCCGATTACGGAGAT
>CAZZGJ010000071.1:2521-2817 GCA_964654175.1 uncultured Candidatus Saccharibacteria bacterium
GCATTCAAAGAGCTGAGCCAAGTCTTGCAAGAGTACGAGGAAAAGAATAATGTAAAACTCAAGAGTGTGTATCTCGCTGGAGGTGCGACTCTGTTTCCTGGAATAGAGATCGTGCTTCGTGATGCACTGAATCGTGATATTGTCCGTACTAATGCGTTTGCAAAAGTATCGTATCCAGCGTTTATGCAAGATACCATCAAAGAAATGGCACCCTCATTTACTGTTGCGCTTGGTGCCGCACTTCGTTCCTTTGAATAAACTTTCCACAGTACAGTAGAGTAGATTATTTTAATGCA